>JABXIM010000064.1 GCA_013373085.1 Oceanospirillaceae bacterium | reverse complement strand
GTCCCGAATGTGTATTCGAGGACACTCAACCCAAAGCCAAAACTTCACCAACTGCACGGGAAGACAGATCAAATAGTAAAAGCCAAATAGAGAAGCACCAGAGGTTGACACCGACGACCGCATAGGAGGATGGGTGGAGCGGCGCCCCGGGACGGGCTACAGGCTTGTGATGAGGTCTGGGCGCCGTATAGCCCATCTGGGGTGTCAGTCCGGCAGCGTCGAGTGCCCGGTTATTGTTGGGGGGGCGCCGCAACCAGTTTACGGCGCATTGAAAGCGAAGTGCTGGTGCGGCTCCCCCATCCTGCGTTTACGACTGCTCACCTCAGGCCGGCAGGGTCGGGAAGCCGGCGCGTGGTCCCATATCCTGGCGGTCGCGCGAGAACAGCGGCGGGCTCTGCATGTACACCGTTAACAGGCAGCCGAGGGATTCCAGGGCATCCCAGTGGATGCGTTCCCAGCCATGCGACGCATCTATCCCGAAGGTTACCAGCGAGGTCCGCAGGTCATTGCCGGCTTCGATGGCGGCGGCACTGTCGGAGCGGTAATAGCGGAAGATGTCGCGCTGGTGCGGGATGCCGAACTCCTTGCAAAGCTGGATCAGGCGGTGGGTCAGGTGGTAGTCGAAGGGGCCGACCATGTCCGCCATGGCGATGGTGACGCCGAATTCGCTGGAGTTCTGGCCCGGCGCCGTGGTGCCGTTGTCGATGGTGATCATCTCGGCAACATCCTGATGCAGCGCCGCCGAGGCGCCGCTGCCGATCTCCTCGGAAATGGTGAACAGCGGGTGCACATCCACCGGCAGGGTGACGCCGCTCTGCTTGATGGCGCGGATGGCGCCGAGCAGTACCGCCGCACCGGCCTTGTCGTCGAGGTGGCGCGAATTGATGAAGCCGTTCGGCGTGATCTCGGTGCCGGAGTCAATGGCGATGAAATCGCCGACGTGGATACCGAGATGGAGCAGATCGTCGAGGCGATAGGAGACCTCGTCGAGACGAAGCTCGATGTGGTCCCAGCTGCAGGGCTGGCTGTCGATCTCGGGACCGAAGGTGTGTCCCGATGCCTTCAGTGGCAGCAATGTGCCGCGGAACTGGCGGTCGTCGGAGAATATGGTGCAGCGGGCGCCTTCGGCAAAGCGTGCGTTCCAGTGGCCGACCGGCACCACTTCGAGCCGGCCGTTGGACTTGAGACCCTTGACCATGGCGCCAAGGGTGTCGATATGCGCGACCAGCGCGCGGTCGGGGCTGCTGGCCTCGCCGGGCAGGGAGGCGCGGATGGCGCCACGACGGGTGATTTCCATTTCCACGTCCATTTTTTCCAGCTCTTCGCACACCAGGTGTACGGCGCGGTCGGTATAGCCGCTGGGGGACGGGGTGTGCAGCAGGCGCAGCAGTATTTCCAGTACGTATTCCTGATCGATCTTCAAGGGTTCCATTTCAAGACCTCGCAGCCGTTTGTGGAAATAACAGGTCGATGAAGCGCTCGGCGGTGGGCTGCGGCTCGTGGTTGGCGAGTCCCGGTCGCTCGTTGGCTTCGATGATGACGTAGTCGGGGCCGGTGACGGACGGTACCAGGAAATCCAGGCCGGTGACCGGGATATCGATCGCTTCGGCCGCCCGCACAGCCGCGTCCCGCAGTTCCGGGTGCAGCTTGGCGGTGACATCGTGGATGGTGCCGCCGGTATGCAGGTTGGCGGTGCGGCGGACCTGCAGCTTCTCGCCGTAGGGCAGGATGTCGTCGAGGTTGTAGCCGGCGTTTTCGATGCAGCGCAGGGTTTCGCCGTCCAGCGGTATCTTGCTTTCGCCGCCGGTGGCGGCCTGGCGCCGGCGGCTCTGCTTGTCGATCAGTGCGCGGATGCTGTCGGCGCCGGTACCGGTGACCACCGGCGGCCGGCGGACCGCGGCGGCCACCACCTTGAAGTCGATCACGATGATGCGCAGATCCTGGCCGTCGACGAACTGTTCCAGGATGACGTCTTCGCAGTGGTGACGCGCCGCGGCGATGGCGTCGTGCAATGCCTGGTGCTGACGGATGTCGACGCTGATGCCCTGGCCCTGTTCGCCGCGCACGGGCTTTACCACGACCGAGCCGTAACGGGTCAGGAAGTCGTCGGCCGGGCCGTCCTCGCCCGGCTTCAGCAGCAGCTGTTCCGGAACTTTGAGTCCCGCCTGTTTCAGGATGCGATGTGTCACCGTCTTGTTGTCGCAGCGACTCATCGCCACCGCGTGGGTCAGCTCGCTGAGGGATTCGCGGCAGACCAGGCTGCGCCCCCCCAGATGCAGTTCGAAATATCCTTCGGCGGCATCGATTACCCGCACGCCGATGCCGCGTCGCTGGGCCTCGCGAACGATCAGCTTGGCATAGGGGTTGAGTGCTTCCTCCGGCGGTTCGCCGATGAACAGCGGTTCGTTGAAGGCGTTCTTGTACTTGATCGCGAAGGTGTCGATGCGCCTGAAACCGAGTTTTTCGTATAGGCGTATCGCATGCCGGTTGTCATGCATGACCGACAGGTCCATGAAGTGTCGACCCAGCGATTGGAAATGCTCGGCCAGCTGGCGCGTCAGGGTCTCGCCGACGCCGGGGTATTCGGCCTGGGCATCGACCGCCAGGGCCCAGAGGCTGGAGCCCTGGGCGGGATCGCCGAATGCCGGTACATGGTCGACCCCGGTGACGGCGCCGATGATGCGTCCGGAATGCTCGTCCTCGGCAACAAAATAACAGATATCGTCGCGGTCACGGCTTGCCAGGACGAACTCCGGCGACGGTGGCACCATCTGCCGTCGCCGGTACAGATTGTGCACTTCGGCGGCGTCCTCGGGGGTGGCGACCCGTCGTGTGCGGAAGCCCGGATGCGCGCTCGCTGCCGGCTGGTATTTGTCGAGATCCAGGCGAAACGCGTGCGACGGATCGAGAAAAAGTTCCTGAGGCGCCAGCGACATCACGATATGGGGATCGGTGACGTACATGGCGATATCCCGCTTGCCTGGCACCTCCTCGCGCATCGCCTTGAGCAGCTGTTCGGGACTATCGAACGTGTGGGCGAACAGCAGACGGCCCCAGCCGCACTCGATGGCGACGCCTTCGTGTGCCGTAGCGCCGGCGGCGGGGTCGGTCGTGTCCAGAGTCATGGGGTGCGGGTGCTCCTGATTCATGGGCGGTGCCTCAAATACCGTGGGTCTGCATCCAGAACTCCAGCAGCGCGATCTGCCAGAGCTTGGAGCCGCGCAGTGGTGTAATGTGTTCTTCCGGGGACTCGATCAGCGTCTGCAGGTAGTCGCTCTGGATCAGGCCGCGGTTGCGGGCGGCATCCTGGCCGAGGATATCCTGCACGAACGACAGGTACTCGCCGCGGATATATTTCAGTGCCGGCACCGGGAAGTAGCCCTTGGGCCGGTCGATGACGCCGCTCGGAATCACGGCGCGGGCGGCCTCCTTGAGGACGTACTTGCCGTCTTCGCGGACCTTGTGCTCGGGCGGAATGCGGGCCGCCAGCTCCACCAGTTCGTGATCCAGGAAGGGTACCCGGGCCTCCAGTCCCCAGGACATCGTCATGTTGTCGACGCGCTTGACCGGATCGTCGACCAGCATGATATGGCTGTCGAGCCGCAGTGCCTTGTCGATCGGCGTCTCGGCGCCGGGGCGCCCGAAGTGGGCTTCGATCAGCGCCCGGCTGTAGTCCCCGGAGAGCCATTTCGGGGCCAGCAGCCTGGCCATCTCGGCCTGGTCGCGATCGCAGAACACGCGGGCATAGTCGGAGACCGGGTCCTGGCTCCGGGCCAGCGGCGGATACCAGTGGTAACCGCCGAACACCTCGTCGGCGCCCTGGCCGCTCTGCACCACCTTGACGTGCTCGGCGACCTTCTGCGACAGCAGGTAGAAGCCGATGACGTCGTGGCTCACCATTGGCTCGCTCATGGCGCGGACGCAGTCCTGCAATGATGGCAGCAGCCGTCCGCTGTCGACGAACAGCTGGTGGTGTTCGGTGCCGAAGTGGCTGGCGATGAGATCGGAGTACTTGAATTCGTCGCCGACCTCGGCGCCGACCGTCTCGAAGCCGACCGAGAAGGTATTGAGGTTGCTCTGTCCCTGTTCGGCGAGCAGGCCGACGATCAGGCTGGAATCGAGCCCGCCGGACAGCAGCACGCCGACCGGCACATCCGCCTCGAGGCGGCGTTTCACCGACAGCCGCAGCTGATCCAGCACCCGTTCCTTCCAGTCTTCGAAGCCCAGATGCCGGTCCTCGTCCCGCCGGCTGTAGTCCGGCTGCCAGTAGCAGTGTTCCGTGGCGTTGCCGTTGCCGTCGTATTCGCGAATGCTCGCCGGCGCCAGCTTGCGCACGCCCTGGAGAATGGTATGCGGTGCCGGCACCACGGCGTGGAAGCTGAAATAGTGGTGCAAGGCCACCGGGTCGAGGGTCTTGTCGATATCGCCGCCTGCCAGCAGTGCCGGCAGGGTCGAGGCGAAGCGCAGACGCCGCCCCTGCTCGCTGTAGTAGAGCGGCTTGATGCCGAGGCGGTCGCGGGCCATGACCAGGCGCCCGCCGTCGCGGTGCCAGACGGTAAAGGCGAACATGCCCTGCAGCCGGTGCACGCAGTCGGTATCCCAGGCGTGAAAGGCCTTGAGGATCACCTCGGTGTCGCCGTGGGAAAAGAAGCGATAGCCCAGGCCTTCGAGCTCTTCTCGCAGTGCCCGGTAGTTGTATATGCAGCCGTTGAACACGATACCAAGGCCCAAATCGTTGTCGACCATCGGCTGCTGCGCGTGCTCGCTGAGGTCGATGATCTTCAGGCGCCGGTGCCCGACGGCCAGATTGTTCATCTGGAACAGGCCGCCGCCGTCCGGACCGCGGGGTACCAGATTGTCGTTCATTCGGGAGACGGCCGCGAGGTCGGCCGGAGCTTGATCAAAACGGATTTCGCCGCAGATACCACACATAGAGGATTGGTTCTCGTCGATTCGGTTATGAGGGCGCCACGTCGGGCGTCGAGAGGGGCGTGACTGGCAGCCTGGCTGGGGGGCGGATGGTGCCGAATTCGGGTTCCACTTCAGTTGGTCCAGAATTGTTTTATTTCGTGTTCAAAATAACATAGTGGATGTGGGCGTGCAAAAGAGCAGGCTTGTGCCATTTTTGCCATTATTTCGTGAAGTTATTGTTAAAAAAGGGGAAATATTAGTTTGGGGTGAAAGTATTGTGAGCGGTAATCGGGCGGTGGTAAGCGGTTGAGCGTGAGCGGTAAACAGTGTGCGGCGGCGGTCAGGCGAGACCGGTACGCAGAGAGGCGGAGTTGGGGCGTGGGCGGGCGGCACCCGGCGGCGGCAGGCCGCCGGGACAAGGGGGAGCCTTACTCCTGCTCGAGGGCGTCGCGGATGGTCTGGATGACCCGGGTCGGCAGTCGGCGCAGGGTCAGGGTCTGGCCGTCTTCGTCGAACAGAATGTCGCGGTCCGAATCCTTGGTGCCCAGGGAACGGCGGGCGAAGTCCAGCTGCCAGTTGTCGGACTTGGTTTTGACCTTGGCCAGTGCTCTCAGCGTGCCGCTGTGGGGCTGGAACTCCTGAGTCACCTGGTAGGGCTCGGTGTTGGCGAACTGGCCGAAGGTGGCGCCGGAGCTTTCGGCCTGCTCAGGTGGGACATAGGCATCGAACAGGCGCTCGATTTCGTTCAGTGACGCATGTTGCTTGTCTTCGCGCTTGCGCTCGAGGTAGCTGACCACATCTTCGACCACTTCGTCTTTGCGTTCCTGAATCTCGTGCCGATTGCAGAAGTCGCGAGTCGCGCGTATCAGTTCGCGGGTGCAATGGCTGGCCGGCACGGCTTCGCTGCAGCCGAAGGCGCCCGGGAAGTCCTGTCCCACGCTGCCATTACGCTTGCCGGGCACGAAGCTCAGGTAGCTGTCCTGGCCGCGCTCGAGGCGTGTCAGGTTGACGCGCAGCGCCTGAACCAGGCGTTCCGCGGCCAGTACCCGGGTTTCGACCGGCTGCAGCGTTTCGTCCAGCGCCAGCCGCGGTTCGTGTTCCAGCAGCGCCAGCAGCAGGTAGTGGTAGCGGTCGCTCTGGTACAGCAGGCAGACCAGCTGGCTGTCGTGCTCATCGGCGGGCTGGTCCGGCTCCGTCGCATTCAGCAGGCTGGCCAGGGCGGTGTCGGCAAGGCCGCCGAGGTCGGCGTTGTCGATATCGCCGGTGAGTGCCAGCAGGGCGCCGGCGAACGGGTGTTCCTGCAGATTTTCGTCGCTGAAAGCGCCGTGGGTCAGGGCGGAGCGGCGTCCGAAGCTGCCGCTGACGGCTTCGAACAGTTGCTGGGCGGCGGGCGTGTCGGTATCGAGCTGGCGGCGATCGCCGGCGGCGCGACTCAGGGCACGGATCTCGAGCTGTTTCAGTTCCATGGCACTTCCGGGGGCGAATTGAGACGGGCGGATTCTACGCTAGGCTAGGGAGCCTGTGAACAAGTCCCAATAAGTCTCTGGCTTTCAGCGCGATCCGGAACCGCGGCGCAGATTCGACGGCATGCCGGGGCCTGTCGAGAAGCTGCTATTCATAGGCTCCCTGGGGGAGTGCGCGAGCCCGTGATGGTGTCGGGCGGGCTGGTCTCCGCGAGGGAGGCACGGACTTCGCGGTGAAGCGAAAGGGAACTCGCTGGAGAGAGACCTGAAGTTCAACCGGGAAACTGCGACCGTGCCGGCTTATAATAGCCAAAAAAAACGGTGTATGCCCCCGTTTTTGAAAAATGCATGCAGCAATCCGGTTTGGCCGGGGTGGGGCTTCCGGGATTGGACACGGAAGCCCGCCGACGTCAGTCGAAGTAGTTGTCGTCGTAACCGCTGCCGATCTGGCGTGCGAGCAGACGCTCTTCCATGCGTTCTTCTATCTGGCGACGTCGCTTGCTGTTGTAACTGGCTTTTTTGCCACGGGAGCTGACGTCCTGCTCTTCATAGTCGTCGTCCCAGTTCTCGATATCGTCCATCGGGACTTGATCGACACGAATCTTGGTGCCCATCGGCTTTAGTTCTCACATCTCGGGTTTTGTAATCTGGCAGCCGGGGACGGGCTGCCGGTCGAAAACAGTGCGGCTGGGCCTGGAAGAAGACTTGACAGCCTCGGCGACGCCGCTTTTTCGGCGAATATATAGCAGCTTTTCCGCTGCGGTAAAGTGAATTTTTCACTGCCTGGAGCACATTTGTGCAGCCTCTTACGTTGAGTAACGTCGGGGGCTGGCGCAAGATGCTCCGGAGCGGGTATCGAATTGAAAATTTTTCGGGGTTTTCGACTTTGGTCGATGGCGCCGTCGGGATAGAATTCGCGGCTTCATAAACGGGAGCAGGAACATGAAAGGGAACTGCAAGCATTGCCGGGAGTTGATCGAGTCCACGTTCAAGACCCGCCCACACAGCAATCTGGTATCTCTGGGCAACGGTGGCGAGGGCGAACTCTACTGCTGCCGAATCTGCGACTGCTGTTTCGAGTTCACGGCCGAGCACATCTACCTGCTGAGTGGTACGGCGGCCGAAGCCGCCAGGGCCGATCAGGCCTGGCCCAAGCAGGCCTGACGGCGATTTCCGGCTTCAATAGTCCAGATAGTCGTCGTCGAACACGTCGCCGATCTGGCGTCTCAGCGCCCGCTCTTCCATCAGACGCTCGATGCGCCTGCGGGCGGCCGGATGGATTTCCTGTTGCCGGGGCTGGTCATTTTCTTCGACCTCGGGCTCCGCGTCCCAGTCCACCACATCGTCTTCGTCGGTCAGGTCCTGGCTGTTATGTTTTTTGCTCATGACAGTGATCTCGACATCTGAATTTCAACTTCTGCACACTCCTGCGAAATAGCAGGCCCCCCGCATCGGCAATGCCGGGTGCGGGAGGGGTGGGGACTGCACCCCGGCTCCCTCCCTATTATGGATCAGTTCCCGGATCTTGCCGTAACCGCAAGATGGCTCCGAATGGCCGTCGGCGTCAAGTTGAAAAATCTTCGATCAGGGATTGAAAACCAGGCCGGGGAACAGCTGGGCCAGCACGCCGGCCGCCGCGTCGCGCTGCTCGCGGCTGTCGTACATCAGCACCACGTCACCTTCGCGAAAATAGACACCCAACAGTCCGGGCAGGCGGGTGCCGGCCTTGAACGCAGACTTGTTGGTCAGGCCATTGCACTCGAACGAGCCGGGGCGCTGTGGGTCATACACCCAGCGGCCACCCAGCCAGGTCGGCGGTTGCGCCGCATCGACCGCGAAGCAGAGGCGCGCCGGCCGCAGAATCAGGGCGAAACGGCGGCCCAGTTTCGAGTCCTCCAGCCGTAGCGATGTGGCGCTGGCGTCGCCGTTGAGGCTCCAGGCGACGAAACCGCTGTCGCCACCTGCGTTCTCGAACAGCATCATCAGGCGGTCGCGTCGGGGCGACCAGCGATACTCGCGAAATTCGTAGTCCAGGGACAGGCTTTGGGGGTTACGGCTGTCGTACAATGTCTGTTCCCGGTAGCTGTCGAGAAAGGCGCTGGCCAGCGCCGCCTCATCGGCCAGCGCCGATGTCAGCGTCGGGTTGGCTGCCTCGGGGATGACGCGGGTTTCCCGGCTCTCCGGCACTTCGGGTTTAACGGCCGGAGGCGCTTTCGGTTCGGGGGCGCTCGGCGGGGGAGTGCCGGCGCAACCGGCCAGCAGGGCGAGCAGCATCAGTACGATAGGCGTGCGCATGGTGCAGATCCTTACGATTTGAGTGAGTGTCCTTGTTCGGCGACATTGTAAGCCAGATTGAGGCGGTGCGCTGTGTAGAACGGGCGCGTCCGGCGTCGGCGCCGGTCATTTCGGTTGGCTTGCCCGATCCCCCGAATCCAGGGGTTACATGATCGAAAACAATGACGCGGTTGCGAAATGACCTAGACTGTTATCCGAATTGAGCACAAGCCGTTCAATCTGAACAGGAATTGCCGAGTGTCGACAAAATACCTGAGGCGGTTTTTCAAGCCCGCGTCCATTGCCGTATTCGGAGCCTCCGATCGTGAAGACAGCATGGGGGGGGCAGTGCTGCAGAATCTGCGCGATGGCGGCTTCGAAGGAGAGCTGATCGCCGTTAACTCCCAGGGCTATAGCCACGTTCGGGGGGTACCGTGCGTCAAGAGTGTCAGCGACCTGCCGCTGATGCCGGACCTGGCGATCATCTGCTCGCCGCCGGACAGTGTCGCCGACATTATTCGCAAGCTCGGCGCCAATATGGTCAAGGCGGCGCTTATCCTGACCGGCGGGCTCTCTATCCGCAACAGCAAGACCGAGCGCTCGCTGCATGAGGAGGTGCTCGACGCTGCCCGACCCTACGGTATCCGTATTCTGGGACCCGACTGCATGGGATTGCTGGTGCCCGGTTCGCGCATGAACGCCAGCTATGCTCACGTCAATATCCGCAAGGGCAAGGTCGCCTACATCGGCCAGTCGGGGCTGATCGGTACGGCGATGATCGACTGGGCCAACGGTCAGGAGATCGGCTTTTCGCACTTCCTGACGCTCGGCGACAGCGTCGACGTCGGTATTCCGGCGGTTATCGATTACCTGGCCCAGGATCCCTACACCCATGCGATCCTGCTGCAGATGGACCGCATGACGGGGCGGTCACGTGATTTCCTGTCAGCGCTGAGGTCGGCGTCACGCAACAAGCTGGTGCTGGTGCTCAAATCCGACATCGTCCAGGACGACCAGCATCATACGATATTGGCGCCCGGGGTTCAGGACGAGGACCTGGTCTATGATGCCGCGCTGCGGCGCGCCGGTGTGTTGCGTGTCAAAACGTCGGACGAGCTCTTCAATGCGCTCGAAACCCTTTCCAGAATGAAGCCGCTGCGCGGCGAACGGCTGGCGATCCTGTGCAACGGCATGGGGCCCAATGCACTGGCCACCGACCGTCTGCTCAAAGGCGGCGGCGAGCTGGCGGAGTTCAGCGATGCGACCCGCGATGCACTGGCGGCGCTGCTGCCGGGTTACTGGAACCAGCGCAATCCGGTGGATCTCAATGCCGACGCCACACCGGAGCGCTTTGCCGAAGCAGTGAGACTGGTATCCCGGGATCCGGGCGTCGACGCCGTGCTGGTGATTCATGCTCCAACCTGGCCGGCGCCCGGTGTCGAGACCGCGGAGGCGGTGATCGAAGCGGCGCGCAAGACGCCACGCAATGTGCTGACCTGCTGGATGGGGCGGGCGACGGCGATCGAGGCACGCAACCACTTCAATGCCGCTGGCATCGCCACCTTCATCACGCCGGAGGAGGCCGTCGACGCTTTCATGCAGATGGTCGAATATCGCCGCAATCAGGAGGTGATGCGCCAGACCCCGGCACCCTATCTGGAACAGAACAGCCAGAACCATGTCCGCGCCCGGCAGCTGGTGGCGATGGCGCGCGGCGAGGGGCGCGCGTACCTGTACCACGCCGAGGCCTGCGAGCTGCTGGACCTGTACGATATTCCCACCGCGCATTCCTACTATGCCGATACCGTCGAGGGCGTGGTGGATATCGCCAAGCGCCTGGGCGGCTCTGTGGCGGTACGGGCGCTGCATTGCGAAAACGTCCACCCTTTCAGTTACGACGACAAGGTGCGGCAGCGCTGGCGCGACCTGGCGATGGATCTCTATTCGATCAACGAGGTCAAGCACGCCACCACCCGGCTCGAGTACCGGGTGCGCGAACGTTTCAGTGACGATGAAATCATGGGCTTCTGCGTACAACAGATGAAACGCGGTTTCCAGTCGCTGCAAATCAATGTCGGGGTCACGCGCGATCCCACCTTCGGTCCATTGTTGCTGTTTGGCGCCGGCGGTTATGCCGTCGATGTGCTGGCGGACCGGCAGCTGATGCTGCCGCCGCTGAATCTGGCGCTGGCACAGGCGTTGGTGCGCCAGTCACGGGTTTACGAAATCATCCGCGAGAACAGCTACCAGGTAGAGCGGGATGTGGATCAGCTATGCGAGCTGCTGATCCGGCTGTCGGAGATGGTCGTGGACCTGCCGGAACTCGCGGGACTCGAGATCAACCCGTTGCTGCTGAACAAGCGTGGATTGCTGGCGGTGGATGTCGCGGTGTCGCTTGGACCGCCGACCAGCCTCGCGATCTCGCCATATCCCGCTTACCTGAGTGAATCGATCCGCTTGCGGCGTTCCGGCCGTCCGGCCGTGGTGCGGCCGATTCGGGGCGAGGACGAACCGGCGCACCTGGAGCTGTACAAGCACCTGAGCCCCGAATCGATCCGGCTACGCTATTTCTACAGCCGCGGCGTACCGACCCATCAGGAGCTGGCGACCTGGACGCAGATCGACTACGACCGCGAGATGGCATTCATCGTTTCGGCCCCCAGACTGGACGGCGTGTCGGGCGAGGAAACGCTCGGCGTGGTGCGGGCCGTAACGGACCCGGACAACGTGCGCAGCGAGTTTTCCATCGTGGTCCGCGATGACCTGCAGGGTGAGGGGCTCGGTGTGATCCTGATGCAGCGGATCATTGACTATTGCCGCAGGCGTGGCACCCTGCAACTCTACGGCTCGACTCTGCCCAGCAACAGGGGCATGCAGGCGCTGGCCCGGAAACTGGGTTTCAAGACCGGATACAACGCCGACGAGGATGTGGTCGACATGAAAATGACCCTCAACGAGGCCACCGAAGAGTGGCAGATGTACCGGCTGCAGCAGTGAGACGACGATGATGAAGCTTGAATGGTATGCCTTCGATAAGCTCGATGTGGGCGCGCTTTACGCGTTGCTGTGTCTGCGCGCCCAGGTTTTTGTGGTGGAGCAGGAGTGCCCCTATGCCGACGCCGACGGTCTGGACCCGCGGGCATACCACCTGCTGGGATGGGACGATGAACGCACGCTGATCGCCTGTGCCCGGGTGTTTCCACCCGAAAAAGGGCGGGTCAGGGTCGGGCGCATCGTTGTGGCCCCGTCGCAGCGTGGCAACGGCGACGGCCACCTGCTGTTAGAGGAGATCCTGCAGTTCTGTCGCGGTCGCTGGCCCGGTGCGCCGGTTGCGCTGGCGGCCCAGGCTCACCTGACGCGCTTCTACGGTGAGCATGGTTTCGTCGCCGAATCCGAACCCTACGACGAGGATGGCATACTGCATGTCGATATGGTGCGAACCTTGCCACAGGTACAGCTATCGCCGGAGCCGCTGAACGGCCCGCTGCGATGACCGTCGAGGCCGCTCCGACGGAGGCCGAGCGGATTTGGCAGGTGGTGGCGCGAATACCTCGTGGCCGGGTCTGCAGTTATGGCCTGGTGGCGGAACTGGCGGGGCTGCCGCGTCGCGCGCGGCTGGTTGGGCGCGTGTTGAGCCGGTTGCCCGAGGGCTCCCGGTTGCCCTGGCATAGGGTCATCAACGCCCGGGGCGAGCTGTCGTTACCGGCCGGCTCCGAAGGCGGGCGGCTGCAGCGTCAGCGGCTGGAGGAGGAAGGGGTCTGTTTCATTCATGGCCGCGTGCCGCTGACACGCTTTGGCTGGCGCGGCGGGCCCTGATCTGCACGAACGGCGAGAAGGCGGTCAGAGCTCTGCGCAGTACAGCGCATGCAGGGTTTCGATCACGCGGGTGGCGCGATCGCCCTGCAGGGAATAGTAAATGGTCTGGGATTCCCGGCGGGTCTTCACCAATCCGTCGTTACGCAGAATGGCCAGGTGCTGCGACAGCGCCGACTGGCTCAGTTCGAGGCTGCGATTGAGTTCGCCCACCGACATTTCCCGTCCCTGCAGATAGCACAGGATCAGCAGCCGGTTTTCGTTACTCAGTGCCCGCATCAGCCTGGCGGCCTCGGCGGCATTGGTTTTCATCTCGGCCAGCGAGGGCGATGCTCGTTCCGAAGCGGAAGCCTGTTGCGACAAGGGAGTCTCCAGCAAAAAAAAGGGGGGCGATCTTCGGATTCTAAAACAGGCCGCTGCCGGCCGCAATTTGACTGTTCAGCGGGCTCAGGCGTTGTTGCCTCACACGGAGTCTTCCTCGGCTGTTTTGCCCAGAAAGGCATCCAGTCCCAGCTGCACCAGTGTCCAGGTCCGGTCGATATTGTCGGCGATATCGCCCTCGAGTACACCCAGCCCCTGCAGAATTTCCCGGGCTTCGGCGAACCCCTGCCCGATACCGTCGCGGATCAGGTCGGTGAACTGCGCGTGCCCGTCGCCTTCATTCTGTCCGGGATGCTGTTCCAGGTACAGTGGCAGATAGGCAGTGGACAGCGTCAGGATGCGGTCGGCCGTGGCTTCGGGGCTGACGTCCAGGTCGCTGTCGAGGGCATCACGCAGCACGTTGGCGCCCATGTCTTGCGCCAGTACCTCGTTGAGCTTTTCGATAGCGGTGCGGTAGAGCAGCTCCAGCGAGCGGTTGCCGGCATCGATACTGACATTCAGCGAGGCATCGAGAAGGGCCCGGTTTTGCAGCTCTTTGCTGGTGCGCGCCGTCGCCGATACCTCCTTGCCTATCCCCCCGGTACGATTGTCCGATCGGGCCAGTTCGGATACCTGCTGGCCAAAGTTGGCATTGATCTCCATGGCGGGCTCTCCATTCTGCAACCGTCTGTTAGGTCAGCAGTTTAGCGGCCGGCAGGGATGGCAGTTGAATGAATTCTGTTCATGCGAAATCGGACTGACCGCGGCGGCTACGTCGGCGCAGGCGGTGGCTGGGCATCGTGCGGTTGCGGCCAGCCTTCTTGGCGGCATAGAGTGCCTTGTCGGCCTGCTGCATCACGGTCTCGCTGTCGAGGTGGGCGGGCCCGCACTCGCACAGGCCGATACTGATTGTCACCTGTACCGGCCGTTCTCCCGATCGCCGCTGTCGTCGCTGGCGGCCGTGTTCACTGTCTTCGGGACGGTCGGGCTTGCGGATCTGCAGCGGATAACCGGCGATCGTTTCCCGCAACTGCTCGAGATAGGGCAGGACATCCTCCTCGCCCTTGCCGCGGAACAGCACCGTAAACTCCTCGCCGCCGTAGCGGAACACCCGGCCCCCGCCGCCAACCTGACGCAGCTTCGATGCCACCAGGCGCAGGACCTGGTCGCCGGCGTCGTGGCCGTAGCGGTCGTTGAACTGCTTGAAGTGGTCGATATCCATCATCGCAATGGTGTAGCGTCGCCCCAGGCTGCGCAACTGCTCCTGTAATGCGCGTCGCGCCGGGATGCCGGTGAGTTCGTCGACGAAGGCGAGCTGATGGGAGTGCAGCAGCACGGCCTGCGCCAGCATCAGTTGCACGGTAGTGAACAGTAACGGCGATATCAGTGCACGGTCGAACCAGAAGAATAGCGCCGGCAGCGTCAGCAGAACGCCGAACAGGGCGCCGTCGGCGCGGGTGCGGCGAAAATGCAAAACCAGTGCGCCGAGCAGTAGCGCAAGGCCGCACAGCCAGGCCGCGCCCGCGCTCAGGTAGCGTTCCTGCACCAGCATGTCGAGCAGCGGCATCGGCAGGTTTTCCAGCCAGGGCGCCAGCCAGTGCTGCTGCCACAGCAGCCAGAGCAGTGGCAGCGGCGAGAGCGGCAGCAGTCGCAGGATCAGCGACCTGCGGTTGCGCAGGCCATGCTCCGGAGCGAGGCAGAACAGCAGTTGGTTGAACGGCAGCAATAGCGACAGCAGGCTGAACAACACGAAGTTGTCGGGCAGGGCCAGCGGCGTCTGCAGGCAGTGCCGAATCAACGTGTAACCGGCGAGCAGGTTCAGTGCCGAGAGCAGAATGCGGCTCTGGTTGAAGAGGTAGCCGAGCAGGAGGTTGGCGACGCCGAGCAGGTAAGGCAGAGCGGCGAGCAGCAGGTGCAGCTCTGGCGAAAGCTGCAACAGGTTCCCGTGCAACAGACCCATGCCGGCGAGCAGCAGCAGCGGCGCGATCAGAATCCGGAGCAGATCAATGGGCACGGGCGCACTATCCTTAGCATGTATCCTGGTGATCCTAGCAGACCGGCGTGCCCCGCGGGAGCGGGAACTGCCGGATTTTCCGACTCCGTGCCGGAACGGCGGTCGCGGAGTTACAGAATAACTGTAGCCTGCTGGAGACAGTATGAAGCCGCTACGCAAGATTCTTGTCAATCTCGAAGAGCAACAGGGCAACGACCAGGCGTTGGAGAAGGCGGTCTGGCTGGCCGAGCGCACCGGCGCTGCGGTGGAACTGTTCTGCTGCTGCTTCAATGTCACACTGCGCAATGCCTGGTTGTTCGACCATGAAGCCGGTCTGCATGCGCAGCATGCCTACCTGCGCCATATCGAAGCGCGGCTTGACACTATCGCCGAAACCCTGGAAGGGCGCGGCTTCGACGTCGGCGTCGACGTCGCCTGGGAACGCCACCACGCCGAAGGCGTGATCCGCAAGGCGCAGCGTTACGATCCGGACCTGGTGATCCATCAGGTCGCACGGCACAGCCGGCTCGGGCACTATCTGCTGGCGCACCGGGACTGGCAGTTGCTGCGCGATTGCGGATATCCGCTGCTGATGGTCAAGGCGCACCGCTGGCACTCACGACCGCGCATCGCCGCCTGCGTCGATCCCTTTCATGATGGCGAATCACCCGGTGAGCTGGACCGGGCGCTGCTGGAGCATGCCGCCTGGCTGTGCGAGTTGACCGACGGCCGGCTACATGCCGTGCACAGCTACCATACGCTGCCGCAGTCGGCGATCTTCGACGAGCACGTGGTCACCGACTACGAAGCGCTGCAAAAGCAGGTGACGCAGCAGCATGCCGAAGCACTGCGCAAATTGTTGGGGCCGGTACTGGACCCTGATGGGGAGCAGGTGCATCTGCTCAAGGGGGAAAGCCATCAAACGCTGCCGCGTTTCGCCGACGAACATGATATCGATGTGATGGTGATGGGCTCGGTGGCGCGGGGCTTCGTCGACAGGCTGCTGCTTGGCAGCACCGTCGAACGGGTACTCGACGATCTGGAGTGCGACGTGCTGGTGGTCAAACCGCCGGGTTATGTCAGCCCGGTGAACGGCTGAGTGGTCAGAGGGGATCCTGTGCAGGAGCCCGTTCCGCGGGCGAAATGAGCGATGTAGGTTGGGTCAAGCGACGCAGGAGCGGACCCAACACCACATTTTACGGGATGCTATGTTGCCACCCGAACTCAATCGATCTGTACGACGATCGATATGATGGGTTCGCGATGCCCGGGTCACGAGGCAAAACGTAAAGTCCGTGCGGTTGCATCGCTCCACCCCTCCTACAATTCGTCACGCGTCACCTTAAAGGTCGAACGTTGCCCACACCGGCGCATGATCCGACGGTTTCTCCATGCCGCGCACGTCGTAGTCGATGCCGGCGTCGGCGCAGAGTTCACAAAGCGGCGCCGTGGCGAGGATGGTGTCGATGCGCAGGCCGCGCTTGGGCTCGCGCTCGAAGCCACGGCTACGGTAATCGAACCAGCTGAAGTGCTCGTCGTCATTGGGGCGCACGACGCGGTAGGTATCCTGCAAGCCCCAGTCCTTGAGTCGCTGCAGCCATTCCCGTTCTTCCGGCTGGAAGCTGGTCTTGCCGTCGCGCAGCCAGCGCTTGCGGTTGGGCTCGCCGATGCCGATATCGATATCCTCCGGGGAAATATTCAGATCGCCCATCACCACCAGCAGCTCTGACGGATCGCAGTGCGCCTGCAGGTGCGCCAGCAGGTCGGCATAGAACTTGCGCTTGGCCGGGAACTTGGTCGGATGGGCGATGTTTTCGCCCTGCGGGAAGTAGCCGTTGATGACCGTCACCTGGCGTCCGTCGGGGGTGGGGTAGCGGCCGATGATGAGCCGCTTCTGGGCCTCCTCGCCGTCGTCGGGAAAGCCTTTCTGCAGCATCGATGGCGGCTGCTTCGACATCAGGCAAACGCCGTAATGTCCCTTCTGGCCATGGAACTCGACGTGATAGCCCATGGCCTCGATGGCCTCGACGGGAAACTCACCGTCAATGACCTTGGTCTCCTGGATGCCGATGACGTCCGGCTGCTGTGTCGCGATCAGCGCCTCGAGCTGGTGCAGACGGGCGCGTATTCCGTTGGTGTTGAACGAGACCAGCTTCATCTTTACGACTCTCTCCTGCAGGCAAAGGGCGGCAGTGTATCATGCTGCCCCGACCCTGTCGTTTGCCGTGCCGGCGCCTGAGGCTGCCTTCGACGCCATGGGAAATCGATTGAAATGTTATGTTATTACATATAGAGTCCGCGGCCTCTGAATTGTGATGATATAACATTTTAAATCGGAGATTGGTTCGATGAAAAAGCTCGTAGCAGCAACCCTGGCGTGTCTGGCGCTGGCCGGACCGGCGGCGGCCAGCAGCGACCGTACGCTCGACGTGGTGGCGCCTTTCGAGGTCAAGGGGCCGGATCCGGCCCTTTCCGGCGCGGTGTTCCAGCGTATGGGCATCGCCGAAACACTGGTCGATGCCGATATCGACGGCCAGCTGCGGCCCGGTCTGGCGCAGGCATGGTCGGTCTCGGCGGACGGGCTTGTATGGAAATTCCCGATGCGCTCCGGCGTACACTTTCATGATGGCAGTCCGCTGACGGCCGAAGCCGCCGCCCGGTCGCTGCGCATCGCCCGTGACAAGCCCGGTCTGCTCGACAAGGCACCGATCGCGGCGATCGAGGCCGTTGCCGGGGCGGTGGTCGTGCAGCTGTCCGAACCACTGGCGGTGCTGCCGGCATTTCTGTCCGAGTATCGCTCTCAGATCCTGGCCCCGGCGGCTTATGACGATGACGGCCGGGTCCGCGCCCTGATCGGCACCGGCCCCTATCGCGTGACCTCGCTGACGCCGCCGATGAGTCTTGAGGTCGCGCGTTTCGACGATTACTGGGGAGTGCCTGCCCGCATCGGCAGCGCCACCTACCGCGCGGTGGGACGGGCGGAGAGCCGGGCATTGCTGGCCGAGAGCGGTAATGCCGATCTGGTCTACAATCTCGATCCGGCCAGCCGCGCAAGACTTGCCGGCAGCGCCACGGTGGAGCTGTTGTCGGCGCCCCTACCGCGCTCGCTGCTGGTCAAGCTGAACGCCGCACATCCCTTTCTGTCCGACGGCCGGGCCCGCCGCGCCCTGAGTCTGGCGATCGACCGTGAAGGTCTGTCCCGGGCCGTGCTGCGTTACGAGGCCGCGGCCAACCAGCTGCTGCCGCCGAGCGTACCGCTCTGGCACGACCCCGAGGCCGCTGCGCCCGGCTACGACCCGGAAGCGGCGAAGGCGCTGTTGCAGGCGCTGGGCTGGCAACCGGGGCAGGACTGCATCCTGAGACGCGACGGCGAACGTTTTTCGCTCAGTCTCACCACCTATCCCGACCGGCCCGAACTGCCGCTGGTGGCGACGGTGCTCGAGCAGTTGTGGCGCCAGATCGGCGTCGAAGTAAAGATCCATTCGACCAATTCGTCGGCGATCCCTGAGGGACATCAGAACGGTAGCCTCGAGCTGGCGCTGTTCGCGCGCAATTTCGCGCTGGTGCCGGACCCGGTCGGTACCCTGCTCCAGGACTACGCGCCGAGCGGCGACTGGGGCGCCATGGGCTGGCGTCACGACCGTTTCGAATCGCTGATCCGCGGGCTGGCCCGCGGCGAGGGTGGTGCACAGCAGCGCTTCGAGTCGATGGCGATCCTGCAGCGGGAGTTGCCGGTGATCCCGGTGGCCTGGTACCGGCAGACCGCTGCGGTCTCGCGGCGGCTGAACGGTGCCCGCCTTGACCCGTTCGAGCGGGATTTCGGCCTCGATGCCCTGAGCTGGAGGGACTGAGGATGGCGGCAACCGGATATCGCCTGCTGCAGGCGTTGTTGCTGGCGCTCTTTATCGGTGTGACGACCTTCGCCATGATGCGTTCGCTGCCGGGGGACATGGCCTGGCGCATCGCGGCGCACCGTTACGGCTACGACCTGGTCGACGCCGATGCCGTGCGCCTGGTGCAGGAAGAGCTGGCCCTCGGCGGCCCGTTGCTGCCGGCACTGGTGCAATGGCTCACCGATATGGTGCGGCTGGACTTCGGCACCTCCCTCGTCAGCGGCGAGTCGGTTATCGGCGAAATTACCCATCAGCTTGGCGCCAGTCTGCAATTGGCGGCGGTGGCGCTGGCGCTTTCGCTGCTGCTCGGGCCGCCGCTTGGCATCCTCGCCGGCTTGAAGCCGGGCGGCTGGCTGGATCGCGGGTTGCTGGTCCTGGCCTCGGGACTGCGGGCGATGCCGCAGTTCCTGCTCGGATTGCTGCTGATCCTGCTGGTGTCGGTGCGGCTCGGATGGCTGCCGGCCGCGGGTCATGGCAGCGCCGGCCATTTCGTGCTGCCGGCGTTGACACTGGCCCTCGGGCTGGCGGCGCTGTCGGCACGCATCGCGCGGGATGCGATGGCGGCCGTGGCGGCGTCGCCGTTCTACGGCTTCGCGCGTCAGAAGGGGCTCAGCGACGCCCAGGTGCTGTGGCGCCATGGTCTGCGCAATGTCTCGGTGCCGCTGGTCACCTGTCTCGGACTGCAGTTCGTGACCCTGGTCGAAGGCGTCGTTGTGGTCGAAAGCGTGTTCGGCTGGCCCGGTATCGGCCATGGCCTGGTGCACGCGATCTTCGGGCGCGACGTGCCAATGGTACAGGGCACCGCGCTGGTCATGGGGCTGACGTTCGTGTTGCTGAACGCCCTGAATGACGCTCTGCAGCGTCGGCTCGATCCGCGCGGAACAGGTAGGTGACGAACATGACCGACAGATTATCGAGAACAACGGGCCGGCGCGGGTCGCGCCGGGTCGGCGCGCTGCTGGTGTTGGCGGTGGTGTTGTTTGCCTGGCTGGCACCCTGGCTGGCGCCGGGCGACCCCTACGGGCAGTCGTTACTCAAGGCGCTGGGCGCGCCCGATGCGGCGGCGCCTTTCGGTTACGACCATCTCGGGCGTTCGATGATCCAGCGCCTGGCCGCGGCGCTGCAGCTGTCGTTGCTGATCGCCGGCGTCGCGGTGGTCGCGGCTGCCTGCCTCGGGGTGGCGCTGGGCGTGCTGGCGGCCGCCCGCGGCGGCTGGGTCGACCGCGCGCTGGTGCTGGTGTCCGATAGCCTGCTGGCGTTGCCGGGACTGTTACTGGTGCTGATTCTGAGCGCCCTGATCCCGCCGAGGCCGCTGGCGTTCGGCGCCGGTCTGACGCTGGTGCTCTGGATCGAGTTCTTCCGCCTGACGCGCGCCACCTGCCGCAGCCTGCTGGCGAGTCCGGGCGTGCAGGCGTCGCGGTTGCTGGGCTTCGGGCGGCTGTATCTGTTCCGTCGCCATCTTTGGCCCGAGATCGCGCAACTGCTGCTGACGACGGCGGCCTTCGGCGCGGCGACCGGTGTCATGACAATCGCGGCGCTGGGCTTCGTCAGCGTCGGCATGCAGGCACCGACGCCGGAACTCGGTCTGATGATGGTCGAGCTGATGCCGTACTGGCGGGAAGCGCCGCTGACGCTGCTGCAGCCGGTGATCGCAATCTTTCTGACCCTGCTGGGGCTAAACCTGATGGCGGGAGGGCGCCAGGCATGACACCGAGACTGGAAGCTGACGACATTAGCGTTTTCGATTCAGATGGGGCGCGCCTGCTCGAGCCGGTCAGCATCCGGCTCGAGCCGGGACGGCCGCTGGTGGTGCTGGGCGAGACCGGTTCCGGCAAAAGCCTGTTGAGCCAGGCGCTGACCGGCGCACTGCCGAGGGGCCTCAAGGCCCGTGGTCGCATCTGTCTGGGCGATACTGTTCTCGATGCCGCCCGTCCGGCGGATCACCGCCGTCTCTGGGGACGCGAGATCGCGGTGCTGCCGCAGGAGCCCTGGTTGTCGCTGGACCCGTTGATGCGGGCGCAGCAGCAGGTGTCGGAGTCGCATAGTCTGGTGCGCGGGCTGGGACGGCTTCGCGCCGAGCAGGCAGCGAATCGGGATCTGGCGGCACTGGGCCTGGCCGGGGCGGCGCGGCGCTATCCGCACCAGTTGTCCGGCGGCATGGCGCAGCGGGTCGCGTTCGCCGCGGCGCGGGCCGGCGGCGCCCGCATCCTGATCGCCGATGAACCCACCAAGGGGCTCGATGCGGAACGACGTGACGAAGTGGCGGCACTGCTGCTGCAGGAAGTCGCGGCCGGGGGCTCGCTGATGGTGGTGACCCACGACCTGGATCTGGCGCAGCGCCTTGGCGGTGAAGTGCTGGTTATCCGGCAGGGGGCTCTGGTCGAACGGGGCAGGAGTGCGGTGATTTTCGAATTGCCGCACCAGGACTACACGCGTCGCCTGCTGGCCGCCGACCCGCGCCGCTGGGCGACGACATCGCCTGCGCAGACAGGGACCGAAACGCTGCTGGAGGTGCAGGACCTCAGCCTGTCGCGGGGCGGGCGCTCCCTCATCGAGGGGCTTTCGCTGCGCGTCGGCGCGGGCGAGATCGTCGGCATTACCGGCCCGAGCGGCTGCGGCAAGTCGTCGCTCGGCGATGTGCTGCTGGGCCTGCACGGGCCCGATAGCGGCAGGGTGGAACGCTCGGTGGCACGCCCGCACGCCTACCAGAAGCTGTTTCAGGACCCGCCCAGCGCCTTTCCGCGCACGCTGCCGCTGGGGACGGCCCTTCGCGACCTGGTACGGCGTCACCGTCTCGATGCCGCCAGGGTCGCGCCGTTGATGCAGCGTTTGCGGTTGCGGCCCGACCTGCTTGAACGCCGGCCCGGTGAGGTTTCCGGTGGCGAGCTGCAGCGTCTGGCGCTGCTGAGGGTCATGCTGCTGGAGCCCGTGTTCCTGTTCGCCGACGAGCCGACCTCGCGCCTGGATCCCATTACCCAGCAGGAGGTGATCGGGCTGCTACGCGAACTGGCATGTCAGGGCTGTGCGGTGCTGATCGTCAGTCACGACCCGGAGCTGATCGCGCGCACCGTGCATCGGAGTATCGCCTTGACGGGGGGGAATGGAGCGGGCCCGGATGACCGCTCCCACGCCGGATTGGCTGCGGCCTTTGGTTGAGCCCCGCAGCCCCGGCTGCGGGTATTCCCGGCGTCGCTTTGGCAGACAATGTCCGACCAGTCGGGTCAATAGCCTGATGCAATGCGGACGGTAGAGCCACTTTATTGGTCAAACGTTCGGCGACGCTTTAGAGTACGGCGCCAGCAACGTGAAATGACGAATCCGTAGGGAGGCTAGGGTGGCTGAGTTTGATTTTGATCTTTTCGTGATCGGGGCCGGCTCCGGCGGTGTGCGCGCCGGCCGCATGGCGGCGGCTAAGGGTGTGCGGGTGGCGATTGCCGAAGACCGCTATCTCGGCGGTACCTGCGTCAACGTTGGTTGCGTGCCCAAAAAGTTGTATGTCTATGCCTCGCACTACGGCGACGATTTCAATGATGCCCGCGGCTTCGGCTGGCGGAGCGGGCGCCCGGCCTTTGACTGGGCCACGCTGCGCGACAACAAGAAGGCCGAAATCGCGCGTCTGAACGGTGTCTATCGCAACCTGCTGGTGAATTCCGGCTGCACCCTGATCGAAGGACGGGCCCGCATCGTCGACGCCCATACCGTCGCGGTCGGGGACAAGCACTACAGCGCCGAACGCATCCTCATCGCCACCGGCGGCTGGCCTTTCGTACCGGAGTTCCCGGGACGCGAGCACGTGATCAGCTCCAATGAAGTGTTCGACCTGGAGCGCTTTCCCCGGCGGGTGCTGGTGGTCGGCGGCGGCTATATCGCAGTCGAGTTCGCCGGTATCTTCGCCGGGCTCGGCGCCACCACTCATCAGGTGTATCGTCGCGATCTCTTCCTGCGCGGTTTCGATCGCGAGGTGCGCGAGTTCGTCGCCGACGAAATGCGCAAGAAGCACGTCGATCTGCGTTTCAACAGCGATGTCGAGCGCATCGAAAAACGCGATGACAGCAGCCTTGCCGTCTATCTGCTGGATGGCGAGGTGCTGGAGGTCGACTGCGTACTGTACGCCACCGGCCGGGTACCGAATGTCGACGGGCTGGGGCTCGAGAACGTCGCGGTCCGGCAGCGAGACAACGGCGCCCTGGTTGTCAACGACCAACTGCAGACGGACGAGCCGTCGGTCTACGCCATCGGCGATGTGATCGACCGCGTGCAGCTGACGCCGGTTGCGCTGGCCGAGGGCATGGCGTTGGTGCAAAGCCTGTACGGTGATGGCCGGGCCGAGGTCGATTACGAACTGATTCCGACCGCGGTGTTCTGTCAGCCCAATATCGGCACCGTCGGCCTGACCGAGGAGCAGGCGCGCGAGCGCCACGGCGAAATCGACGTCTATGTTTCCAACTTCCGCGCCATGAAACACACGCTCAGCGGCAGCGACGAGCGCACGCTGATGAAAATGATTGTTGATCAGAACACGGACCGGGTGCTGGGCGTGCATATGGTCGGTGCCGAGGCCGGCGAGATCATTCAGGGTATCGCGGTGGCGCTCAAGGCCGGCGCCACCAAGGCGGTGTTCGATGCCACCATCGGTATCCACCCGAGCGCCGCCGAGGAATTTGTGACCATGCGCCAGAAAACCCGTTGAGGCAGGGTGCGCTGCCGCGGGGTGCCGGGGCGCCCAGCGGCAAACTGTTATCCGGCTGGAAATTCGGGTATCGTTGCCGCACACTTTGTGCATCGAACTGAATGGACCGAGACTGAGCAGAGCATGATCATTCAACCGAAAATCCGCGGATTCATCTGTACCACCACCCATCCGACCGGCTGCGCCCGGAACGTGCGTGAGCAGATCGAGTACACCCGCCAGCAGGGCCCGATCGAGAACGGTCCCAAGCGCGTGCTGGTGATCGGGGCATCCAGCGGCTACGGCCTGTCTTCGCGGATTGCCGCCGCTTTCGGTTGCGGCGCGGCCACCATCGGCGTGTTCTTCGAAAAGCCCGCTACCGAACGCAAGCCCGGCACCGCCGGCTGGTACAACGCTGCGGCATTCCAGAAGGAAGCGCACGAGGCCGGCCTGTATGCCAAGAGCCTCAACGGCGACGCATTCTCCCACGAGGCCAAGCAGAAGGTGATCGACCTGATCAAGGAAGATCTCGGACAGATCGACTTGGTGGTCTATTCACTGGCATCGCCGGTGCGCAAGTTGCCGGACACCGGCGAAGTGGTGCGCTCGGCGCTGAAGCCGATCGGCAAGCCCTACCGCTCGACCGCGATCGACACCAACCGTGACGTCATCATCGAAGCCGAAGTCGAGCCCGCGACCGAGCAGGAAGTGGCCGACACCGTCAAGGTGATGGGCGGAGAGGACTGGGAACTCTGGCTCAACGCGCTGGACGATGCAGGCGTACTGGCCGAGGGCTGCAAGTCGGTGGCCTACAGCTACATCGGCACCGATATCACCTGGCCGATCTACTGGGAAGGCGCGCTGGGCAAGGCGAAGCAGGATCTCGACCGCACCGCCGGGGTAATCAATGGTCGTCTGCAGGCCAAGGGCGGTCATGCCAATGTTGCCGTACTCAAGTCCGTTGTCACCCAGGCCAGCTCCGCCATTCCGGTGATGCCGCTGTATCTGTCGATGGTGTTCCGGATCATGAAGGAGCATGGGCTGCACGAAGGCTGCATGGAGCAGGTGCATCGCCTGTTCGCTACCGGCCTTTACGGCGACGGTGCGGAAATCGACAACGGTAACCGCTATCGCCTCGACGACTGGGAGCTGCGCGACGACATCCAGGCCCAGTGCCGCGAACTCTGGCCGCAGGTGACCAGCGAGAACCTGTTCGAGCTGACCGACTACGCCAACTACAAGGCCGAGTTCCTCAAGCTGTTCGGCTTTGGCGTCGAAGGGGTCGACTACGATGCCGATGTCGATCCGGTGGTGGATTTCGACGTGATCGATATCTGATCGAAGGATGACAAGCGGCGACCCAAGGGTCGCCGTTTTTTTGCATGTTCTGTCGCTGCCCGCTCCCGGCCGCGCGGGGACTGGTGCGCCGGTGGTTTTGCATGAGCGCAGGGAGCGGCGTTCCTGCTGTCGCATCGGGCCCGGAGCGGCGGGCGCCGCGATTGGCTGCTACGCTGATCAGACAGCGTATAGACCAGGGACTGGAAACAGATGAAACGGATTTCATTACTGGCTGCCGCCCTTTGGCTGGGTGGTTGCACTGCCACGCTGGCGCCTGAGCCTGCTCTGCAGGATACTGCCGTATCGGACAGACTGGCCGGTTCACGCTGGCGAGTCGAGACCATTGCCGGCAAACCACTGCCGGCCAGCATCGAGTCCACCGTGGAATTCGGGCCCGATGGGCGACTGTTCGGCATGGCGGGCTGCAACCGTTACCGTGGTCGCTACCGGCTCGACGGCGATACTCTGCAGGTGCAGCAGCTGGTGACCACCCGCAAGCTCTGCTTTCCCACCATCATGATTCATGAACAGTCGCTACTGCGGGTGCTGCAGGGCGCCCGGCGCATCGAGCGCGAGCAGGGACAGTTGCTTCTGGAGTCCCGTAATGAGCAGGGCGTCAGCCGTATGGCGGCGATCGACGTCCCGGAACAGGGCTGAGATCGCGATTCAGACGCTGATGCCGGAGACCGGCGCGTCGTGTTGCAGTGCGTCCAGCACCCAGTCGCGAAAGGCTTTCATGCCGTAGGTCAGCTGCCGGCCCTTGGGATAGACAAGGTAAAAGGCATTGCCGCTGTCCAGCACCATGTCGAACAGCTTGACCAGCTGGCCGTAGCGCACTTCGCGTTCGATGAGCTTCTCGTCGCCAAGCGCGATGCCGACATCCTCCATTGCTGCAGACATCGCCAGCGAGGTGCTGGAGAATGACATCACGCGGCCTATGTCGGACACGCTGATGCCCGACTGACGCAGAATGCGCGGCCATTCGTCGGGGCGGTCCGCCACCCGGATCAAGGTGTGGTACTTGAGATCCGCCGGGCTGTTGAGCGGCTTGCTGCCTTCCAGCAGTCGTGGGCTGCACACCGGCACCAGGCGGATGTTCATCAGGTGATCCATTTCCAGGTTGCGCCAGTGGCCGCGGCCGAAGTACACCGCCATATCGGTGTCGCTGTGGTCGAAATCGATATCGCTGGCCAGGGTGCTCAAACGCAGCTCCACATCGGGGTGCTCGGCCTGGAACTGCCCGATGCGCGGCACCAGCCAGCGTGTCATGAATGCCGGCGCCACGCTGATGGTAACCGCAACCGTGTTGGGCGAGGCCATCAGCCGGCGGGTGGCGCTGTCGATCTCGTCGAGCGCGAGCTGAATCGATGCCAGGTAGCGCTCGCCGGCGGAGGTGAGACTGACCCGGCGTTTTTCCCGCAGGAACAGGCGCACGTCGAGAAAGTCCTCCAGTGTCTTGACCTGGTGGCTGACCGCCGACGGGGTCACGAACAGCTCGTCCGCCGCTTTGTTGAAGCTGCCGTGGCGGGCCGCGGCTTCGAAGCTGCGAAGGGCGTTAAGTGGGGGCAAGCGACGAATGGTTTCTCTCCCTGGCTCGAGTCGGTTGCGTGGATGCTCAGTATAGCCTTGCTGCACCCGCACGTTAATCATAAATGGGGACGTAAAATGATGTGAAAACTGCTGTACTGGTGCCCCG
Source organism: Oceanospirillaceae bacterium (assembly GCA_013373085.1). Lineage (GTDB taxonomy): Bacteria > Pseudomonadota > Gammaproteobacteria > Pseudomonadales > Balneatricaceae > Marinobacterium_A. The sequence continues at coordinate 21,861 of JABXIM010000064.1, read as the reverse complement.
AATCCGTTCTATTCTGAAGCACATATCGAGCCAGGAGTTGATTAGCGCCATGCCCTACACCCCCGAGATGGTCGAAGAACTGAGCATGCTGAGCCGTTTCAATCTGTCGACGACGCAGCAGGGCCTCAAGGTGCATCACGATGCCGACCCCGCAGTCGTGTCGGCAACCCAGAGGCTGTACGAAAAGGGTCTGATCACCCAGGTCGATGGTGGCTATTTGACCGATCTTGGACGGGAGGCGGCTGAGCACGCCCAGGCGGCGCTGACGATCCTGCAATCGCCGAGGTTCCTGTAGCAAGCTTGCAGTAGGCTGTTACGCGGCGGTCACCGGTTTTTGTAGCTGGACGCAGAGGAGGGTCATTACTTCTTGATCTTTTGTGCACCTGCGGCACAATGCACGCCATCCAGTACGGGGGGAAGACTCATGCAAGCGAAAATCAAGGCCCATCCGAAATTCATCGAAGCGATGCGCAAGCTCTCTGCCATGTCTGAGGAGGAAAGACTGTCCGACGACAACAAGGAGCTGTTTGAACAGGCGATGCGTTACGCACCGCTGGATATTCAACCCAAACTGGCGGCAATTCAGAGAAAGTATGACGTGTTGCACTGATCATCCGTCCAGCTTCTGACGGCGACATAAGGGCCACCCTCGGGTGGCCCTGTTTTTTTGTGGTCACTGACAATGCACTGCTGCTATTTCAGAATTTGCGCGGGGCGGCCAGCCGTCATGCATTGCGCTCACGTCTCGCGCGTCTGGCTCCGGCGCGGATCACCAGTGCGATACCGCCAAGCACCAGGGCACCGGACAGCATGAGCTGCAGATGCAGCGGTTCGCTCAGCAAGGCGACGCCGCCCAGCGCCGCCAGCACCGGCACCGCCAGCTGCAGTGTCGCAGCCGCGGTCGCCGTCAGAGTCGGCAGCACCCGGTACCAGATGGCGTAGCCGCATCCGGATGCGAGTGCGCCTGAGGCAATGGCATAGGCCACTCCGTCGGCCTCGAGGTGCGCGTCCGCGATCATCGGCAATAACGCCAGCAGACCCAGTGGCAGCGCCAGCACGAAGTTGGCGGCCGTGCCGGCCAGGGCGTCCTGGCTGCCGCGTCCGAGCAGGGTGTAGGCGCCCCAGGCGACGCCGGCCGATGCCATCGCGGCCGCCGGCAGCAGTGGTGGTGCGGTGGCGCCGGGAAGCAGCAGGTAAAGCAGGCCGCCGGCCGCCATCGCTATCCCCAGCCATTCCGGCCCGGACGGGCGGTTGCCGTTGGCCAGGCTCCAGCCAATCATTGTCAGTTGCACGGCGCCGAACAGGATTAATGCGCCGGTGCCTGCGGCGAGTTGCAGATAGGCGATCGAGAACAGGATGGCGTAGGCAAACAGGCAAAACGCCGCGGCGGGGCGCCAGGCCAGCTGCAGTAAGGCGCGCTGTCGGCGCTGCCGCAGTGTCAGCAGCAGTAACAGCATCACGGCGCCGCTTGTCAGCCGGATGGCGGTGAAACTTGCGGCGTCGATGGCGCCATCTTGCAGGCCGAGACGGCAGAAGATCGAGTTGGCGGCAAAGGCCAGTAGCGCCAGTACGATCAGGTCGGGGCGTCCGGCTGAGGGAGTGCTGTGCATGGAGAAGCTCCGGCATGACTGAATGGCACGCTTCAGACTAGTACGCTGTGGCACGGCTGCGCCACCCTTCTTTGGTACCGGTCTTGCTGCGAGATCATCCGGGTGGACAGGAGGATGGGTGCAGCGATGCACTGGCATCGCGTTCACCGTTTAACGCGAGGTTGGGGCATCGCGAAACCCGTCAATACGAGCGCAGTACAGATCGATCGGTGCCCGTCGGCAGGATGAGTGTTGGGTTACGGTCGTTCCGACCTCCACCCAACCTGCGGCCGATATAGACCCCGTCATGTCGATTGCCAGTCTGTTCAGCCGCTGCAAAGGGTGAGGGGCTTAGGTTAAGCTGTCGGCAAGTCGTAGTCATGGAGGAAGACTGTTGCTCCCCGGGAAGTTGCCAAAGGTAGTGGCGGGGCCCCTGTTGCGGCGCCTGGAGGCGAACCGGCTGGTGTTCTGGCTGGTGGGAACGGCGCCGCTGGCGCTGAGGCTGGATCTGTTCGAACGCCACGGTGGCGGTTGCATCGGGCGGCTGGAGCTAAAGCCGGGAGAAGCGCTGCAGCGGGTGAGGATCGGCGAGCGGGCCTGGATACATTTGCTGGATGTGCAGCCACCCCAGCCATTGCCGGTCGATTGCGAGCTGGAATACGAGTTTTTGGTCGATGGCGAACCGCTCTCCGGTCTGATGCCCAGTTTGTGCTATCCGGGACGCTCACGTCCGTCGGTCATGGTCAAGTCGAGGATCGGCCAGTTGCTGCACGGCTCCTGCCGCAAGCCGCACTTTCCGGGCGACGATGCCCTGGTGCGGGCGGATGGCTGGCTCGGGCGGCATCTGGACGATCATGCGGCGCGTCCGGCGCTGCTGATGCTGTCGGGCGACCAGATCTACTGCGACGACGTGGCGGGGCCGATGTTGCAGGCGGTGCATCAGGTGGTCAGGCTGCTCGGATTGTTCGACGAACGCTTCAGCGAGGCACCGGTTCCCGACAGCAAGGCACTCTATGGTCATCGCGACAGTCTCTATGGGCGGGCTCGGCTGCTGCCGAAAACCTGTCCGCAGCGGGGCTGGCGTGACCGCGTCCTGGGTGGAGCGGTGCGCCCGATCTTTACCGGCCATGCCGTCGGCAACCACCTGATCGGGCTGGCGGAGGTGCTGGGCCAGTATCTGCTGTTGTGGGCGCCGCAGCTCTGGGCACTTATCCGGCTGGATGCATCCGTCGTCGAGGGGGCGCAACGTGCGTTGTACGAGCGCGAGCGCAAGTCGCTGGAGTCGTTCGCCGCCGGGTTGCCGGCGGTACAGCGGCTGATGGCGCAGGTGCCGGTCAGCATGATCTTCGATGACCACGACGTGACCGATGACTGGAATCTGACGGCGGGGTGGGAGCAGGCGGCGTACGGGCATCCGTTTTCCCGCCGCATCATCGGTAATGCGATGCTGGGGTACTGGCTCTGTCAGGGGTGGGGCAATGAGCCCGACGGCTTCGATCCGGAGTTGCTGGCGCTCGCCGGAAACTGGAGCCGCGATCCCGGTGGCGCGCAGCAGGACGCGCTGATCGACCGCCTGCTTGAGCGCGAGAGCTGGTCCTATGCGCTGCCGACCGAGCCGCCGCTGGTGGTACTCGATACCCGGACCCAGCGCTGGTGGTCGGAACGTAGCGCCGGCAAGCCTTCCGGGTTGATGGACTGGGAGGCGCTGACCGAGCTGCAGCAGCGGTTACTCGGACGCGAGGCCGTGGTGCTGGTGTCGGCGGCACCAATATTCGGGGTCAAGCTGATCGAGTCGATCCAGCGGGTCTTCACCTTCTTCGGGCAGGCGCTGGCGGTCGACGCTGAAAACTGGATGGCGCATCCCGGTGCCGCCCATGTCATTCTCAATATATTTCGTCACCCCAAGACGCCACGTCACTTCGTGATCCTGTCCGGCGACGTGCACTACTCCTTCGTCTACGACGTGCTGATCCGCTTTCGCAAGAACAGTCCCCGGATCTGGCAGATTACCTGTAGCGGCCTGAAGAACGAGTTTCCGCACCGGCTGCTCGATCTGCTCGACAGCCTCAATCGCTGGCTCTATGCGCCGCGCTCGCCGCTCAACCTGTTCACCCGCCGGCGCGCGATGCGGGTGTCTCCGCGGCGACCTACCGGGCAGGAACGTTGGCATCGGCTGGTCAATCGATCCGGTATCGGCCTGGTGGCGCTCGACGCCGAAGGCGTGCCGGTCCGCATATGTTTGCTGGAGGCAGCCGGCGGGGTCGTCGAGTTTGAAAGCGCCGCCGGGGAGCCGCATGCGGGCTAAGGTGTCGGCGAAGCGACAGTAATTTCTGTTTTTTGTCCAGAGGGGCTCGACCTTGGCGTCGCAAAGAGGCATATTGAGCGCGTTTTGAGGTGCCTGCCCTTCGCCTCATGCCCGAATCTGCCATTTTCTTCGCAGCCGCGTTGTGATTCGGGGGCGTGCCGCCTGCCGTTTTCGGCGCTGCCCCGTCCCATTCTGCGACTCCCTGCCTTTGGCGAGCCGGCCTGTGCAACAGGGCAGGTGAATCGCCACTTTCGTCCCCTGGTCGGGAATGATCTTCTAAGGAGTGCTGCAGTCCATGCACTGGATATTGCTCAGCCTCATCCTGGTTGCGTTCGTACTGATCGTGATCGAGGACGTCGTTCATATCAACAAGGCCAAATCGACCCTGTTCATCGGAACGCTGGTCTGGATACTGGCCTTCATGTTTCCACAACACGGCGCCGATGCCGCCTTGGTGCAGGAACAGCTCAACGAAAACCTGCTCGAGATCGCCACCCTGTGGCTATTCCTGATGGCGGCGATGACGTTTGTCGCCTATCTCAACCAGCAGGGCCTGATTACCCAGCTGGTCTACCGGGCCCTGCCGGCGCAGCTCGGCCAGCGCCAGCTGATGGTGATGATCGCGGTGCTGGCGCTGGTATTCTCGTCGCTGGCCGACAACATCACGGCATCGCTGATCATGCTGTCGTTGCTGTCATCGCTGAAGCTGAAGCCGCGCACCATGATCAAGTTCGCGGCGCTGGTGGTGTTTGCAGTGAACTCCGGCGGCGTGTCGCTGATCACCGGCGACGTCACCACGCTGATGATTTTCCTCGCCGGCAAGGTGTCCATCGGTGACCTCTTCCTGCTGATACCGGCGGCATTCGCCGGCGTGTTCATGTTGCTGGCAACGCTGATGACCACCGCCGGCTCCTCGGTCGTCGAGGTGCCGCAGTTTCGCCGCCCCATCGCCGGTCGCGACAAGGTGATTGCGGTACTGTTCGTTTCCACCATCTTCGCGACGTTGCTGCTGAGCGTCTTTTTCAGCATTCCACCGGTGCTGACCTTCCTGTTCGGCCTCTCGGTAATGTTCCTGGCCTATCAGTTCCTCAACCGTGACAAGCCCAAGCGCCAGAGCGTGCTGGAGTACATGCGCGAAATCGAGTTCGATACCCTGCTGTTCTTCCTCGGCGTACTGCTGCTGGTGGGAATGCTCAAGGAGCTGTCGGTACTCGACCAGCTGCCACGGCTCTATGAGCTGATGCCGGTTGCGGCCGCCAATTTCGTCGTCGGTCTGCTGTCCGCGCTGGTGGATAACGTACCGCTGACCGCCGCGATTCTGAAGTCCGGTATCGATATGGATACCGCCGACTGGATGTGCCTGACGTATGCAACGGGTGTTGGCGGTTCGCTGCTGATCATCGGCTCGGCGGCCGGTGTCATCGCAATGAGCAAGATAGAAGCGCTGAGTTTCGTCAGTTACATGCGCTACATGCCACGGCTGCTGCTGGCTTACAGCGCAGGCTACGGTGCGGTCTGGGTCATCGGACACAAGCTGATGTAAGCCCGACGCACCTGGGTGCTTGATTCGTGGGTTTCTAAAGCGCGGGCGGATTGGACGGCATTGCTTGAGCCGTCATCCGCCCGAATAGGGCAGGGAGAGAAGGGGGAGATCCCCACCCGGAGGTCACTCGGTCGAGACCGGCTGCGGTGTGCGCACCGGACTGTTATTCAGTATTCAGGCAGCGGTTTTGTCCCGGGCCGGATGGGTGGCGAGGAAATGCTGCAGAACCTTGCGCAGAACTTCCGCACGGGGCTGGTTGCCGCAGCGGTCCGCGCGCTGGATGTCGTCGATGATGATGCCTCTGATCCGCTGATCCCCGTCATGGGAGATCAGGTACTGACCAAGAGCGAGCGCAATCATGGGGTCCATGTGCTCATGTTCGGCAATGGCTTCGATTTCACCCTCTGTCAGATCACACATTGCCAAGCACTCTTCATAGGTCAACATATGGTGATAACTCCTTTGGGTTATATCTATATATGGTGGCTTGGCCCGCAGGTCCCTGCGGGACGTCCTTGAGTTTAGTGGAGCCACCCCGCATCTTCATAATCACCGGCAGGAATTTTTTTCAGACGGGCGTCTGAGGCTTGTCGGCAGATTCAGGTTGTCGCTGCAGCCGCCCTTCAGTCGCGGCGAAACGGCAGCCAGCCGGTCAGCTCCTCTATCTGTTTGCGCATCAGTTCTCGTTCCTCGGCCATGGCGCTGGCAATGGCATCGGCGAATCCGGGGTGGGCTATCCAGTGGCCGGACCAGGTTTCCACCGGGCGGAAGCCGCGCTGTATCTTGTGTTCTCCCTGGGCGCCCGGATCGAAACGGTCGAGCCCTTTTTCAATGCAGTACTCGATACCCTGGTAGTAGCAGGTCTCGAAATGCAGGCTGTCGTATTCGTCCAGGCAGCCCCAGTAGCGGCCGTAAAGGGTCGTCGAGCTCCTCAGTGACAGCGCGCCGGCGACCGCTTCGCCATTGCGTTCGGCCAGTACCAGCAGCAGTTGTTCGGGCATTCGTGCGCGCAGCAGGCGGAAGAAATCGGGCGTCAGGTAGCCCTGGCGCCCGCGCTTGAGGTAGGTGGCCTGGTAGAAGTCGTAGAAGGTCGACAGCTGCCGCTCGGTGATGGCGTCGCCCTCGATACGGCGCAGCCGGATGGCCTGGTCGGACACCTTCTGGCGTTCGCGCCGGATGTTCTTGCGCTTGCGTGATGCGAAGCGGGCGAGAAAATCGTCGAAGTCGCAGTAGCCGTCGTTGAACCAGTGGTATTGAGATCCCAGTCGCAGCGTCAGGTCCGTGGCCGCCATCGCTTGTCGCAGTGGCGGGTCGACGAAGAGACCATGCCAGGACGAGGCGCCGAACCGCTCCGCCACCTGTTGTACGGCGTCGAGCATGGCTGGAAGCCAGCGTGCGCTGTCGCCGTCCTGGCAGCCAATGCGGGGGCCCCAGGCCGGCGTGAACGGAATGGCCGTAAGCAGCTTGGGATAGTAGTCGAGGCCGTGGCGGCGATAGGCGTCGGCCCAGGACCAGTCGAAGACGTACTCGCCCCAGGAGTGCGATTTCAGGTATAGCGGCATCGCCGCCACCGCTGTACCGGCACGGTACGCGACCAGGTGCAGCGGCTGCCAGCCGGTTTCGGGGGTGACGCTGCCGCTGCGCTCCAGGGCCTCGAGAAAGTCGTAGCGCAGGAACGGGTAGTCGGTGCCGCAGAGGTGGTCCCAGTCGCGTTGGTCGATCTCGTCGAGCCGGCTGTAAATCTTCAGTTCAGTCATGCCTGCCTGTACTTCCGCTGGTGGCTGAGTGCAGAATGGGTCGTCATCAATGAAAAGGAGTCCATCCAATGGATGAGCTGGAACTCGAATTCGAACTGCATCCTCAACTGGCGCAGGACTGCATTCTGCTGGGCGACTTTCCGCTCTGCCGGCTGCTGTTGATGAACGACGCCAACTATCCCTGGTTCATACTGGTGCCTCGCCGCGCCGGTGTCAGCGAAATCTACCATCTGTCGGTGGAGGATCAGGTGCAGCTGATGCACGAGTCCAGCTTCCTGGCCGAGAACCTGGCCGACATCTTCGCCGCCCGCAAGATGAATGTCGCGTCGCTGGGTAATATGGTGCCACAACTGCATCTGCATCACATCGTTCGCTACGAGTCCGACGCGGCGTGGCCGGGGCCGGTGTGGGGGCGGCATCCGGCCCGTGCCTACAGTGACGTCGAGGTGGCGGAAATCCGCCAGAAGATTGACGTGCTGATGTCCAGCGAAATGACGCGAACCTCCGAGCCCGCCTGACGAACCTGTCCCGGTGCGCGCAAGGCGTGCCGGCACCCGCCAATTTTAGTCGGCCCGGGCCTGTAAGCGATTGCCAAATAGGGTATAATTCGCGGCTTTCTGATGCCGCCATCGTTCATCCGGCGTCACGATAAGACCCTGATTAAGATACTCATCGTCGGGCCCGCCGGCGTGCCGGGAACGGTCGCGCAGGGGCTGCGGCTGTCGTCGGTCGGGGCATCAAGCATTCGGGGGCGAACCCCCAACGGTTAATCGACAGGAACTGGATACTATGCGCAGCCATTATTGCGGCGACCTGAGAAAAGAGCATATTGGCGAAGATGTGGCCCTGATGGGCTGGGTACACCGCCGCCGTGACCACGGCGGGGTTATTTTCCTCGATGTACGTGATCGCGAAGGCATTACTCAGGTGGTCTTCGATCCGGATCGCGAGGAGAGCTTCAAGCTGGCCGACAGCGTGCGCAGCGAATTCGTCATCGAGCTGCGCGGCACCGTCCGCGGCCGCCCGGAAGGTACCGAAAACCCGGATATGGCGACCGGCGCGATCGAGGTGCTGGGCAAGGACCTGGTCATCCTCAACAAGGCCGAAACGCCGCCGTTCCAGCTGGACGAGCATCAGCAGGTCGGCGAGGACGTGCGTCTGCGCCACCGTTATATCGACCTGCGTCGTCCGGATATGCAGAAAAAACTGCGTTTCCGCTCCAAGGTCACCAATGCGCTGCGTAACTACCTCGACGATAACGGCTTCCTCGATATCGAGACGCCGATCCTGACCCGCGCCACACCGGAAGGCGCCCGTGACTATCTGGTGCCGAGCCGTACCCACGAAGGCTGCTTCTTCGCGCTGCCGCAGTCGCCGCAGCTGTTCAAGCAGCTGCTGATGGTGTCCGGTTTCGACCGCTATTACCAGATCGCCAAGTGCTTCCGCGACGAGGACCTGCGCGCCGACCGTCAGCCCGAGTTCACCCAGGTGGATATCGAAACCTCCTTCATGAACGAGGAGGAGATCATGGGCATGGCCGAGGGCATGATTCGCGAAACCTTCCAGAAACTGCTGGGCGTCGATCTGGGCGAGTTCCCGCGCATGCCGTACGAAGAGGCAATGCGTCGCTACGGCTCCGACAAGCCGGATCTGCGCATCCCGATGGAGCTGGTCGACGTCGCCGACCTGGTGGCAGCGGTCGACTTCAAGGTCTTCGCCGGTCCCGCCCAGGACCCGAAAGGCCGCGTCGCAGCGCTGAAAGTGCCGGGCGGCGCCGAGCTGACCCGCAAGCAGATCGACGACTACACCAAGTTCGTCTCGATCTACGGCGCCAAGGGCCTGGCCTGGATCAAGGTCAACGCGCTGGAGCAGGGCGCGGAAGGTCTGCAGTCGCCGATCGTCAAGTTCCTTGGTGAAGAGGTGGCGTTGAAGATCATGCAGCGTCTCGAGGCGAAGGATGGCGACATCGTTTTCTTCGGCGCCGACAAGGCGAAGATCGTCAGCGAGGCGATCGGTGCGCTGCGTATCAAGGTCGGTGAAGACCTCGGGCTCGTCGAGCGCGAGTGGGCGCCGCTGTGGGTGGTCGACTTCCCGATGTTCGAGGATACCGACGACGGCAAGCTGACCGCATTGCACCACCCGTTTACCGCGCCCAAGTGCACCCCGGAGGAGCTGAAGGCGAACCCGGAAGCGGCGTTGTCCCGCGCCTACGACATGGTGCTGAACGGCACCGAACTCGGTGGCGGTTCGGTTCGTATCCACGATCAGGCGATGCAGAAGGCGGTTTTCCATATTCTCGGCATCGGCACCGCCGAGGCGGAGGAGAAGTTCGGCTTCCTGCTCAACGCGCTGAAATACGGCGCGCCGCCCCACGGTGGCCTGGCGTTCGGTCTTGATCGTCTGATCATGCTGATGACCGGCTCCGACTCCATTCGCGAAGTCATCGCCTTCCCGAAAACCCAGAGCGCGTCCTGCATGCTGACCGACGCGCCGGGGGAAGTGAGCACGACGCAGTTGCACGAGCTCAACATCCGTCTGCGCAAGACGCCCTGAGGCGACAGCTTTACGCTCAGGCGATAAGCAGCAGGATAAAAGCGACAAGCATTGACGGGCCGCCGGCAGTTACGGCGGCCCGAACAATAGAGGTATTCCGATGGCAGGTCATTCCAAATGGGCCAATATCAAGCACCGCAAGGCGGCCCAGGATGCCAAACGAGGCAAGATTTTCACCAAGCTGATCCGCGAACTGACGGTTGCGGCCAAAGAAGGCGGCGGTAATCCGGAAGACAACCCGCGTCTGCGCGCGGCGGTCGACAAGGCGCTCGGCGCCAACATGAAGCGTGACACCATCGACAAGGCGATCGCCCGCGGCGCGGGTGGCGGCGAAGGCGATAACTACGACGAACTGACCTATGAAGGTTACGGCGTCAACGGCGTCGCGATACTGGTCGAATGCATGACCGACAACGTCAACCGTACCGTCTCCCAGGTGCGCGCGGCCTTCAACAAGTACGGCGGCAACCTCGGCACCAACGGCTCGGTTGCCTACCTGTTCGACAAGAAAGGGCAGATCACCTTCGGTGAAGGCGCCGACGAGGACGCCATCATGGAAGCTGCGCTGGAGGTGGGTGCCGAGGATGTGGTCGGCAACGATGACGGTTCCGTCGATGTCTTCACCGCTCCGGCCGACTTCATGACGGTCAAGCAGGGGCTGGTGGATGCCGGTTTCGAACCGGAGTTCGCTGAAGTGGCCATGATTCCGTCCACCACCGTCGAGCTCGATGTCGATAACGGCCGCAAGGCGCTGAAACTGATCGACGCGCTTGAGGATCTGGACGATTCGCAGAACGTCTATCACAACGCCGATATCCCCGAAGAGGCGATGGAAGACTGATCCATTGCGGTGGAGAAAAAAACCGGGACTCGCGCCCGGTTTTTTTGTACATGGATGTACTTATCCTGCGAATACAGGGACGTATAGGAGCAGGGTTTGCATGGATGTACTTCGCCGATTTTTGCTCCTGCAAAATCGGTGTTCCGGCCATCCCTGGCCGTTATCCTGCGAATACAGGGATGTATAGGAGCAGGGTTTGCGTCGTGCGCGATCCGTAGTGGGGTGCAGGCGTAGGAGCGGTGTGCCCAAAGGGGGCTTCTTCGCCTAGAACGAATTCGGCGCCGGTGCTGTTCGCGGCGAGGCGCCGCTCCTACGGGTGTAATTCGGTGTATCATGCGCTTTGGCAATTCGAAAGGAACTCATCGATTCCATGCTGATTCTTGGCATCGACCCCGGTTCGCGGGTCACGGGCTACGGCGTTATCAACCTGGTCGGAAGCCGCAACGAATACGTTGCCAGTGGCTGTATCCGCATCCGTGGCGAAGAGCTGGCGGAGCGTCTGCAGCAGGTCTATGCCGGCGTCAGTGAGATCATCGAAACCTACTGTCCGCAGGAAATGGCGATCGAGCAGGTGTTCATGGCGCGCAACGCCGATTCGGCGCTGAAGCTCGGTCAGGCGCGGGGCGTGGCGATCGTCGCCGGCAGCAATCGCGAACTGCCGGTCTACGAATACGCGGCGCGCAAGGTCAAGCAGTCGGTGGTCGGCAACGGCGGTGCCGACAAGGTTCAGGTGCAGCACATGGTGGCGCACCTGCTGAAGCTGCCCGGGCTGCCGCAGGCGGATGCCGCCGATGCGCTGGCGATTGCGCTCTGTCATGCCCATACACGCAGCAGCATGGTGCGAGGCCTCGGTACGGTCAGTACCCGCAACGGTCGCTGGCGACGATGAGCTACGTCGACTTCGTCTATTTCGCCGACCTGGCCGGGGTCGCGGTGTTCGCCACCTCCGGGGCGCTGGCAGCGCAGGGCAAACGGCTGGATATTTTCGGCGTGGTGATTCTCGGGATCGTCACTGCGCTCGGTGGCGGCACGCTGCGCGATATCGTCCTCGATGCCCATCCTCTGCTCTGGATCGCCAACCCGCTATACCTCTGGGTGGCGATTCTGAGCTCGGTGGCGGCCTTTATCCTGTCGCGCTATACCCGGTATCCACGCCGAATGCTGTTGCTTCTCGATGCGCTTGGGTTGTCGCTGTTCGCCATCCTTGGCGCGCAAAAGGCGATGGCGTTCGGCATGCCGGACACCATTGCCGTGGTGATGGGGATGGTGACCGGTGTGGCTGGCGGTATGATCCGCGATATTCTGACCGGTCAGGTGCCGCTGATCCTGCAGTGGAACGGCGAGATGTACGCCAGCTGCGCGCTGGCCGGCGCACTGACCTACGTCATGTTCAGCGGCATCATGGCGGAGCCGTCCTACTGGCTGGACCTGAGCGCCATGACCATCGTATTTGTCGTTCGCATGGCGGCGCTGGTGGCCGGGCTCAGGCTGCCGGAGTTCATCGTCGCCGGCCACAAACTTGAATCGCCCGAAGAGGCACGTAACCTGGAGAAAAAGGATTCGTGATAGGACGTCTGAGAGGGGAATTGCTGGAAAAGCATCCGCCGCAGCTGCTGGTCGATGTCAACGGAGTCGGCTATGAACTCGAAGCCTCGATGAATACCTTCTACCGGCTGCCGGAGCGTGGCAAACAGGTGGTGCTCTATACCCACTTTGTCGTGCGCGAGGATGCGCAACTGCTGTACGGGTTCGCCGATCGCGATGAGCGCAGCCTGTTCCGCGCGCTGATCAAGGTCAACGGCGTCGGCCCCAAGCTGGCGCTGACGATTCTGTCCGGCATCGACACCGAAACCTTCATTGCGGTGGTACATCAGGGCGATACAGCATCGCTGGTCCGTCTTCCCGGGGTTGGCAAGAAAACCGCCGAGCGCCTGATCGTCGAAATGAAGGATCGCCTCAAGGAATTGCAGGTTTCCGACAGCGGTGGCTTCCAGCTTGCCAGTCCGGTCGCGGCCGGCGCGCCAGCGGCGTCCGATCTGGTGGCGGAGGCCGAGAGCGCGCTGGTGGCGCTGGGCTACAAGCCGGCCGAGGCGAGCCGTTCGGTGAGCCAGGCTTCGAAGGCCCTTGGCTCGGCGGTCAGCAGCGAGGCGCTGATTCGGCAGGCCCTGAAATCGATGGTCGGCGCCTGAGCCGTCGCAGTACCCGGGAGTATTATTGAGTGATGATAGAAGCGGATCGGTTTATCTCACCCCAGGCCAGCCCTGCGGAAGAGGTTCTGGACCGTGCCATTCGGCCGAAAACCCTGGCGGACTACCAGGGGCAGCCGCAGGTGCGCGAGCAGATGGAAATTTTCATCGAGGCGGCGCGCAAGCGCGGCGAAGCGCTCGATCATACGCTGATTTTCGGGCCGCCGGGGCTTGGCAAGACGACCTTGGCCAACATTATCGCCAACGAGATGGGTGGTCAGATCAAGACCACCTCCGGGCCTGTACTGGAGAAGGCGGGCGACGTCGCCGCGCTGCTGACGAGTCTGGAGCCGGGCGATGTGCTGTTTATCGACGAGATCCATCGTTTAAGCGCCAGCGTCGAGGAGACCCTCTATCCGGCAATGGAGGACTATCAGCTCGACATCATGATCGGTGAGGGGCCGGCTGCGCGTTCGATCAAGATAGAGCTGCCGCCATTCACGCTGGTCGGCGCAACCACGCGCGCGGGGCTGCTGACGTCGCCGCTGCGCGATCGATTCGGTATCGTACAGCGGCTGGAGTTCTACAGCGTCGAAGATCTGTCGCATATTGTCGAGCGATCCGCCGAGCTTTCGGGCAGCCGCATCGCGCCGGAGGGGGCGCTGGAGGTGGCAAAGCGATCTCGCGGCACGCCGCGTATTGCCAACCGCCTGCTGCGCCGGGCCCGGGATTACGCCGAGGTGAAGGGCAATGGCGAAATCGATCGCAGCATTGCCGACCGGGCGCTCAACATGCTCAGCGTCGACGAGCGCGGCTTCGATCACATGGACCGGCGGCTGCTGCTGGCGATGATTGAGAAGTTCGGCGGTGGGCCGGTGGGCGTCGACAGCCTGGCGGCGGCGATTTCAGAAGAGCGCGATACCATCGAGGATGTGCTCGAGCCCTACCTGATCCAGCAGGGCTACATGATGCGTACGCCGCGAGGACGTGTCGTGACCGATCAGGCCTACCTGCATTTTGGGCTCGAGGTGCCGGGACGCGACTGAGCTGGGCCTGGGCGCATCATCGATGCGGTTGCCGGAAGTGAGCCAGGGCCTGACTGACCACGCCTGTCTGCATTCCGTTCTGGAGGTGCCGGAACTGACAACAGGCTAGGCGCGCCGGTCAGCGTTCAGTCAAAAGGCTGATGCGCGTCAATTCGCCGGTGGACGGTGACGGTTAGGATGAGGCCGTGTCCATCCGGAAGCGCCGCCATGAGCCAAAGCCTATCATCCCGTCAGTTGCAGTCGTTCAGGGTTGAACTCGAGGAGTTGCTCGCGGAAGAGCCGGGCTCGGGTGCGCCCGGGTGCGAGGACTGCCGCAGCGCGCTGGCGCGCCTCGATGCCGGCGTTTTCGGTGTCTGCACCGTCTGTGGCGAGTACATCGAGATCAATCGCCTGGTCGCCTCGCCCACCGAAACCTACTGCCTTTCCTGTCGCACGGCCGCGGAGCGAAAGCGGGGCTGCTGAGCCGTCGCAAACTATTTTTCTGTGTCCGTGGGGCTGCCCGCTTGTATAAATCTTGCCGCCTGCTATTGTGGGCCGGTTATCCGGTCGAGGCCAAACAGGGTCCGGATGGCGGTCGCATAACGGCCATTTCTCGGCCAGCATCCGCGCATTAACGGGGCTGCGGGGCGATCGCAGCATCTGCGAAAACCGTTCATCGAGTAGCAAGCTCGGGATCCTTATCATTGGTTGCCACCGCTGGAGTCGGCCGGTGGCCGCTGCGAATGAACTCTGACACCGGGTCGCCATCAAAAAGTCGTTGCCCGGCTGCGGGGCCGGTTGAAACATCGTTCGTATCTAGCGACGGGAGCGGTATCCGGGCTCCCTTTCATCATTTGTAAAATTGAATCAGCCGGGTTGAGCGCCGGCACCTGAGAGGAATTCGCTGTGGTCGAGGAAATGTCGATCTGGAGTCTGGTACTCAACGCAAGTCTGGTTGTGCAGCTGGTGATGCTGGTGCTGCTGCTCGCCTCCTTCCTGTCCTGGATCATGATTTTCCAGCGTCATTTCGTGTTCAAGAAGGCCCGTCAGGCGCTAACCACATTCGAGGAACGTTTCTGGTCCGGCGTCGATCTGGGGCAGCTGTTCCGCGAGGTCAATCAGGCACCGGACCCCACCAATGGCGCTGAGAACATCTTCCGCTCCGGCATCAAGGAGTTCACCCGGCTGACGCAGCAGCGTAACTATGACCGCGATGCGGTGATGGACGGCATCCAGCGCAGCATGCGTGTGGCGCTGGCTCGCGAAGAGGAAAAACTGGAGCGGCATCTGCCGTTCCTGGCGACGGTCGGCTCGACCAGTCCCTACATAGGCCTGTTTGGTACCGTCTGGGGCATCATGAACTCGTTCCGTGGCCTGGCGAATATGCATCAGGCAACGTTGGCGTCGGTGGCGCCGGGTATCTCCGAGGCGCTGGTGGCGACCGCTATCGGCCTGTTCGCGGCGATTCCGGCGGTTATCGCCTTCAACCGCTTTTCGGCCAAGTCCGAGGGGCTGCTGAGCCGTTACGAAACCTTTGCCGACGAGTTTTCCAGCATTCTGCATCGTCGCATCCATTCGTCGGACTGACCGGGGGCGGCGATGATCAGGCGACAGAGACACAAACGCAAGCTCAACTCCGAAATCAACGTCGTGCCCTATATCGACGTGATGATGGTGTTGCTGGTGATATTCATGGTCACGGCGCCGATGCTGACCCAGGGGGTGGACGTCGAGCTGCCGAAGGCGTCCGCTGACCCGGTCGATACCGAGGACTCCGAGCCGATGATCGTCACCGTCGATGCCGAGGGGCGGTATTACATCAATATCGGTGGCGACGAGCAGGCTCCGGTCGAGGCCGAAGAGGTTGGCGAGCGGGTGCAGAAGGTGCTGGCCGCGAACCCGGAAAAGCTGCTGCTGGTGAAAGGCGACAAGCGCGTCGACTACGACAAGGTGGTGCGACTGATGGTGCTGCTGCAGCAGGCCGGTGCGCCCAGCGTCGGACTGGTAACGGAGTAGGGCGCCGTCGTGGATATGCGCAGTTATCTGGTGCCGGTGCTGCTGGCGCTGCTGGTGCACATTCTGGTGCTGCTGTTGCTGGCCGGACACTGGTTCGACCATGCCGATCCGCGCGAGCTCAGGCCGCGGCATATCACCGCGCAGATGGTGGACCTCGGTGCGGTGAGCCAGGCGCAGGAGAAGCAGAAGGACGATCAGCGCAAGGCCGACGAGGCGAGACGGCGCGAGCAGGAGCGTCGCGAAGCCGATCAGCGCAAGGCCGAGGAGCAACGCCTGGCCGAGCAGAAGCGCCAGCAGGAACAGAAGCGTCAGCAGGAAGTGGCGGCGCGCGAAGCGGCGGAAAAAAAGGCCGTGCAGGAACAGGCGGCTAAAGAGAAGGTCGCGCAGGAAGCTGCCGAACGCAAGCGCCAGCAGGAGATCGCCCGCCAGGAAGAGGCGAAACTCAAGGAGCAGGCGCGGGTCGCGGCGGAGAAGAAAAAGCAGGCGGAACTCGAAGCCAAGCGCAAGGCTGAAGCGGAAGCCAAACGTGTTGCCGAAGCCAAGAAAAAGGCCGAGGAAAAGGCACGCAAGGTTGCCGAGGCGAAAAAGCGCGAAGAGCAGAAGCGCCTGGAGGAACAGAAGCGGCAGCAGGCCGAGGCCGAGCGCAAGCGCCAGGAGGCTGAAGAGCTGGCTCGGGCGATTGCCGCCGAAGAGCGTGTGGCCGCAGAGCGGGCGGCGAAGCAGCAGGTGGCGCAGATCGGCGATTACATCAACTCGCTGTTGCAGCGGAGTTGGAATATCCCGACGACGGCGCGCAACGGTATGGTGGCGGTGGTCGAGGTCAGGCTGTTCCCCTCGGGCGAGGTGGACAGTGCCAGCCTGGTGCAAAGCAGCGGTGACCCCGGATTCGACGATTCTGCGGTCAAGGCAGTGTTGCGGGCCGACCGCTTCCCGCGGGTCGCGGAAGTCGATCCGCTGACCTTTGAGCGCAATCTGCGCCGATTCAGAGTCAATTTCCGGCCGGAAGGATTGAGGTGGTAAAACGATGAAGGATAAATTGCTGGCCTGCTGTCTGTTGCTGATGCTGGCGCTGCCGTTCGCGGCGCGTGCCGAGCTGGTGGTGGAGGTGACCCAGGGCGTCGATGCACCGACGCCGTTGGCGGTGGTGCCGTTCGGTTCGAGTGGCACGGCGGCGCTGCCCGAGGACATTGCCGCCATCGTTTCGACGGACCTCGAGCGCAGTGGCTTTTTCGCCACCATGAAACGTGCAGATATGCTCAGTTTTCCGTCCCAGCAGAATCAGGTGTATTTCCGTGACTGGCGTGTTTCGGGGCAGAACTACCTGCTGATCGGCCGCATCAGTTCCACCGGTGGACAGCAGTTGGACGTGGTTTACGAACTCTACGACGTGCTCAAGGAGCAGCGGGTATTCGGCGAGCAGATATCGGGCACCACCGGCAACATGCGCGATATCGCGCACTATATCGCCGATCAGGTGTTCGAGAAGCTGACCGGTGTCAGGGGCGCATTCTCGACCCGGATCGCCTATGTCACGGCCCAGTCCCGCGGTAACGGTCAGCATCTCTACCAGTTGCAGCTGGCCGATTCGGACGGTGCCCGGGCGCGTACCATACTTGAGTCGCGCGAGCCGATCCTGTCGCCGGCCTGGTCCCGCGACGGCAGCAAGCTGGCCTACGTGTCGTTCGAGAGCTCGCGGCCCGGCATTTACGTGCAGCACCTGGCGAGCGGGCAGCGCGAGAAAGTGCAGTCGTTCCCGGGGCTCAATGGTGCACCGGCCTGGGCGCCGGACGGTCAGCGCCTGGCGCTGACCCTGTCCAAGGACGGTAATCCGGAGGTTTATGTACTCGATCTGGCGCAGCGCCAGCTGACCCGGATTACACACCATTACGGCATCGATACCGAGCCGACCTGGGCGCCGGATGGTCGTTCGATACTCTTCACCTCGGACCGTGGCGGTCAGCCGCAGATCTACCGGGTTTACCTGGCGGACCGGCGCATCGAGCGCGTTACCTTCGAGGGCAACTACAACAGCAGCGGTAAGCTAACCCAGGACGGACGTTTCCTGGCGATGGTGCACCGCAGCGCCGGTGCCGGTGCCGCATTCAATATCGCGGTGCAGGACCTCAAAACCGGGCGGCTGGATATTCTGACCCAGACCAGCCTGGACGAGTCGCCGACCATTGCCCCCAATGGCAGCATAGTGCTCTATGCCACTCAGGAGGGGAATCGCGGTGTGCTGGCGGCGTCGTCGCTGGACGGACGGGTGCGTTTCCGCATGCCGGCGTCGTCGGGCGATGTCAGGGAACCTGCCTGGTCCCCATACTTGCAATAGGACCCGGCGGACACTAATTTACCCAAAGATTTGCGACCATGACGGTCGTTTTGAAGGAGCGATACCAAATGCGTGCGTTGAAAGTTACCAAGGTTGCTGCACTGGCGCTGACGTTTGCCTGGATTGCGGGCTGTAGCTCGACCAGCACCCAGACAGATTCCGCCGACATGACCGGTGGTATGGGCGGTACCGACGGTGCCATGTCCTCCGGCATGGGTGACAGCGGCAGCCTGTCGGGCTCGTCGCTGCCGGGCGCGGTAGCAAACCTGCAGACCGTGTTCTATTTCGACTTCGACCAGTCCACCGTGCGCGCTGACTCCTTCGCGGATCTGGAAGCTCACGCCCGCTACCTGGCGGCCAATCCGCAGGCTCAGGTTCGCCTCGAAGGCCATGCCGACGAGCGCGGCACCCGCGAATACAACATGGCCCTCGGCGAGCGTCGCGGCAACGCCGTTTCCCGTTTCCTGATGGTCAACGGCGTCGGTAACGGCCAGGTCGAAGTCGTCAGCTACGGTGAAGAAAAGCCGGCGATGATGGGGCACGATAACGGCTCCTGGTCGCAGAACCGCCGCGTCGAGCTGAAATACGTCAACTAAATGCTGATGACCGATGCCTAAGCTCAGAACGCTGATGCTCGGAGGACTGCTGGCAGCGATGCCGGCAGTCGCTCTGGCGGACGAAGTGCCGATAATCGAGATCACGCCGGGGCCGGGGCAGTCGCCTTCGTCGGTTCGCTACGGTGCCTCGGCCGGCTCCCAGGAAGCGCAGTTGCTGCTGATGGTGCAACAGCTGCAGGATGAGGTACGTACGCTGCGCGGCCAGGTCGAGTCGCAGCAGTACGAGTTCGATCGCATGAAGCGCGAACAGGATGATCGTTACCGCGACCTCGATCGCCGCATGAGTCTGCTGATCACCGGCGGAGCCGCAGCGCCGACGCTGCCGGCCGAGGAGGGATCGCTTGAGGCTCCGGCAGCTGTCGAAGCGCCGTCGCAGCCATCATCACCGCTGCCCGCGCCAACCCAGGGTGCCGATTCGGGTGGTGACGACGCCGCTTATCAGGCCGCCTTCGGGCTGGTGCGCGAGCGACAGTTCGATCAGGCCGCGCAGGCGTTTGAGCGCTTTGTGACGGACTATTCATCCAGTCCGCGGGTGGCCAACGCTTACTACTGGCTGGGCGAGATCTACCTGGCGCAGCAGAAGCTCGAAGCATCGCAGAAAGCCTTTTTGCAGGTGGTCGACGGCTTCGCCGGCAGCCCCAAGGTACCTGACGCGCTGTACAAGCTCGGCGTGCTGCAGGATCAGCTCGGCAATGCCGCGGAGTCCGCACGCTACATGGAGCGGGTGTTACAGGAGTACCCCAACACGTCTGCGGCGCGGCTGGCCCAGAATTACAAGCGCTGACGCCCAGCGGCGGCAGCGAAAACGCTCTTTAGGAACAATGCATGACTGATACCACCAGGAAGGCCGTCGTCCTGCTTTCGGGCGGCCTCGATTCGGCGACGGTACTGGCGATGGCGATCGACCAGGGATATGAATGTCACGTCCTGAGCTTCGACTACGGCCAGCGGTCCCTGACCGAGCTCAACGCCGCCCGCTCCGTGGTCAAGGCGCTCGGAGCCCGTGATCATCGCGTGGTGCGTCTGAGTCTCGAGGATTTTGGCGGCTCGGCGCTGACCGATACCTCAATCGACGTGCCGGAAGGCGAAGTCGAGGGTATACCGGTGACCTATGTGCCGGCGCGCAACACTGTCTTCCTGTCGATCGCGCTGGGGCTTGCGGAAGTGATCGAGGCCGAGGCGATCTTTATCGGCGTCAACGCCGTCGATTATTCCGGTTATCCGGACTGCCGGCCCGAATTCATTGCCGCTTTCGAGACCATGGCCAATCTGGCGACGCGTGCCGGCGTCAGTGGTCAGCCAATTCGCATCGAAACGCCGCTGATGAACCTGACCAAGGCCGATATCATCTCCGAAGGCCAGCGTCTTGGGCTCGATTACGGCCTGACGGTTTCCTGCTACCAGGCGGACGACGAAGGCCGGGCCTGCGGCGTTTGCGACAGCTGCAGGCTGCGGGCGAAAGGCTTCGCAGACGCTGGCGTGGCGGACCCGACCCGCTACCAGCCGGGACGTCCGTGACGAAGCCCGCCGCGATCGTTGTTGCCCCTCTTGCCGGGGTCGTTCCCGGCAAGGCGCCGCCAATGCAGGCTAATGTCGAAAATTTTTCGCTAAGGGGTTGCATTGACCCTGAAAGTCATTAAAATGCGCAGCCCATCGGGTCGTTAGCTCAGTTGGTAGAGCAGTTGGCTTTTAACCAATTGGTCATAGGTTCGAGTCCTATACGACCCACCAAATTCCTGAAAAAGGGAGCCCTTGCGGCTCCCTTTTTCGTATCTGTTCGGCAGCTGCTGTCAGGTGGCACGCCAGTCGGCTCCGCTGCGCTGCATGACCGCCTTAATGGCACAATTACAATCACTTATGGTCAAACGGCATAGCGGTTTATTCCGGTTACTGCAGCAGAACTGTGGTATTATCGACCGCCCCGTTGCAAACTCGGGTCTTATTGCCCGCATTCTGACAGACTGACATGACAACTATGTTGAGCAAAGAGGACATTTCCGATCGCATTCTGGTACAGGAGCACTTCGCGAAAGAGCACCTGCCTGGCGATCTCAGTCGCGATGATGTCGAGCGCTACAAGGCGCGCATCAAGAAGCTGTTGAAGGAAAAAAACGCCTGCCTGGTGGCTCATTACTACACCGATCCGCTGATTCAGGAACTGGCCGAGGAAACCGGTGGCTGCGTGGCCGACTCCCTCGAAATGGCCCGTTTCGGCAATGAGCGCCCGGAAACCACGCTGGTTGTTGCCGGGGTGCGCTTCATGGGTGAGACCGCCAAGATCCTCAGCCCCGAGAAACGGATTCTGATGCCGACGCTGGAGGCGACCTGCTCGCTGGATATCGGCTGTCCCATCGACGAGTTTTCCGCCTTCTGCGATGCCCATCCCGACTACGAGGTAGTGGTGTACGCCAATACCTCCGCGGCGGTGAAGGCCCGGGCCGACTGGGTCGTGACGTCGAGCATCGCGTTGCAGGTGGTGGAGCACCTGGAGGCTGAGGGCAAAAAAATCATCTGGGCGCCGGACAAGCACCTGGGGGCGTACGTGCAGAAGCAGACCGGCATCGAGATGCTGATGTGGGACGGCGCCTGTATCGTGCACGAGGAGTTCAAGGCCAAGGGCATTCAGGACCTCAAGCGTGTCTATCCCGACGCGGCAGTACTGGTGCATCCGGAGTCGCCTGATTCGGTGGTGCAGATCGCCGACGCGGTGGGCTCGACCTCGCAGCTGATCAAGGCGGCGCGTGAACTGCCGAACAGGGAGCTGATCGTGGCGACCGACCGCGGCATCTTCTACAAGATGCAGCAGGCGGCGCCGGAGAAGATGTTTATCGAGGCGCCGACCGGCGGCAGCGGAGCCACCTGCCGCAGTTGTGCGCACTGCCCCTGGATGGCCATGAACGGCCTCGACAATATCGTGCAGGCGCTCGAAGAGGGCCGCGACGAGGTCTTCGTCGACGAGGCGCTGCGGGTGCGGGCGCGTATGCCGCTGCAGCGCATGCTCGATTTTTCCGCGGCCCTGAATCGCTAAGGCAGCCGTCTATAGTGTTGGGTTGCGCGGGGCTGCCGCTGCACCCAACCTTACCGCTTACCGCTTACC
>JABXIM010000101.1 GCA_013373085.1 Oceanospirillaceae bacterium | reverse complement strand
TCGAGGTGGTTGGTCGGTTCGTCGAGCAACAGCACGTCCGAGCGGCACATCAGCGCGCGTGCCAGGTTGAGCCGGATTCGCCAGCCGCCGGACAGCTCCTGCACCTGACGGGCGGCGTCGCCGGGACGAAAACCGAGGCCGTCGAGCAACTGGTGGGCGCGTGCCTCGGCGCTGTAACCGTCAATCGCATCGAGCTCGGCATGCAGCTCGCCGATACGGTGGTGCTGCTGGTCCCGTTCCGCCGCCTCGAGCTGGCGCTGAACGTCCCGCAGCCGGACGTCGCCGTCGAGTACGTAATCGAGTACCCGGCGTTCGACCGCCGTGACTTCCTGCGCCATATGGGCGATGGTCTGGTTACCGGCGAGCATGAGGTCGCCGGCGTCGGGTTGCAGCTCACCGAGGATGAGCTTGAACAGACTCGACTTGCCGACGCCGTTGGCGCCGATGATGCCGACCTTCCAGCCGTGATGGAGGGTCAGGCTGGCCTGGTGCAGCAGGCGCTGAACGCCGCGGTGTAGACTGAGGTCTTGTATCTGGATCATGGTGGCGGATTTTATATCATTCCCCCGGCGGAAACCTAGATGATTAGGTGTGAGGTGTTTCGCATCCGAGCGCCGATGTATCGATGAAGTCGAAAGGAAAACCAATGCCCCTGGAAAACCCTCTTTGGCACTATGTTCTGGAGCTCTACAGTCGACCCGGCGTCGAGCAGGCCTGCCTCGGGTTGCAGCAAAACGGGCTGAGCATCAACCGGTTGCTTTTCTGCTGCTGGCTCGCCGACGAGTCAAGGTTGCTGCGGCCCGAGCAACTGGCGGACTCGGAAGCGGATCGCTGGCAACGGGAGCTGACCGCACCGCTGCGTTCGCTACGCTACCGGGTGCGGGAGCAGAAGGACGGGGCGCCGGAACTGGAAGCGTTGTATCGGGCAATGCGCCAGGCTGAACTGGCGGCCGAGCAGGTGGAGCTGGCCCGTTTGTTTGACCTCGGCAGCTGCTGGCCGGCGGATCCTGCTACTGCAAGGGGCGACCTGCTGCTGCGCAATATCGGTCTTTATCTGACTCATTCCGGCGTCGAGGCGTCGGATATTCTACGCTGCAACCTGGAAATTCTGCTTTGCGCGGACCAGCCCGCTCTGGACAGGGCGGCGCTTCGGGCATTACGGTGGTAAAGCAGTGAACTTTAGCGTTAAATCGATCACTAACGCTCGACACCAAGCATTTACGCCAAGGACTTTGTAATGAAAAAAACGTTGCTGGCCGTGACCCTGGCCTCCCTAGTGGCAGTAGGGCCGGTGGCTCTGGCCGATGACCTGGACACCGATGACAAGAAGCTCAGCTACAGTCTGGGGCTTATCCTCGGCGAAAAGCTCAAGCAGGATATCGAATCACTGGATGTCGAGGCCTTCCGTCAGGGCGTCGAAACCATTTATTCGGGCGAGGACCCGCTGCTGGATCAGGAGCAGGTCGGGCAGATCATGCAGGCCTTCCAGATGAAGAAGATGGAAGAGCAGCGCCAGCAGTTCGCCGAACTGGCGCAAGCCAATCTCGACAAGGGCAAGACCTACCAGGACGAGAACGGCAAGAAGGATGGTGTCACCACCACCGAGTCGGGGCTGCAGTACGAAGAGCTGGTCAAGGGCGAGGGCGAGAGCCCGACCGCCGACGACACGGTCAAGGTGCACTACAAGGGTGAGCTGGTCGACGGTACCGAGTTCGACAGTTCCTACGCCCGTGGCGAGCCGGTGTCGTTCCCGTTGAACGGTGTGATTCCGGGCTGGACAGAAGGTCTGCAGCTGATGAAGGAAGGCGGCAAGGCTCGCCTGGTCATCCCGGCTGACCTGGCCTACGGCCCCGGCGGCATGGGCAATGCCATCGGCCCGAACGAGACCCTGGTATTCGAGGTCGAACTGCTGGAAGTGAATCCGGAACAGGAGGCGGCTGCCGCAAGCCAGTAAACGCTGCGCGTGCTCGTCCCGGAAACCCGCCCCAAGTGGCGGGTTTCGTCCGTTTTAGGTGCCGGGAAAAGCGAAATGTCGCGTGGGAGCGCCGCCCCGGTGCGAACGAATTCGGCACGGTGCCTGACCGGTTCGCCGCGAGGCCCGGCTCCTATGGGGCCTCCGCACCCGCCCTGCGTCACCGCAGCAGATTGATGATGCCGTTGGAACCGATCGCGTAGTAGCCATCGTTGGCGAAGGCCACGGCGTAGACGCCGGTGCTGCATGGATGCTCCATAGGTGGCGTTGCCGTTGATTCTTGTTACCGCAGAAGATTGATGATGCCGTTGGAACCGATCGCGTAGTAGCCATCGTTGGCGAAGGCCACGGCGTAGACGCCGGTGCTGGTGGGGCCATAGGCCGCCCGCTTGTGTACCTGCCAGCGTTTCAGCTCGCGGCCGCTGGCGACGTCCCAGAGCTGCACGATACCGGAGGCGCTGCCGGTGAGCAGCTGTTCGCCGCTGGTGGAAAAGCGTGCGCAGAGGTAGCTCATGCGGCGCTGGAACAGACTGTGGAAGTTCGACAGTGTCTGCAGTACCTCGCCGCTACGGGTATCCCAGATCAGCGCGCGATCGAGGCTGGCGGATGAGAAGGCCAGCCGGGCGTCGGCCGAGAACGCCACGGTATCGACGATATTGCCGAATTCCAGACTGTGCAGCCGTTCGCCGCTCTGTATGTCCCAGAGACTGGCGCGGTAGGCGTCGGAACCGGTCAGCGCGAAACGGCCGTCACGGCTCAGTGCCACGGCACCGACCCGGGCATCGTGTCTGAAGGTGCGACTGATGCCGCCGTTCTTGACGTCGAAGTATACAGCTTCGTGGTTGGCCAGCCCGAGTAGAGCATGGTTTGCATTGGTCGCCAGGTCCACGGAGAGAATTTCGGCGGGGGCGCTCCAGTACCAGACGGCGGTGCCGCTGACCAGGCTCCAAAGCGTCAGCTCCTGCTGGCCGGCGGTGACGGCGAAGGTTTCGTCGGGAGAGAAGGCGCCATTGGCGATGAGCGAGAATTCGCCCTGACGGTGGTTCCAGCTGTACAGGCGAGCATTTCGCGAGGTATCCCACAGGCTACCGCCGTGATTGATGGACCCCACGAGAGCATAGCGACCCTGCTCGGATAAGGCCGCCGAATAGGCTCCCTGGGCGGCATATTCATGCCATTGCACAGCTTCGTCGCCGGTATTGCAGCCGCTAAGCAGTGCGGCCAGCACGGCCGCCATCCCTGCGGCCCGGAGACATCCCATGGATCAGTCCCCGGCTTCGGCCAGGACCAGGTCGCGGTGAGAGTTGTGCAGAATTTCGATCATGCGGTCCTCGAGCTCGAAGCGCTCCTCGAGCTTCTCTCCGAGTCTGGACAGCTGGTCCGCGAATTCGCGGATCTGGTGGACCGAGGGTTCGGCCAGATGGGCGAAGCCGTTATCGTTGAAGTCCAGGGCGTAGTCGGTGCTGTCCTGGATACGCGGGAAGAGCTTCTGTGCTCTCTCGAGGCTGCCGTCATCGAACTCGCTGCCTTCGCGCAGCAATTGTTCGTAGACCTCGAAGTGACCCGACGAGAGGTAGTCCATCAGCAGGTCACAAAAGGCTTCCGCATTGGACTGCAGCGTCTGGTTGACCTTGAGAGACGGCAGGGCCACGAAATGACTGATCAATTGCTGGCGTTCCTCCAGCCAGTGGTCAACGATCTCGCTCACGCCACCCCAACGCTCTTTGGCAGTGCGACATTTTTCCAGCATCGCTTGGCTCCTGTCTCCCGGTCAGCCCCAATACTAATCCCAACCAGAAGGCAGGCGCAATACCGTAACGGAAATGCTACAACGCAGGCATTTCCGATTTAAGGTATTGTTTAATAAAGATTATTTTGCGGGTCTTGGGGTATTTGGGTTGCCGCGTGATAAGACTTTTCTACCTTGTTGTGCAAGATGCGCGTCGTTTCCGGCGCGCACGACGACCCGGGCTACTACCCCATCGATATCGCCGGCGGCGCCGCTGCCGGGCTATACTGGCGGCCACGCGTGGAGCCGATCTGGGGGCGGGGAAGTCATGTTGCGAAAAGGGTTAACGGGATTCCTGCTGGCGCTGACCCTGCAGGGGTACAGTGCCTGGGCTGAAGAGCCGGTGCAGGGGGATGATTACGTCAGCTACATCGAGTTGAAACCGTTCGTGGCCAACTTCAGCAGCGAAGGTCCGCTGCGGTTCGTCAAATGCGAGATCAGCATTCAGGTGAGCAGCCCGGACGCGCACCATGCGGTCAATTACCATCTGCCGCAGATCCGCAACGATATCGTTTTCCTGCTCAGTGCCCAGAGTGAAGAGGCGCTGGCGTCGGTAGAGGCCCAGCAGGCGTTGTCGCGCAAGGCACTGAAGAACGTCCAGGACATCCTGCAGGCCGAGGAAGGCGAAGCCTTTATCAACGACCTGTTTTTCACCAGCCTGGTGATTCAGTAAGCCCTGGGCCTGAAACCGCTAGGCCACAGGCTGACTGTGGCTCACCGCACGAAGGCTGCGTTTTACGACGCCAGGTAGTTGGCGAGAAACTCGTCGAAACCGATCTCGTCCGCAGACTCGATCTGCGCCTGTTCCTCGAGCGATGCGGTCGCCATCCGGCTCAGGTACTGGGCCCGGTCGCTGTTCAGCGGAGTGCCGCTGAGCTGCTCCCGGTGTGCATGGCTCTGGGCCAGCGCGAACTCGCGATAGCTAATACCATCACTGCGCAGTCGCTTGAGGATCTGGGCTGATGGTGTTTGGTCCGGATCTTCGAGCTTGAGCTGCTGTGCGGCGACGGCACGGCTGTAGCGGTCATCCCGGACGTTAAGGTCCATCACGGAGGCGGTGCTTGCGATCATCGCCAGAATTTCCTGTCCCCAGTCGGCGAGTGAGCGTTCACCATCGCTGCAGACGAGCATCAGGCCGGGCTCGCGGCCGCGGGTCACGATCCGTTTCTGGTTTTCGCTGATACGATTGCACTCGTCATCGTCGATCAGGTCCCCGGATGCCAGCAGGCAGGTCACCAGGAAAGCATCAAGGAAGTCGGCCTGGGTGGCGTCGATGCCGACCGGCTCGAACGGGTTGATGTCGAGGTTGCGAACTTCGACGTACTCGACGCCCCTTGCCTGCAGTGCGTGCAGCGGCTTCTCGCCGGAATGGGCGACGCGCTTGGGGCGGATGTCGCTGTAATATTCGTTTTCAATCTGCAGGACGTTGGCATTGATCTGACGATATTCGCCGTCGACCCGGATGCCGATCCGTTCATAGAGCGGGTAGGGCGTGTGAATCGCTTTGTGCAGCGAACCTGTATAGGTCTGCAGGTGGTTGAAGCAGATATCCAGCGACGACTGTGCCTTGTTGGAGTAACCGAGGTCGCTCATGCGCAGCGAGGTCGCGTAGGGCAGGTAAAGGGTCTCGGCGTCCAGGCTTTCCAGCTGGTGATCCCGCCCCTTCAGGAAGGAGCTGCACAGCGCCGGCGACGCGCCGAACAGATACAGCAGCATCCAGCCGTAGCGGCGGAAATTGCGGATCAGTCGGAAATACTGTTCGGAACGGAAGTCCTGCAGGCTCTGGCGGTCCTGATGCTGTTCCTTGAGCGCGGCCCAGAACTCGTCCGGCAGCGAGAAGTTGTAATGGATGCCGGCGATTGTCTGCATCATCTTGCCGTAGCGATGCTGCAGGCCGACCCGGTACAGGTGCTTTAGGGCGCCACTATTGGAAATGCCGTAGCGGGCGATCGGGATGCTTTCCTCGTCCGGGATGTCGCAGGGCATGCTGGCGTTCCAGATCAGCTCGTCATCGATGGCGCCATAGCCAAAACGGTGCAGGTCGGCGAGGAACTCGATTGCGTCGGCCGAACGCTCGAATACCGGCGTGATGTATTCGATCAGCGCTTCGGAGTAGTCGGTGGTGATATGGCTGTGGGTCAGCGCCGAACCGAGCCGTTGCGGGTGCGCGTGCTGGGACAGCTGACCGCCGGCGTCGACCCGCAGGCCTTCCTTTTCGATACCGTGCAGAATGCCTTTCAGCAGTGCCGAGTGGCCGTTGCGGACCAGCCGGTCCAGCTGCTTTTCGAGTGCTGCAGACAAGTGACTGCCCCTATGCGAGTTAAAAGGCACCTATTATATACCAGTCGGTCTACGAAAAAGACGTACAAAACGCGGGTTTTCTCGCCTTATCGCTTGCGCAGGCCGGCGGCCTTCAGTTGTGCTGCCATTGTACCTTCCCGGGCCTCCGGCTGCCTGACCCTGGGCGGCTGCGGTTTGTCGTTTTCCGACTTCATGCTCAGCGCAATGCGCTTGCGGTCACTGTCGACCGATAGCACCCGGACGCGCACCACCTGGCCGGTGCTGACGAGCTCGTGCGGATCCTTGACGAAGCGGTCGGCGAGTTCCGATATATGCACCAGCCCGTCCTGATGTACACCGATATCGACAAAGGCGCCGAAGTTGGTGACGTTGGTCACCGCACCTTCGAGCCATTGTCCCGCTTTCAGGTCCGCCAGCGTGGTGACGCTGTCATCGAACTGTGCGGTGCGGAACTCCGGGCGCGGGTCGCGCCCGGGCTTTTCCAGCTCGCGCACGATATCGGTCAGGGTATAGTCGCCGAAGCGGTCCGAGCGCAGCGCAGAAAGGTCCAGCCGGGCAAGGCGTTCAGGGTCACCGATGAGCTCTGCCAGGGAACAGCCCAGCTGCACCGCCATGCGCTCGACCAGCGCGTAAGCCTCGGGGTGCACTGCGGAATTATCGAGTGGCTGTTCGCCATTGCGGATGCGCAGGAAACCGGCGCATTGCTCGAACGCCTTGGGACCCAGACGCGGCACCTTCAACAGCTGCCGCCGGTTCGTGAAAGCGCCCTGGCCATTGCGATAGTCGACGATGTTGGCTGCAACCGCACGACTGAGGCCCGCCACCTGCGACATCAGCTCGGCCGAGGCGGTATTGAGATCGACCCCGACGTGGTTGACGCAGTCTTCCACTACGGTGCCAAGCATCGCCGCCAGCGCGGCCTGGTCGACATCGTGCTGGTACTGTCCCACGC
Source organism: Oceanospirillaceae bacterium (assembly GCA_013373085.1). Classification (GTDB taxonomy): domain Bacteria; phylum Pseudomonadota; class Gammaproteobacteria; order Pseudomonadales; family Balneatricaceae; genus Marinobacterium_A. Next base: position 8,841 of record JABXIM010000101.1, on the reverse strand, counting down.
CGATCGACTTCGGCTCGATCTTCACCAGCTCGGCCAGCGGATCCTGAAGCCGGCGGGCAATGGAGACGGCGCCGCGGATGGTCACGTCGAGATCCGGGAACTCGGCGGCGGCCAGTTCAGAGGCCGAATACACCGAAGCGCCGGCTTCGCTGACGACCACCGGCACCAGGCCGAGCTCCGGTTCGCGGCTGGCCAGTTCGCGGGCCAGCTGCTCGGTTTCACGCGAGGCGGTGCCGTTGCCGATAGCAATCAGTTGGACGCCGTGGCGGCGACACAGTTTTGCCAGTGCCGCCAATCCCTGGTCCCAGCGTTTGTGCGGCGCATGCGGATAGATCGTTTCATGCGCCAGCAGCTTGCCGGTGGCGTCCACCACCGCCGCCTTGACGCCGGTACGCAATCCCGGATCCAGGCCCAGGGTTGGTCGCGGGCCGGCGGGGGCCGCCAGCAGCAGATCGCGCAGGTTACGGGCGAAGACCCGGATCGCCTCTTCCTCGGCGGCGACGCGAAGCTGTCGCACCAGGTCGCTTTCGATACCGGGCAGCAGTTTCTGGCTCCAGCACAGGCGCGCGGTTTCGTCGATCCAGGCATTGGCCGGCAGGCGCCAGTGGCGCATGATGCGCTGAGGTCCTTCTGTCTCGCGGCCTTCAGGGGCGGACAGCTTGTAGCGCAGCACGCCCTCCTGGTTACCGCGCAGGATCGCCAGTGCGCGATGCGACGGGATGCGTGCGCAGCGCTCGCTGTAATCGAAATAATCCCGGAACTTCTGTCCGTCGTTCTCCTTGCCCTTGACCAGGCTGACGCGCAGGTCGCCCTGCTGCCACAGCCAGGTACGCAGCGAGTCGAGCAGGTCGGCGCTTTCCGACAGGCGTTCGATCAGGATCTGTCGGGCTCCCTCGAGCGCCTGTGCCGGCGTTTCGATACCGGCTTCGGGGTTGATGAACGCGCCTGCCTGCTGTTCCGGCGTACGTTGGTCCTTTGCGGCCAGCAGCTGATCGGCTAGTGGCTCGAGGCCGGCCTCCCGCGCCTTCTGCGCCCGGGTGCGGCGCTTGGGGCGGAACGGCAGGTAAAGATCCTCGAGGCGGTTCTTGGTTTCGGCGTCGAGGATCTGCCGCTCCAGTACGGCATCGAGCTTGCCCTGCTCGCGGATGCTGTCGAGCACGACGTGGCGTCTGTCTTCCAGTTCGCGCAGGTAGCCCAGTCGCTGTTCCAGCGTGCGCAGCTGACCATCGTCGAGCGCGCCGGTGACCTCCTTGCGATAGCGGGCGATGAAGGGGACCGAGGCACCTTCGTCCAGCAGCTGAATGGCGGCGTTGACCTGTTCGGGGCGAGCGCCGAGCTCGCCGGCGATAAGCTGTTCGATTTGCATGGTAGTTCCTGTTGAGCCAGTCGTGCTGCGCACAGAGCCCGCACACACTAAGCAGGCCCGCCGGGTGCTGTCAATGCCGCTGCCATCGAACCTGCTGCACCATGCGCGGTCTTGGAATTGGACGTGGTGATTCGATTTCCAGTTTCCGCGCTGGCGTCGCATAATGACGACTGACTATGAAAGAACAATACCGCTTCGCTCGTGCAGAACCCGCAGTCCGGCGGCTCCAGCGACCGCTGGTCGTGGTGCTGCTGGTGTTGCTGTTCGTCTTTCTGATGGCCCAGGTGGCGGTGCTCGTCCGGCAGCAGGCGATGCACGATGTACAGCAACGCAGCGCAGCGGACATGAGCCGTTACACCCTGACTCTGCAGCAGAAGCTGGATCGCTACAAGGACCTGCCGCAGTTGCTGTCCAGCCACTCGGACCTGGTCAATGCCCTGTTGTACGATGACGAAAGCGATGCCAGGATGCGCGCCAACCTCTACCTCGAAGAGGTCAACCGCACCATCGGCACCACCGATGTCTACCTGATGAACTCGGAAGGGCAGACTATCGCGGCGAGCAACTGGGCGCAGGAGAAAACGTTCGTGGGCCGCAATTTCTCCTTCCGCCCGTACTTCAAGACGGCAATGGAGGGGCAGTCCGGACGCTATTTCGCCCTTGGGACCACCTCCAATCGACGCGGGTACTTCTACTCGTTTCCGGTGCGCTTCGCCGGTCGGGTGAGCGGTGTCGTCGTCGTCAAGATCGATCTCAACGATATCGAAGGCGACTGGAACGATCCGCTGCTGGACATTCTGGTGACCGACGAGGATGGCGTCATCGTCATCTCGACGCGGCCGGAGTGGAAATTCCGTACCCTGAAGCCGCTGACGAAGGCGGAGCTGCACCGCATTATCGAGAGCCTGCGCTATGGCGCTCACGAGCTGACGTCCCTCGATATCCTCTGGCGCGAAGAGCGTGCCGACGGCAGCCACCTGATCACATTGTTCGAGGGCAACCGGATCGACAATGCGGCACTGGACGGCGTGCGCACGCGCCACTACCTGCTGCAGACGAGCCAGGTACCGAACTCGGGGCTGAGCGTGTCCGTGCTGGCGAGTATGAAGCCTGTCGAGCAGCGTGTGTTCCGGGCACTGGTGCTGACCGCCATCATTTATCTGGCTGGGCTGCTGCTGGTGCTGGTGCTGCTGGCTCGCAATCGTATCAAGCAGGAACGGGCGCGCTTCCGTCAACGCGAACTGGAGGCGCTGGAGGAGAACGAGGCGCGGATCCGAACGATCATCGACAATACCCAGGCGGGCCTCATCACCCTCGATGCCCAGGGCCGGATCGAGTCGTTCAACCCTACCGCCGAAAAGCTGTTCCGCTATCGCGAGGCCGATATCAGTGGGCAGTATTTCAGCCATCTGTTGGCCCATCCGGACCGTCCGGTGTGCTGGCGCCATATCACCGGAGGCAGCGACGATACCGCCCGCGAGCTGCACATCGAGGCCTCGGCGCGCCGTGCCGACCAGTCGCTGTTTCCGATCGAACTCACGATCGGGCGCATGCCGACAGCGGGGCAGCGCCACTTCATTGTCACCATCCACGACATCACCGAACGCAAGCAGCAGGAGGCGCAGCTGCAGCGTGCCCAGCAGCAGCTCGAGAGCCGGGTCGAGCAGCGCACGCGGGACCTGACGCGGGCCAACGCGCGCCTGCAGCAGGAGATCCAGCAGCATCACAACACCCAGAACGAACTGATCCAGACCGCCAAGCTGGCGGTGCTCGGGCAGATGTCGGCGGGCATCAACCACGAACTCAACCAGCCGCTGACGGCAATCCGCAGCTACGCCGACAATGCCCGTATTTTCCTGCAGCGCGGCCGTGCCGAGACGGCGACCGCCAACCTCGAGGAAATCTCGCGCCTGACCGAGCGCATGGCGAAGATCATTCACCCGCTGAAGGAGTTCGCCCGTGTCAGTAGCGGCGCGCCGAAGCCGGTATGTCTGCAGGCGGCACGGGACGGGGCCATGTCGATTCTTTACGGGCGCCTCAACAAGCAGTCGGTCGCTATCCACTGGCCCGATGGGCTCGAGAACGTCTACGTGCTCGGCGACATGCTGCGGCTCGAGCAGGTGCTGGTGAATCTGATCGGCAATGCGCTGCAGGCGCTGGAAGGCCGGGACGATGCACGCATCGATATCGGCCTCGAACAGAGGAAGGGCGAGGTGCTGCTGAGCGTAAGGGACAATGGCCCGGGGTTTGCGCCGGAACACCTGGACCGGCTGTTCGAACCCTTCTTTACCACCAAGAAGACAGGGCAGGGCCTGGGTCTTGGGCTGTCGATCTCACACCGTATCATCGAAAGCCTCGGCGGACGTCTGGAAGCCTGCAATCATCCCGATGGCGGCGCCTGCTTCACCATCGCTCTGAGGTCCGTCTCTCAAGCCCCTAGTGTAGCGACCTGACAAGGGCCTTGGCGGGCCTCGGGCCGGATGACACCCATTGCGGTTAGGGTTTAGGCTCCATCTCGGCGCTTCGAAGATCTTTTCAGGCAGGGACCTGCAACGTGACAGATAGACACCCACAGGAAACGGCGCGACCCGTTATCCTGGTCGACGACGAGAAACATATTCGCCTGGCGGCCGGCCAGTCGCTGGAGCTGGCCGGTTACGATGTGGTGGCACTGGAGCGGGCCGAGACGGTGCCCGAGCTGATCAGCCACGACTGGAACGGCGTGCTGATCTCCGATATCAACATGCCCGGGATGGATGGTCTGGCCCTGCTGGAGGCGCTGCGGGCCATAGACCCGGAGCTGCCAGTGATCCTGATCACCGGGCACGGCGACATCTCGATGGCGGTGCATGCGATACGCAACGGCGCCTACGATTTCATCGAAAAGCCTTTCGCCTCAGAGGTACTGCTCGAGACGGTTCGTCGCGCGATGGAAAAGCGAGCGCTTACTATCGAGAACAGGCGTCTTAAAGCCGAGCTCGAGGCGCAGAGCGCGCCGGGTCCCCGGTTGCTCGGCAACACCCCGGCCATCCGGCAGTTGCGACGTCTGGTGCACAGTATCGCCGATGCTCCGGCGGACATCCTGATCCAGGCCGAGACCGGCTCCGGCAAGGACCTGATGGCGCGCTATATCCACGAGCACAGCGTACGGAGGGATCACAACTTCGTCGCCATCAACTGCGGAGCGGTGCCGGAAAATCTGATCGAATCGGAACTCTTTGGCCATGAGAAGGGGGCCTTCACCGATGCCAAGGCCCGGCGTATCGGCAAGTTCGAGCACGCCAACGGCGGCACGCTCTTTCTGGACGAGATAGAAAGCATGCCGATGGCGCTTCAGATCAAGCTGTTGCGGGTTCTCGAAGAGCGTGCCATCGAACGGCTCGGCTCCAACGACGTGATCCGGCTCGACCTGCGTGTGATCGCAGCGTCCAAGGCAGACCTCAAGGATCAGGCGGCCCGTGGCGAGTTTCGCGAGGATCTGTACTATCGGCTCAACGTCGTGCGCCTGGATATACCGCCGCTGCGGGATCGCGCCGACGACATCCCGCTGCTGTTCCAGCACTTTGCGCTGGTGGCCTCGGCGCAGTACAACCGTGAAATGCCGCCACTCTCGCCTGAGCGGATCCAGAGCCTGATGTTGCATGACTGGCCGGGCAATGTGCGGGAACTGCGCAACCTCGCGGAACGCTATGTGCTACTCGGGGAAGCCTGCACCTTCGACTTCGACAACCGCCTGATCACCGACTCGCCGGAGCAGGCGCCGTTGTCGCTGCCGGAGCAGGTGGAGCGGTTTGAAAAAACGCTGATTCAGGCAGCGTTGTCACGTACCGGCGGATCGATCCGCGATACCCTCGAATACCTCGGGCTGCCGCGCAAGACGCTGTATGACAAGATGCGTAAATATGGACTCGACAAGGCCGATTTCAAGTAAGCGCTGTGGGAATTGTTAGTGGTCAGTGGTGAGTCATAAGCGGAGAGTAGGTTTTTGCTCAGCACTCAGCACTCAGCACTCAGCACTCAGCACTCAGCACATCGGCGGATTTCCACCCATTTGCCATTATTGGCTTGGGTGGGATTACGCCACTTTTGTCGAATGGGTGATAAAGGGATCAACATCAGCAGTGCTGATGTGCCCGGAATACGGGCCTCAGAGCGTTATTTTGTCGTTTTGGCACGGGCTGTGCCTTTACATACTCCAGGTACCGGCTGCGCTGCAGCACATAACAAAAAACCTGGAGTTAAAACAAAATGAAAAAGCTCACCCTGACCCTGTCCGCTCTGGCCCTGTCCCTGTCTGCCGCGGGTGCGTATGCCGGCCCCGGTTGCGACAGTGGCGAGACCGTTGCGAAGTTCAGTCACGTGACCGGCGGCACCACCCATCCGAAGGTTGTCGCAGCCGAACGCTTCGCCGAGCGCGTCAACAACGAGCTGGACGGCAAGCTGTGCGTCGAGGTCTATCCTAACTCTACTCTGTTCGGCGACAGCAAGGAGCTCGAGGCGCTGCTGCTCGGCGACGTCCAGTTCCTGGCGCCGTCGCTGTCGAAGTTTGGCTCCTATACGCCCAAGTACGGCGTTTTCGATCTGCCGTTTATCTTCAAGGACATGGATGCCGCCATTCGCTTCAGCAAGACCGACGCCGGCAAGGGCCTGCTGCACGATATGGAAGACGTCGGTTTTGTCGGCCTGGGTTACTGGATGTCCGGCATGAAGTATTTTTCGGCCAACAAGCCGCTGATCGAGCCGTCCGATGCGAACGGTCTCAAGTTCCGGGTTCAGACCTCCGACGTCGCCAAGGCTATGATCGAGGCGATGGGCGCATCGCCGCAGCCGATGGCCTTCGCCGAGGTGTACGGTGCGCTGCAGACCGGTGTTGTCGATGGCCAGGAGAATACCTGGTCCAATATCTACACTCAGAAATTCTTCGAGGTGCAGGACAGCATCACCGAAACCAACCACCAGTTGCTGGCCTACCTGTTCATGACCTCCTCCGAGTTCCTGGACGGTCTCGAGCCTGAGGTGCGTGAGAAGCTCCTTCAGATCGCCGATGAGGTGACCCAGGAAGCCAACGAGGCGGTCAAGGTTGCGGAGGCGAAAAACCGCCAGAATATTCTCGATGCTGGCGGCAAGATCAACACCCTGAGCGATGAGCAGCGGCAGAAGTGGGTCGATGCCATGAAGCCGGTCTGGAAGAAGTTCGAGAACGAGATCGGCCCCGACCTGATCGAGGCTGCCGCCGGCGCCTGATCCCCATCGCCCGGCCTGGTCCGGGCTCGTCCAGCGCCGGTCCTGCATCAGCGGGCCGGCGCGCCATCCCTGTTTCGATTCTGAGGGGCGGACTCGCAGGTCCGGTCCGCAATGGTGTTTGTCATGAACTACTGGCCGCATATTTATCTACTGGTCTTTATCGGGATTCTCTGGATCCTGGAAAAACTGTTTCCGCGCGCGATGGAAAAGGCCGAAGAGAACCTGCTGGTGCTGATCATCAGCGCGATCATGGTGGTTGCCTTCGGCCAGGTCATAGCGCGTTACGGCTTCAACACCGGCTGGTCCGCGGCGCTGGAGTTCAACACCGTGGCCTTCTCCTGGCTGATCCTGCTGGGTATGAGCTACGGCATCAAGACCGGTATCCACCTTGGTGTCGATATCGTGCTCAACGCTGTACCGCACCGCGTCTGCAAGGCGCTGTCGCTGTTCGGTGCCTTCGCCACGCTGATGTATGGCCTGATCCTGATCGATTCGGCCTGGCTGGCGATGCTCGGGGTCGACGTCAAGGGCGGCGCCATCGAGTACTGGGCCAAGATGTACAAGATCGGCATCGGCTCGGAGGAGCTGCGCTATCCCGAATTTCTGCAGGAAGCCTTTGGCATTCAGCCGCGTGTGCATCGCTGGCTGGTGCTGGTGATTCTGCCGATCAGTCTGGCACTGCTTATCTACCGCTCGCTGCAGGCGTTTATCGATATCTGGCGCGACAAGCGGCCGATGCTGATCAGTGGTCATGAGGCCAAGGATCTCGTCGACGAAAACCTCAACGTCCTCAAGGACTGATAGCTGCGGAGAGCACTGCTGTGGAAGCACTCATTTTATTCGCAATGGTCCTGGGCCTGCTGTTTATCGGCCTGCCGGTTGGTATTGCCCTAGGGCTGTCATCCATCCTGTTCATTACGTTCTTTTCCCACGATTCGCTGTCGTCGGTGGCGATTTCACTGTTCGGCGCGGGCCAGCACTATACGCTGCTGGCGATTCCGTTCTTCATCCTGGCATCGGCCTTCATGTCCACCGGGGGGGTGGCCAAGCGGCTGATCAACTTCGCCATTGCCAGCGTCGGTCACTTCCGTGGCGGATTGGCGATGGCATCGGTACTGGCCTGCATGATGTTCGCGGCACTGTCCGGTTCGTCTCCGGCGACGGTGGTTGCGATCGGCACCATCGCCATCGCCGGCATGCGCCAGGTCGGCTACTCGAAGGAATTCGCCTCCGGCATCATTGCCAACGCCGGTACCCTGGGGATACTGATTCCGCCGTCAATCGTGATGGTGGTCTACGCGGCGGCGACGAACGTCTCGGTCGGGCGCATGTTCCTGGCCGGCGTCATTCCCGGCTTGCTGGCCGGCGGCATGCTGATGCTGGCGATCTATGTCGTGGCACGGATCAAGGGCCTGCCGTCGGAACCCTGGAAAGGCTTCGGGGCCATCGTGCGCGGCGGCAAGGAGGCCGGATGGGGCCTGTTCCTGATCGTCATCATCATGGGCGGTATCTACGGAGGCGTCTTCACGCCGACCGAAGCGGCCGTGGTGGCCGCGGTATACTCGATGCTGATCGCGCTGTTCGTTTACCGGGACATGGGGCCGCTGAAGGGCACCACCTGGGTACAGGAGTCGGATCGCCCCGCCGCGCGGGTCGGTTTCAACGGCAGTGTCTATGGCGTGTCCTTCTTCCTCGTTTGGATGATCATGTCATTCTTCGCCACCGCCGACAGCGAGACGGTAACCGCCGGTGGCCGTGCGCTCTGGGGGCTGATACTGGGACTTGGCATCGCCTTCTTCTATATCTTCAAGCGCGGACATGATCTGCACGAGTCGATGCTGCATTGCCTGCTGGCGGGGCTGCCGGTCTGGCGGCGCAATCTGGTGGCGGTGGTGCGGGCCTTCTTCCCGGCGCTCTTCGGCAGCGAGACCCGCAAGGTGATCCTGGATGGAACCAAAACCACGGTGATGCTGATGTTCATCATCGCCAACGCACTGCTGTTCGCCCACACACTGTCGTCCGAAAGGATTCCGCAGGTGGTCACCGAGTGGATGCTGGGTGTCGGCTTCAACTGGTTCACCTTCCTCATCGCGGTCAACATCCTGCTTCTTATCGGCGGCCAGTTCATGGAACCCTCGGGGCTTCTGGTCATCGTGGCCCCGGTGGTGTTCCCGATCGCGATGGAACTCGGCGTCGATCCGATCCATCTGGGCATCATCATGGTGGTGAAC
>JABXIM010000042.1 GCA_013373085.1 Oceanospirillaceae bacterium | reverse complement strand
GATGAGGTACAGGCTGCTGAGCCCCAGAATCACCGACAGCAGGATCGGGAAGGTCTCCGGCCCGACGGCCTCGGCGCCGCCAAAGGGCTCGGGAAAGTGCGCAGCCTCCCAGCCGTACGCGACGGCCAGGAGGAGCAGCAGAACACCGAGGATACGATCACCGATCATGGCGGTATCCTCCGTGCAGCGGGAGCAACGCCCTGTCAGGCGCCGGATGGTTTTCCGGCAGCACAGGAACAGCTGCCGGCGACAGTAAACAGAATGACGAAAAGCTCATGCCGATATCTCCGTCGTTATTGTTGTAATCAGATGCCCGGGAGAGCCCGCAGCCGGACTGCGCAACCCCGAAACAACCAGGCAGACGATTACAAATTAACCAGCAGCTCAGTGACTGTGGAGCTTGCGGCGATAAAGAGTTTTCAGAGCTTTGCGGCTATTTTGCGCATATTGTTCGCGTGAGGCATGACCACCATGGATGGGCGAAATACCGATTTTGCAGGAGCTAAAATCGGGGATCGTACTGCCTGTACATAATCCCTGTTCTATGTCTGATCAAACTCCGCTGCGCGCGGACACACGCCGCTCCTTCGCATCCATGCGACCGCGGCATACCGTACATCCTGTACATAAAAAAACCGGTGGGGTCCGCTGGGACCGCACCGGCACAAGGCACCATCAGTTAATTGATTCAGTCTCGCATCAGAACGCGCAGGCGTCCTCGTCGCGAGAACAGGGTCTTAGTCTCTTCAGCAAGCAGCCTGCAATGCGCTGCCGCTGTCGATTATGAAGGGCGTTTGGAAACTCGGAAGGTTGCATTACCGGTCGCGACGATTCTGTCCCCCACATGCACATCGGTCTGCGTCTGGACGCGGCCACGTCGCTCGTCGATTCCGGTAATGGTGAGACTCGCGTTGACGGTATCACCGATATAGACCGGCGCCCTGAACGTGATTTGCTGGTCGATATAAATGGCACCGGGGCCAGGCAGACGGGTCCCCGCCACGGTGGAGATCAGGGCTGCGCTGAACATCCCATGGACAATCCGCTTCCCGAACGAGGTATTAGCGGCGTACTGTTCGTTGATGTGTACCGGGTTGTTGTCGCCGGAGATACCAGCGAACAGATATACATCACTCTCGGAGATGGTCTTGGCATAGCTGGCACTCATGCCGACTGACAGATCTTCTAGGTAGTAACCGTGTAGGTCTTGCATATAGCTGTTCCAGTACTTGCGCGCTCGGAAGAGAAGAACCCGCGCAGCGATAAATGGCCGTGGCCCGGCACACGGCAGGCCCATCAAGGACCTGCCGCGGGACTTGGGGCAGCGCTCTCAAACGCTCCAGCCCGCCTCGTCGAATGTTTAACCCGGTTTCCGCGCTCACATCGTCCTGTCGACAGTGACTGCGGATCGGCTATGGCGGATCAGAAGGAGAAAGCCTCTTCTTCCAGCGACAACAGGGTTTCAGCGGAGTCAGCCATGCTGACGGCCAAGCCCTCGTTGCGCGGCAGGATGCGGCGGAAGTAAAAGCGCGCGGTGGCGAGCTTGGACTGGTAGAAAGCGGTTTCGCTGCTGCCGGCGGCCAGCGCCTGCTGCGCCTTGACCGCGCTCTGCGCCCAGATATAGGCCAGCACCGTGTATCCGCTGTACATCAGGTAATCGAAGCAGGCTGAGCCGAGGCTGGCCGGATCCTGCTGGATACTGCCGGCGATCTGCCGGGTGAGGTCGCCCCAGCGCTTGATCTGGCGCTCGAGCTCGGCCAGCAGCGCGCCGGCTTCCGGGTTGTCGCGGTTGGCATCGACAAAGCCCATGACCTCGCCGATAAAGCCCTCGAGCAGTTCACCCTGGCTACCCATCACCTTGCGGCCCAGCAGGTCCAGCGCCTGGATACCGTTGGTACCTTCGTAGATCGGCGCAATGCGGGAATCGCGCAGGATCTGCTCCATGCCCCACTCGGCGATATAACCGTGGCCACCGAAGACCTGCACACCAAGGCTCGCCGCCTCGACACCCGCCTCGGTCAGGAAGCCCTTGGCGATCGGAATCAGCAACGCCAGGCGATCCTCGGCGCGCTTGCGCTCGGCCTCGTCTTCCGCCTTCTGCGCCAGATCCACCAGTTGGGCGCACAGATAGGTGAAGGCACGACCACCTTCGGCATAGGCCTTTTGCGTCAGCAGCATGCGACGCACGTCAGGGTGCACGATGATCGGATCCGCTCCCTTCTCGGGCTGAGCCGGGCCGCGCAGCGATCGCATCTGCAGACGGTCCTTGGCGTAGGCCAGCGCGCCCTGATAGGACAGTTCGGCATGGCAGATGCCCTGCTGCGCGATGAACAGGCGGGCGTTGTTCATGAAGGTGAACATGCAGGCCAGACCGCGGTTCGGCTCGCCGAGCAGGAAGCCGCGGGCGCCGTCGAAGTTCATCACACAGGTAGCGTTGCCGTGAATGCCCATCTTGTGCTCGATGGAGCCGGCCTTGACGCTGTTGGCCTCGCCGAGGCTGCCGTCTTCGTTGACGTTGTAGCGCGGCACCAGGAACAGCGAGATACCCTTGGTACCGGCCGGCGCATCCGGCAGACGCGCCAGCACGATGTGCAGGATGTTCTCGGACATGTCGTGCTCACCGGCGGAGATGAAGATCTTGGTACCGGTGACGCTGTAGCTGCCGTCATCGTTCGGCTCGGCCTTGGTGCGCAGCAGCCCCAGATCGGAGCCGGCCTGCGGCTCGGTCAGGCACATGGTGCCGGTCCAGCGGCCTTCGACCAGCGGCGGCAGGTAGGTATCGCGCAGCGCTTCGGTGGCGTGGGTCTCCAGCGTCACCATGGCGCCATGGGACAGGCCCGGATACATGGTCCAGGACCAGTTCGCGGTACCGTTGATTTCAGCTACGATGGTGGCCAGTGACTCCGGCAGCCCCTGACCGCCGAATTCGGGGTCCTGCGCCAGCCCGGACCAGCCGCCCTCGATGTAGCGGGCGTAGGCTTCCTTGAACCCTTCCGGCGCAATTACACCAGCATCGGTCAGGGTGCAGCCCTTGTCACCGGTCTGGTTCAGCGGCGACAGTTCCTGCGCGGCGAACTTGCCCGCCTCTTCCAGAATGGCCTCGACCATGTCCAGGCTGGCGTCCTCGCCCCCGGGCAGATTCTGATAGTGCTTGTCGAAATCCAGCAGTTCCTGCATTGCGAAACGGATATCGCGCAGTGGGGCTTTATATTCGGGCATTGAACATCACCTCTGGATAAATTGCCGGCGGCATTCGGCACCGCCATCGACACAGTGTTGCAGCGCATCCGCCGGGCCTTGTTGAAGCAGCCCCCTGGCGGTTCGATACGCCGTCCCTGAAAGTGTAGCCGCGGCAAAAAAGCGCCATTTCTGGTACGGCAGCGGCCCGCTTCCCCTGTCTCGGAAAGGGACAAGGTAATGAGGCTCAGTTTGGCCGTTACGCCATTGATCAACAATAACCAACAAAGTCTAATACTTGACATATTCGGACATCGACCAACCGACACGCTTAGGTCAGCCCGCGGACTCGGCTACACTGTTGGACATCGCCAGAGTCCTTCGGAGCCACACCATGCTGATTACGTTTAGTTCAGACGCCTACGCCGACATCACCATGCTGGGCGATATCGCCAAGCAGCTGATTCGCCTCCTCGGACACAGCGTGGTGGTGCCCGGCGCCATCCTCGCCGACGATGTACCGGAAGCGTTGGCACAGCTCAGAAAAGCGCTCGAAAACCCGCCGCCCCCGGCGGACGCCAAGGCAAAAGCAGACAGGAATGACGAGGATAACGAGGATGAGGAAGGTCCGGCGATCGGTCTGGCCAGGCGCGCCTTTCCACTGCTGGAAATGCTCGAGGCCGCCGCACGTGACCACAAAGACGTGATGTGGGCCGAGACGTGATTGCAGGAGCGGCGCCCCGCAGCGAATGATGTGACACAGTGCCGGCCCTGTTCGCCGCGGGGCGCGGCTCCCACAGAGAATCGTAGGGTGGCAATGAGCGCCGGAAGCGTGAACTCCACCCTACAAAACACAGAAGTGCCAGATTCCTTCTGCGTCGGTTTCGCGCACCAGCCCATTCCGCTGCACCAGGTACTCCAGATGTGCCAGACACTCGCCGGCGGCGAGCATCAGGTCCATGCCGCCGAGAGGACGCGGATACAGCAGTGGCACCAGTTCCATCACTGTCCTGGGCTCGAGACAAAAGGACTCCAGCTGCTTCAGTTTGCCGGCATGGTCGTCGCGAAGCTCCTGCAAACGGCGGTGCAGCCCGTAAAACGGCTCGTTGTGCGCCGGCAACACCAGGGTATCGTCGGGCCATTGCTGCAGCCGTTCGAGACTCTCCAGCCAGTGCCCCAGCGGGTCGGTATCGAGGCGTTCCGGGTAGATACCGACGTTGGAACTGATGCGCGGCAGTACCTGATCGCCCGCCAGCATCACGCCAAGCTCCGGTGAATACAGCACCGCATGCGCCGGCGAATGCCCGGTCGCCAGCCGCACCTGCCAGTGCCGGCCCCCGAGGTGAAGCTCATCGCCGGCGTCGAGCACCTGCCCGAGCGGCGGCAGGGGATCATAGGCCGACGCCATGCGCTGCAGCTGTGCACGAACCGTATCGAGCTGCTCCGCACTCATGCCCAGCGAGCGGTAGTAGGCGCACTGCGTCGCACGGACGGTTTCAGAACGCTCGCACAACAGAAACTCGGCGGCCTGGTATTCCGGCGCGGTGATCCACAGCGGTATACCAAAGGCTTCGCACAACCAGCCCGCAGATCCGAGGTGATCGGGATGATAATGGGTCACCAGCAAGGCCTTGAGCGGACGTCCGTCCAGCGACTGATCGATGACCCTGCGCCAGTGCTCGCGGGTGGATTCACCGACCAGGCCGCTGTCGATCGCGACCCAGCCATCGCCGTCGTCGACCAGATAGAGGTTGATATGATCGAGCGCGAACGGCAGCGGCATGCGCAGCCAGAGCACCCCGTCGGCGACTTCCTGCACGGCGCCGGAGGCGGGAATATCGGTAAAGGCTGCGCGAATGCTGTTCATTGAAGGCCCGGTAAGTGGAGAGAGTGAAAGGTGAAGCGTTAAGCAATATTACGGGGAAGATGCCCGCAAGCGTCAGCGAAGAACAAATACCTCACGCCTCACTTATTACCACTTTCCGCTCCCCCCCATTCCACCTCAATGACTGTTGCGGCCAATTTCTTGACACTAACGGTCAGCCACCCTCTGCCGCGAACAGCTCATCGACACCGCAGACCTCGCCGCAGCGGATCGGTGAATAGCCCGACAGTTGGGATACCGCCTGATGGAAGGCATCGCTTTTGATCATGTCGATCAGGCGCTGCACTTTGGGGTCGTTCAACGTCTGGCGATGACACACCATCAGATAATGATCGGTGGCCAGCGGCGTGAATTCGAGACCGAACTGGTGCGCCGCGGCCTCCACACCAAAGCCGACGTCCGCCATGCCGGCGGCGATATAGGCCGCCACTGCCGAATGGGTGAATTCCTCGAGTTCGTAGCCCCGGATCTTGCGTCCCGAAAATCCCGCGGCCCGCAACAGGCTGTCCAGCAGCGCCCGGGTGCCGGAATCTTTCTGCCGGTTAATGAAGCGCACATCGGCTCGCACCAGATCGGACAGCTGCGTGATGCCCTTGGGATTGTCCGGCTTGACCATAAGACCCTGCCTGCGGGTAATGAAGCGGATGATACGGTGGCTGCGCGGTTTCAGCAGGCGCTGATAGCTTTTCATCAGGGAACCGTTTGCCGCGACAGTCGGCATATGAAAGCCGGCGATATCGCAACTGCCCCGGTTCAGCGCGGCCAGCGCCTCCTGGGGACTGCAGTATTGCAGGTCGAGCTGAAACTCGGTGGCGAACTTCGGCAGCAATGCCACTGCGTAACCATGACTGGCGTACATACGCAGCACCGGCTTGACCCCTTCCAGCAACTGCTGGATTTCGAGGTTCAGCTCCGACCCCAGGCTTTCGAGCTGCGGCCCGAGCCGCGCAGCAACCCGCTGCTCCGCCCAGAGCAGCTTGTCGCCCAGCGGCGAGAGCCGCGCCCCCCGGCCCTTCTGCATCTCCACCAACTCCACGCCAAAAAAATCCGCCCACTTGTTGAGCAAATTCCAGGCATGACGATACGAAATGCCGGCCTCAGCCGCCGCAGCAGTCAGCTTGCCGTTCTGATGCACGGCCTGCAGCAGCACGAATAACTGAGGATCTAGGCGATTGCCCGCTTCATCGGTAAAGGACCAGGCCGGTTCAATCTGAATTCTCTTCATATGAAGTTTATTTCATATTTGTAATCTGGACCACAGGTGCTACTTTTGCCCCCAATAAACGTGGTTATAAAACCATAAATATGCAATCAAGTGCATATATAAATAATAAAAGCACAATCTAGAGCCCAGGTGATCTCAATGAGTGGTTTCTCCGAGTGGACCCCGCAGCTGATTCAGGACGAAATCGACGCCCTGAAACACAAGCCCGGTGCCCTGCTGCCGATCCTGCACGCCATCCAGAACCGTTTCGGCTATATCCCGTCCGAGGCAGTGGCGATTATCGCCGAATCGCTGCAGCAGACCCGTGCCGAAGTGCACGGCGTGATCAGCTTTTACCATCACTTCCGTACCTCCGCGCCCGGCAGCCACACGGTGCAGATCTGCCGCGCCGAAGCCTGCCAGTCGATGGGGGCACGCTCACTGGAGGCCCACGCCAAGGAAAAGCTTGGCGTCGACTACCACCAGACCACCTCTGACCGCGAGATCACCCTGGAAGCTGTTTACTGCCTCGGCAACTGCTCCTGCGCGCCTTCGGTCCGCATCGGCGACCGTATCCACGGCCGGGTAACGCCCGAGAAGTTCGACAAGCTGGTCGATACCCTGACCACCCGCGCGCTGGAGGTGAAGTAATGAGCACGAAGATTTTCGTTCCCTGCGACACCACCGCACTGGCAATGGGTGCCGATGAAGTCGCCGCGCGCATCGAGGCGACTGCAAGCGCCCGCGGCGCCGAAATCGAACTGGTGCGCAACGGCTCCCGCGGCCTGTTCTGGCTCGAACCGATGGTCGAAGTCGAGACCCCGGCCGGTCGCATCGCCTTCGGCCCGGTCGAGGAAGATGACGTTGAAGCTCTGTTCGACGCCGGCCTGCTGGATGGCGAAACCGGCCACCCGCTGTGCCAGGGACTGACCGAAGAGATTCCGTTCCTGAAGAAGCAGCAGCGCCTGACCTTCGCCCGCGCCGGTATCACCGATCCGCTGTCGATCGACGACTACCGCGCCCACGACGGTTTCAAGGGACTCGAGAACGCCCTCAAACTGGACGCCCAGGCCATCGTCGACGAGGTCAAGGCCTCCGGCCTGCGCGGCCGTGGCGGCGCCGCCTTCCCCACCGGCATCAAGTGGCAGACCGTTCTGGACGCCCCGGCCGAGCAGAAATACATCGTCTGCAACGCCGACGAAGGCGATTCCGGCACCTTCGCCGACCGTCTGGTAATGGAATGCGACCCGTACATGCTGATCGAAGGCATGACCATCGCGGGTCTCGCCGTCGGCGCGACCCAGGGTTACATCTACCTGCGCTCCGAATACCCGGTGGCGCACCGCATCTTCGATGAGGCCATTGCCCGTGCCGAAGCCGCCGGCTATCTCGGCGACGATATCCTCGGCAGCGGCAAGCGCTTCGATCTGGAAGTGCGCCTCGGCGCCGGCGCCTACATCTGCGGCGAGGAAACCTCGCTGCTCGAGAGTCTCGAAGGCAAGCGTGGCCTGGTTCGCGCCAAGCCGCCGCTGCCGGCCATCGTCGGTTTGTTCGGCAAGCCGACCGTGGTCAACAACGTACTGTCGCTGGCGGCCGTGCCGTTCATCCTCGACAAGGGTGGCCAGGCCTACGCCGATTACGGCATGGGCCGCTCTCGCGGCACCCTGCCGATGCAGCTGGCGGGTAACGTCAAGCGTGGCGGCCTGATCGAGCTGGCCTTCGGCGCCAGCCTGCGCGAACTGATGGAGGATTTCGGCGGCGGCACCTTTTCGGATCGCCCACTGCGCGCCGTCCAGGTCGGCGGCCCGCTCGGCGCCTACCTTCCGGAAAGCCAGTGGGACCTGCCGCTCGACTACGAGTCCTTCGCCGCCGTCGGCGCCGTGCTTGGACATGGCGGTGTGGTGATGTTCGACGATACTGTAGATATGGCCGAACAGGCACGTTTCTCGATGGAGTTCTGCACCGTCGAATCTTGCGGCAAGTGCACCCCCTGCCGCATCGGCTCGACCCGCGGTGTCGAAGTCATCGACCGTATCCGCGCCGGTGAAAACCGTGAGGCCAACCTCGAGCTGCTCACGGACCTGTGCGAAACCATGCTGGACGGCTCCCTCTGCGCCATGGGCGGCATGACGCCGTTCCCGGTACAGAGCGCGATGAAACATTTTTCCGACGACTTCAAGCGCTAAGCGGAGGCCAAACCCATGCTGCAATATTTCGACCCCAACAAAGACTACGGCACTCCGGCCAGCCTGTCCGAAAAGCTCGTCACGCTGGAAATCGACGGCGTTGAAGTCACCGTGCCGGAAGGCACCTCGGTGATGCGCGCCGCCGCGCTGGCCGACATCAACATTCCCAAGCTCTGCGCCTCGGACAATCTCGAGGCGTTCGGCTCCTGCCGCCTGTGCGCGGTGCAGATCGAAAACCGGCGCGGCCTGCCCGCGTCCTGCACCACCCCGGCCGAGGCTGGCATGAAGGTGTGGACGCAAAACGAGAAGCTTGCCAAGCTGCGCCGCAACATCATGGAGCTGTACATCTCCGACCACCCGCTGGACTGCCTGACCTGCCCGGCCAACGGCAACTGCGAGCTGCAGGACATGGCCGGTGCCGTGGGCCTGCGCGAGGTGCGCTACGGTTTCGACGGCGAGAACCATCTCGACGCCGAAAAGGACCACTCCAACCCCTACTTCAGCTTCGATCCGAGCAAGTGCATCGTCTGCTCCCGCTGCGTCCGCGCCTGTGAGGAAGTCCAGGGCACCTTCGCGCTGACCATCGACGGCCGCGGCTTCGACTCCAAGGTCTCGCCGGGGCAGAACCAGGACTTCATGGACTCCGAGTGCGTCTCCTGCGGCGCCTGTGTCCAGGCCTGCCCGACCTCGACGCTGATGGAGAAAAGCGTCATCGACATGGGTCAGCCGGAGCACAGCGTGGTGACCACCTGCGCCTACTGCGGTGTCGGCTGCGCCTTCAAGGCCGAGATGAAGGGCGATCAGGTCGTGCGTATGGTGCCGTACAAGGGCGGTGACGCCAACCACGGCCACTCCTGCGTCAAGGGCCGCTTCGCCTTCGGCTACGCCACCCACAAGGATCGCCTGCAGACCCCGATGATCCGCGACGCGATCACCGATCCGTGGCGCGAGGTCAGCTGGGAAGAGGCGATCGCCTTTGCCGCCCGTCGCCTGACAGAAGTTCAGGGCAAGTACGGCCGCGAAAGCATCGGCGGCATCACCTCATCCCGCTGCACCAACGAGGAAACCTACCTGGTGCAGAAACTGGTGCGCGCTGCCTTCGGCAACAACAACACCGATACCTGCGCCCGCGTCTGCCACTCGCCGACCGGCTACGGCCTCAAGACCACGCTGGGCGAGTCCGCCGGCACCCAGACTTTTGACTCGGTGATGCAGTCCGACGTTATCGTCGTCATCGGCGCCAACCCGACCGACGCCCACCCGGTGTTCGGCTCGCTGATGCGCAAGCGTCTGCGCCAGGGCGCCGAGCTGATCGTCATCGACCCGCGCCGCATCGACCTGCTGAAGACGCCGCACCTGAAAGATGCCCAGCATCTGCCGCTGCGTCCGGGCACCAACGTCGCCATCATCAACGCGCTGGCGCACGTCATCGTGACCGAAGGTCTGGAAGACAAGGACTTCATCGCCAACCGCTGCGACGACAAGGCATACCAGGCCTGGCGCACCTTCATTCAGGAAGAGCGCCACGCGCCGGAGAACGTAGAAGCGATCACCGGCGTGCCGGCAGAGAAGGTACGCCGTGCCGCGCGCACCTACGCCCAGGCTCCGAACGGCGCCATCTACTATGGTCTCGGCGTCACCGAACACAGCCAGGGATCAAGCATGGTCATGGGCATCGCCAACCTGGCGATGGCCACCGGCAACATCGGCCGTGAAGGTGTTGGCGTCAACCCGCTGCGCGGCCAGAACAACGTTCAGGGCTCCTGCGACATGGGCTCCTTCCCGCACGAGCTGCCGGGCTACCAGCACGTCGCTGACGATGCCGCCCGCGCCCGCTTCGAGGACGTCTGGGGCGTCAAGCTCGACGACGAGCCGGGCCTGCGTATCCCCAACATGTTCGACTCGGCCATCGCCGGCACCTTCAAGGCGCTGTACGTGCAGGGCGAGGACATCGCCCAGTCCGACCCGAACACCCAGCACGTCGAGGCGGCACTGAAGTCGCTCGAGTGCCTGATCGTGCAGGACATCTTCCTCAACGAAACGGCAAAGTTCGCCCACGTGCTGCTGCCGGGCTCGACCTTCCTCGAGAAGAACGGCACCTTCACCAACGCCGAGCGGCGCATCAACCGCGTGCGCAAGGTGATGCCGCCGGTCGCCGGCAAGGAAGACTGGGAAGTCACCCAGGATCTGGCCAACGCCCTCGGCTACCCGATGAATTACGGCCACCCGTCCGAAATCATGGACGAGATCGCGCGCCTGACCCCGACCTTCACCGGCGTCAGCTACGACCGGCTGGATCAGCTCGGCAGCATCCAGTGGCCGTGCAACGAGCAGTACCCGGAAGGCATGCCGACGATGCACGTCGAGGACTTCCCGATCGGCCGCGGCCAGTTCGCGATCACCGAGTATGTCGCCACCGAGGAGCGCACCAACAGCCGCTTCCCGCTGCTGCTGACCACCGGCCGCATCCTGTCGCAGTACAACGTCGGCGCCCAGACCCGTCGTACCGACAACCAGGTATGGCACGACGAGGACGTGCTGGAAGTGCATCCGTCCGATGCCGAGCTGCGCGGCATCCAGGACGGCGACTGGCTCGGCGTCAGCAGCCGCTCCGGGCAGACGGTACTGCGTGCGCGCATCAGCGACCGCATGCTGCCAGGCGTGGTCTACACCACCTTCCACCACCCGGGCAGCGGCGCCAACGTGATCACCACCGACAGCTCCGACTGGGCCACCAACTGCCCCGAGTACAAGGTGACCGCGGTGCAGGTCGAGAAGGTCAGCCAGCCGTCGGAATGGCAGCGCCAGTTCCAGACGTTCGAGAAGCTGCAGCACCAGCTGCTGCGCGGCGAGAAAGCCGAGAGCGGAGCCAGCTGAGATGGCTGAGCGGCGCACTGGCCACTGCCACCACCCGGCGGTACGCCGCCCGGTAGATGTCCGCCGGGATAGCGGCGGCACGCCTGCGCCGGCCGAGGACAGTATCGCCCTCGAGGTACCGGTGGCGCTGGTCTACAACGGCATTTCCCATGCCGTGATGATGGCCACGCCCGGAGACCTCGACGATTTCGCCCTCGGCTTCAGCCTGACCGAAGGGATTCTGCAGTCGGCGCAGGAGCTCTACGATCTCGAGGTGCATGAGGAAGCCGCCGGCATCGCCGTGCACCTGGAGATCGCCGCCCAGCGCCTGACGGAACTGAAGCAGCGCCGGCGCAGCCTCACCGGTCGCACTGGTTGCGGTCTGTGCGGCACCGAATCGCTGCAGCAGGCGATCCGCCCGGTAAGGCCGGTGACAGCGCCTGTTGTCGGGGATACGGCCATTCAGCATGCGCTGGCGGCACTGTCGCAGCATCAGCCGCTGCAGCAGGAAACCGGCGCCACCCACGGCGCCGCCTGGTGCGATGCCGAGGGCAATGTTCGTCTGGCACGGGAGGACGTCGGCCGTCACAACGCCCTCGACAAGCTGATCGGCGCCGCCGTCAAAAGCGGCGAGTCCTTCGCCGACGGGTTTGCGCTGGTCTCGAGCCGCGCCAGCTACGAAATGGTGCAGAAGAGCTGCAGTGTCGGTATCGGTGCCCTGATCGCGGTTTCGGCACCGACGTCGCTGGCCATCGATCTGGCCCGGGATGCGGGTCTGCTGCTGGTCGGTTTCGCCCGCAGCGGCCGCCACGTGATTTACAACAATCCGGCCGCTTTAACCGAAGGGGCCGCGCCGGCCCGCCACGCCGGCTGATGACCGCTAAAGAGAAACGCAGATGAGCAATCAACTCGATACCCTGATCCACATGGCGAACCAGATCGCCGCCAACAACAGCCATTACGGCAGCGAGGCCGAAGCCACCGCGCGCGTGCACAGCCACTTGACCAAGTTCTGGGCACGCAGCATGAAGCAGCAGATCATCGACTATCTGCAAAACGATGGCAGCGAGCTGTCGCCGCTGGCGCGCGATGCCATCAGCCAGCTTCAGATTCGGCCGCTTCAGGAGCGTGGTTGAAGCGCCCACCGAACCTCGATTGACCGCCGCTCTCGGGCTCCCTCGCCGGCGAGAGCGGTGTCCCTCCGCACAGTCCCGAAGAAAACCGCCTCCCCCTTGAAAATCAAGCGTTAATCCCGGAATCCCCCTGGACATGTCGCCAATTGACGACGATCTGAATCGACCCGCGCGCGACTATCCGGCTAAACATCGACGCCTATTTTGGGTTATGATTCAGCCATCAGGTGCCCGGCGCCGGACCGTCAATAAGGACAGTAAGAGGACCCTCCGGTCATGAGTGGAATTGATTCCAGTTACGCAGTGATCAGCAACCCAGGCCTGGAGTTCTGGGTCATCGAATATTCCTGGGACAACGATTACGGGGAGATTGGCGGTATTACCCAGCACCCGCTGGTCGGTTTTGCCTATGGTGCCAACAAGACGCTGGCGCTGACCCCGATGGGCAGTTACCGCATCCTCGGCGCCCTGCCGGAACTGTCGACCCACGGTGGCTTCTACCGTCTCGAGCCGACCCGTCCCGACACCCTCGCCTACCTGTCGCATTCGACCCGCAGCCAGGCGCTGGAACAAATCGTCGAGAAGGAATTCCGCGCCTTTAGCCGCCGCTGACAGACATCCGAAACCCGACCGCACAGGCTCAGCAGCCGCCCGGTTCGGGCCTGGCGTCGTTTGCCCTGGCGTCCGTGTGGAAACTAACGCCCGGCGGCTGCCTGCGCCGGGCGAGCGCGTCTGCAACCATCGCTTGTTTCTTCCCCCGAGGTGCTCCTCACGGCATCTGAACCGCATCCGGCGGGCCGTCTGCTGGCAATAATCGTGCTCTTGGCTTCAATGTAGAGAGCCCGCGCACAGGTTTTCGTTTCGCTCTTCAGTCTCTGTGGGCCTCGATGTGGCGTGTTTACAGGCGCCTCGCGCATTTCATAGGAGTTCAGCCCCATGAGCGATCCCGTTAGCACTACCGCCAGCCGGTCGATTCAGCCCGGCCTCTCTCCCGGTACCCCTGTATTCGTCGGTGAGCGCAAACTCGAACGGGCCCGGATGCATGCGATGGAATACACCCGGGACCGGCTCGACGAATACGACCCCGTCTCGATCGAGGAGTGTCGCCAGCTTCGGCAACGCGACAGCGTCTGCTGGATCAACATCAGCGGCCTGCACGATATCGAACTGATCAGTGCCGTAGCAAACACCTTCGACCTGCATCCTCTGACCCTGGAAGATATCGCCAACAGCACCCAGAGGCCCAAGGCCGAAGAGTACGAGGACTATTTGTTCATCGCACTCAAGACTCTGCGCTACCGGCCCGGCACCGATGCTATCGAGACCGGGCACCTCAGTCTGATTCTGGGTCAGGGTTTCGTGCTGACCTTCACCGAAGAAAACGCCGGCCTGTTCGACAACGTGCGCAAGCGCATTGTCCATAGCCGGGGGCAGATTCGCGCTCGCGGACCCGACTATCTCTGTTATGCCCTGGCCGATGCGGTGGTCGATCACTACTTCCTGGCGCTGGAGCAGTTTGACGACCACATCGAGACACTCGACGAGGCGATACTCGACCGGCCACAGACAGCCCAGATCCAGGAAGTACACCGTCTCAAACGCGAAATGATCGAAGTGCGCAGGGCCATCTGGCCATTGCGGGAGGGGATAGGCCTGCTTAACAAGGCCGATTCAGCGCTGATAGAGCCCGAAACCCGGATCTACCTGCGCGACCTCTACGACCATATCATCCAGGTGATCGAAATGGTCGAGGGCTACCGCGACATTCTTGGCAGCCTGCACGACACCTGCCTGTCAAGCGTGAGCCAGCGGCTCAACGAAGTGATGAAACTGCTCACGATAATCGCAACCATCTTCATTCCACTGACCTTCATCGTCGGCGTCTACGGGATGAACTTTGCGTATATGCCGGAGCTACAGTGGCGCTGGGGCTATTTTATCGTATGGGGCCTGATGATCCTGATCGCAATAGGTATGGCGATCCAGTTCAAGCGCCGAAACTGGTGGTGATCCATGATGCCTGTGGCTATCATCTAGCCCCGATCTTAAGCCCCCGGCAACAGCGCCACTGTTTGACAGGATCGGCACGCGGCAGATAAGGCGTGCACTAAAGGGAATCGATAGATGTTCAAGCTTTTTCGTCCGGTACTCTTCGTCTGCGGCCTGATTGCCCTGGCCATGGCGCTGCTGATGGTCTTTCCAGCGTTGATCGGCTTGGTCAAGGGCGATTCCGAAACCTATGCCTTTGCCATATCCGCCGCGGTGACCGGCTCGCTCGGCCTGCTGCTCGTCGCCACCTGCCGCGGCGGCGACTTCTCGCTGCGCCCGCGCCAGCTCTATCTACTGACCTGCTGCAGTTGGGGTTTGCTGTCGGTCGCCGGCGCCCTGCCGCTGACCTTCGGCCACGCCCACCTCAATTTCACCAATGCCGTGTTCGAGGCGGTATCGGGCATCACCACTACCGGTTCGACCGTGCTGTCGGATATCGAAGACCTGCCCCACAGCCTGCTGCTGTGGCGTGCGCTGCTGCAGTGGATCGGGGGGCTCGGCGTGATCGGCATGGCAGTATCGATCCTGCCGTTTCTGCGCGTCGGCGGCATGCGGCTGTTCCAGACTGAATCCTCGGACTGGTCCGACAAGTCGCTGCCCCGACTCGGCCACCTCGCCCGGCTATTGTTCATCAGCTATACCGTCATCTCGCTCGCCTGCGTATTGAGCTACTGGGCCTGGGGCATGAACCTGTTTGACGCAGTCACCCACGCCATGGCCACTGTCTCCACCGGCGGCTACGCCACCGACGACCGCTCGATGGGACGTTTCGACAACGGCATGCTGTGGATCTCGGTGGTGTTCATGCTGCTCGGCGGTCTGCCCTTCGTGCTCTATATCCGCTTTTTCGCCAGCCCTTCGCTGAAGATACTGCGCGACGACCAGGTCATTGGCTTTCTGATGATCGTAGCCGGCCTGACGCTGATCCTGACCCTCGACCTTATTGCCGACGGTGTATACGCCCCCTTCGATGCCCTGACACAGGCCGCCTTCAACATCACCTCGGTGATCACCACCACCGGCTTCGCTTCGGCCGACTACACCCAGTGGGGCAGCTTCAGCGTCGCGCTGTTCTTCTTCGTGACCTTCATCGGCGGCTGCTCCGGCTCCACCTCGGGCGGCATGAAGATCTTCCGCTTTCAGCTGTCGTACCTGTTTCTGGCCAAGCAAATCCGCCAGCTGGTACACCCGCGCGGACTCTTCTCGATCCGCTACAACGGCAAGGAGGTCAGCGACGATATCATTTCTTCGGCGGTGGCCTTCTCGTTCCTGTTTTTCGTGACCCTGGTGGTCATCACGCTGCTGCTGTCGTTGACCGGCCTCGACATGCTCACCAGTCTCACCGGCGCCGCGACCGCGCTGACCAACGTCGGCCCGGGCCTTGGCGAGATCATCGGCCCGGCCGGCAACTTCGCCTCGCTCACCGACAGCGCCAAGTGGATCCTCTGCTTCGCGATGCTGCTCGGGCGTCTTGAACTGCTGAGCCTGATCGTTATCTTCACGCCGGTGTTCTGGCGCGGCTAAGGGCTCCTCGACCTCAGGGCTGCTGCTCGAACATTTTCTTCGCCCGCTCGAAGATTTCATCCTCGGACAGGTCCTCGCGGTGGGTCGAAACGAACCAGATGTGACCGTACGGGTCCCGAAGGCTGCCGATCCGGTCGCCATAGAACATGTCCTTGACCGGCCTTAGCACCGTCGCGCCCGCATCCACCGCGCGCTGGAAACGCTCGTCGACGTCCTCGACGTACAGGTTCAAGCCGAAGCTGGTTCCTCCCAGCTCCGACGGGCTCTTGAAACCGCTCTCGGGGCACTCATCGGCCAGCATGATACGGCTGTCGCCGATCTCGATCTCGGCATGGCCGACCTTGCCGTCGGGCGTATCCAGGCGAAAGCGCTCGATAGCGCCGAACGCCAGTTTGTAGAATTCGATCGCTTCTTCGGCCCCCCTAACCGCCAGGTAAGGCGTCGCGGTATGGAAGCCATCGGGTATCGGTTTGACGCTCATCGGTCTCGCTCCGTTGTCGTTGGGGGAATGCCCCTGACAGGTTAGACCCTTTCCAGGTCGTTCCGGTCCGACGCTGGAACTCGTCATACCCGAGCAGCGCGACGGGTTCGCGCATTCACTCGGCGTCCGACGACCTGTGGGCGCTTCTCCGCGCGACATACGTCGCCGGCGTCAGACCGGTCCAGTTGCGAAACGCGCGGGCGAAGGCGCGCGGCTCGCTGAATCCGAGCTGTCTCGCCACTTCGGTGACGCTGTGCCGGTGCAGCAGCAGCTTTTCGATCGCCAGGTCCCGCCTGACCTCGTCCTTGATCCGTGGGTACGACGTGCCCTCGGCACGCAGGCGGCGCCTGAGCGTCTGCGTGCTGATATTGAAATGCGCGGCAAAGTGCTCGAATGACGGGCACTCCAGTACCTCCTGCCCCTGGTGCAGCAATTCGGAGCGGATACGGGCCTCGAAGCTGCTTTCCCGTCCCGGGATGGTGATCAGGTCGGCGGGGGAGCGCCGCAGAAAGCGCGACAGATCGCGCTGGGTGCGCACCGGCGGCATCACCAGATAATCGGCACTGAAACTCAGGACCATCCTGCCGCGGCCGAAGCGGTGGGTGCAGGGGAACAGGTACTTCAGCTCGGCGGCATGGGCCGGTTCCGGATAATCGAAGCCGGCGCTGGCCAGCATAATCTTTTCACCGATCAGCCAGCTGGCGAAACGGTGCCAGATGACCATCCAGAACTCACGGTAGAAGCAATCCGGGTCAAGTTCCGGCCTGGCGAATTCGATCTCCAGTACTCCCAGCGCGCCCCGCCGCAACAGGCGCATGCGGATATCGTCGCTGAACAGGTTGTAGAAGTGCGCGCCCTGCTGCAACGCCGCTTCGAGCGATGCACTGTGCAGCACGTGACGCGTCATCAGCGCAAAGACACCCTGTTTGCAACGGTGCTCGGTACAGCCCATGAATTCATCGTCCAGGGCCGCCCATATCAGCTGCACCAGCCGCGTCATCTGGTCTCCGTGAACCCGGGCGCCGTTCCGCTGCAACAGGGCCGGGTCGATGCCGCAGTCCGATAAAAGCGCGCTGGTCTCCAGCCCCTTGCGCTCGACGCAGTTAAGCGCCGCCCGCACATAATGGATATCGACCGTTGCCATACCTGCCCTCCCCGGGTCACCTGGAGCGGTGTCCTCACTGCAATACTCGCAAAGTGTCACTTTTTATGACTAATAACGTCAACTAATGTCATTTTATGCCACCTTAACTTGAGCCATAGTAAAGCCAGACAGACAACGCCAACACCGCGGCTCGTCTGACCAGACAACAAGATGCACATTGCCCGGAGGACGCCACCGGCGACCTCGCAGCCGTCCGGAGAAAACCGATGGACCTGAGCCTGAACGAAGACCAGATACTGATCCAGGATATGGCGCGCAAGTTCGCCGAATCCGAGCTTGCGCCGGTGGCCGAACGGCTGGATCAGGAAGGCGACCGCGAACGCTTTCTCGACAACCTGAAACAACTCGCCGAGCTCGGCTTCATGGGCCTGAACATCGACGCCGACTACGGCGGTACCGAAGCCGGCACCGTCGTGTTCAGCCTGGCGGTCACCGAAATCGCCCGGGCCTGCGCCTCGACAGCCGTCACCGTCTCGGTCACCAACATGGTGGCGGAAGTCATCCAGGCAATCGGCTCAGAAGAACAGAAGCAGCGTTATCTGCCGAAGATCTGCAGCGGCGAGTATCCGGCCGGCGGCTTCTGCCTTACCGAAACCACCGCCGGTTCCGACCCATCCGGCATGCGCACCAGCGCTGTGCTCGACGGCGACGAGTGGGTGCTGAACGGCGCCAAGCAGTTCATCACCAGCGGCGAATACGCCGGCGTTTTCGTGGTCTGGGCCGTCACCGACCCGAGCCAGCCCCGGGGCAAGGGCATCTCCTGCTTCCTGGTCGAGCGCGATGCGCCGGGACTGACGATTTCCAAGGCCGAGAAGAAAATGGGCCAGCACGCGTCGGCGACCAACGAAGTGCTGTTCGAAAACTGCCGCATTCCCAGGGACGCCCTGATGGGCGAGCTGAACCAGGGCTTCAGGATCGCCGTCGGTGAGCTGGCGGGCGGGCGCATCGGCATCGGCTCGCTGGCCCTCGGCGTGGGGCTGGCGGCAATGGACTATGCCCGCACGTACCTGACCGAACGCCAGCAGTTCGGCCAGCCGCTGAGCGATTTCCAGGGGCTTCAGTGGATGCTGGCCGACGCCTATACCGATCTCGAGGCCGCCCGGCTGCTGCTCATGAGCGCCGCCGACCGCAAAGAAAAGGGGCTGCCGTTTTCCAAGGAGGCCTCCATGGCCAAGCTGTTTACCTCGGAAAAAGCCAACAAGGCCTGCTATTCGGCGCTGCAGCTATTGGGCGGATACGGCTATATCAAGGAGTTTCCGCTGGAGCGTTACGCCCGCGACGTGCGCATCACCTCGATTTATGAAGGCACCAGCGAAATCCAGCGTGTCATTATCGCCCGCGAGCTGCTGCGGGAAATCAGCTGAAGCGACCAACACAGACGGTGGCGCCGCGTACCGGCGCCACAGCGAATACGGAGAACCAACATGGATCTGAACAATAAAGTCGTTATCGTTACCGGCGGCGCCTCTGGCCTCGGCCTGGTGACCTGCCGTCAGCTGGCGGCCCAGGGCGCCAAAGTGGCGGCCTTCGATCTCAATGAAGACGCCGGCGCGGCGCTTGCCGACGAGCTCGGCCAGCAGGCCCTGTTTGTCCGGGTAGACGTGACCGATGCCGCCTCGGTCGAAGCCGCAATGACACAGGTGGTCGAACGCTTCGGCACCGTGCACGTATGCATCAACTGCGCCGGCATCGCCCCGGCCGGCAAGACCGTCGGCCGCAACGGCGCCCTGGCGCTGGAGAAATTTGCCCAGACCATCAACATCAACCTGATCGGCACCTTCAATGTGCTGCGCCTGGCCGCCGAGCAGATGGCGAAAAATGAACCCGACACAGGTGGCGAGCGCGGCGTGATCATCAACACTGCCTCGGTCGCCGCCTTCGACGGTCAGATGGGCCAGGCCGCCTACAGCGCCAGCAAGGCAGGCATCGCCGGCATGACGCTGCCGATCGCCCGCGACCTGGCGAATCTCGGCATCCGGGTGATGACCATCGCGCCGGGAATCTTCGATACGCCGATGATGAAAGGCATGCCCGACGAAGTGCGCGACCCGCTGATCCAGATGGTGCAGCATCCCAAGCGCTTCGGCGATCCGGAGGAGTATGCCTCACTGGCGGCCCACATCATCGGCAACCGCTACCTCAACGGCGAAGTGATCCGCCTCGACGGCGCCATCAGGATGGAGCCCCGATAGGCCGATCGGGGCTCAGGGGACGATGGAGCCGCAGCAACAGGCTCTACCCCCTTGCCCGGCGTCGCCTACAGCCGGTTGGCTTGCGGGGCCTCGGGCGGGAAAGCCATCTCGGCTCGATTGATAGGGCGTGCAGATTCGCAACCGGACGCAAATACTGTATATTTAAACAGTATTTGTTTTCGGAGATCTCCGGAATGAGCAAGCCCCTGAAGGGCCGTGGCGCCCTGTCCAATCCAGCCAACCGCTTCGCCCCGCGCTGCAGCGACATAGACCCGGTCGAGGACGGCGAACTGCCGTCGCGCATCGACACCCGGCTGATCTACGAACGGCCGAAGACCATCATCAGTCGCAACCAGTCGCCCGACGTCCCCTTCGAACAGTCGGTCAACCCCTACCGAGGCTGCGAGCACGGTTGCATCTACTGCTACGCCAGGCCCAGCCATGCCTACTGGGACCTGTCGCCGGGGCTCGACTTCGAGACCCGCATCATCTGCAAGGAGGGTGCGGCCGAGCGGTTGGAGCAGGAGCTGCGGGCGAAAAACTACCGCTGCAAACCCATTACCCTCGGCGCCAACACCGACCCGTACCAGCCGCTTGAGCAGCAGCGCAACATTACCGGCGAGCTGCTCGAAGTGCTGGCCCGCTTCCGCCATCCCTTCTCGATCATCACCAAGGGCGCGCTGGTCACCCGGGACCTCGATATCCTCGCCGAGATGGCGCGGCAGCAGCTGTGTTCGGTGATGATCAGCATGACGACGCTGGACCCGGAGCTGAAACGTACCCTGGAGCCGCGCGCCGCCGGCCCGCGCACAAGGCTCAACGCCATCCGCGAGCTGACCGCCGCCGGGGTGCCGGTCGGGGTGCTGGTCGCGCCGCTGATTCCGATGATCAACGACCGCGAACTCGAGGCGATCCTCGAGGCCAGCGCCGCGGCCGGCGCCCGCTCCGCGGGCTACATCTTCGTGCGCCTGCCCCACGAGGTGAAGGACCTGTTCCGCGAGTGGCTCGACGCCCACTACCCGGACCGCGCCGAACACGTGATGAGCCTGATCCGCCAGAGCCGTAACGGTCAGGAAAACGACAGCCGCTTCGGCAACCGGATGCGCGGCGAAGGCCTGTTCGCCGAGATGATCGCCCAGCGTTTTCGTGTCGCACTCAGGCGTCAGGGTCTGCAGCCACGGCTCGGCATCGAACTGCGTACCGACCTGTTCGAGGTGCCGCCGCAGGCCGGGGATCAGCTGTCGCTGCTTTAGGTACGGCGATACCGCTAATCCTTGGTTTGATCTTCAAACCGCCTGATCTGCTCTTCGACTTCGTCTTTCGATACGCCGTAAGCCTCCTGGATCCTGCCCGCCAGCTCGTCACGCTTGCCGGCAATCTCATCGAGGTGATCGTCGGTGAGCTTACCCCACTGTGCTTTCACCTTGCCCTTGAACTGCTTCCAGTTACCTTCAACGATATCCCAGTTCATATCGAACGCCTCCTGCTCCGGATCTCAGGGGAGAAATCGCCAATCGATGTCTCCATTTACAGCTACACCAGCCTAATCGGATGACCGCCCCCCGTCGGTACGGTGACGCACACCGAGGAGGCTACTAACGCTTCGGGGCAGGACCCGATATCAGGGCCGGCTCGCCGGTACCCTCTCCCAAGAGGAGCGCGCTCGTGACGGTGTGTGCGCTGGCATACAGACCAGGCCCCTTCAAACGGTTAGCCTTGTGCTGACATCCGGAGTTCAATCAAACGGCTCCAGGCTGTCGCTGCGCAGGATGCCATGCAGCGAAAGACCGGTTGCGACATGAAGACGTGCAATGGACTTTTCCATCAGCCGGCGTATGAACCAGATCCCAGCCCGGGAGGAGTTTTGACATGCACAGCATACAACGTCATGTTCTCGCGCTCATACTCGCGACGGCCACCCTCGTCGCGATGGGAGTGATGAGCCATGCCGGGGCGGCAACCGCCGAGGATTTGGACAGGGATTCGCTGCAGGCTCTGCAGACCCTTTATCGGACAGAACCCGTTGCGGAAAAACTTTCGCAGTCGGCCAGGGCCATACTCGTTTTTCCAAATATCGTTAAGGCCGGCCTGGTATTCGGCGGCAGCTATGGCGAAGGCGTCTTGCTCAAGGGTTCCACCGTCGCCGATTATTACAACTCCGTTACCGGGTCCTGGGGCCTGCAAATAGGCGCCCAGTCCTATGGATATGCCGTTTTCCTGATGACAGAAGAGGCCGTTCGCTATCTCGAAGAGTCGAACGGCTGGGAACTCGGCGTCGGCCCCACCGTCGTCCTGGTTGACGAAGGCGTCGCCAGGAACCTCTCGACGTCCACGCTGAAACACGACGCCTATGCGTTTATTTTCAGCCAGCAGGGATTGATGGCGGGCATCAGCATCGAGGGCACGAAAATTTCCCGAATCAACCGCTAACCCGGATATTTCGTGAGGGATTTGGAATTAGGTCCGTCTTCATGAAATATGCTGGCTAAGATCCAAAGGAGAGTCCACATGCCCCTGATTAATCTGGTCATCGTCCTGATCGTGGTTGGCGTACTGCTCTGGCTCGTCAACGCCTATATACCCATGGATCGAAAAATCAAGAATATCCTGAATATCGTCGTCGTCATCGCTGTGGTGCTATGGCTGCTGCAGGCCTTCGGCGTGCTGGGATCGCTGGACAGCATACGTATCGGCAACTGACGGGCGGGTGTCGCACTTCGGAGTTGTGTTCCCGCCACTCTATGCTCCGTACCTGGTGCCGAACTCCCGGCTGCGGTGTCGATGCAAACCTCGCCCGTGCCGAGTCGACAGCAGCGCATCGGGAGTTATCCGTAGATCCTAAGTGCGACAACGCACCGACGCGGAACATTGCATCTGCGAATCTGATACACCTCGCTGGCTTGCAATCTCGCATGCTACGAGCATCCCTCAGAGGATATTCATAATGGACAGGAACCGTAGAGAACAAGGCGGCAAAGCACCGATAAAACGCGAAGACAGGCCTCGCCCCCAGGAAAAACAACAGGCGAGCACTCAACAGCAACAGCACCGCAAAGAGGCACCGGGTTCCGGCACAAGGCCACAACAGCCCCGCAAAGGATTTGAGACCGAGCCCCTGATAACGGAACCGCAACCACCCCGCAGTCAGGACTCCAAGCCCGGCAAGGGGAAATAAAAACCTGGCCCCATAGCCGTTCATGGGGATATGCCCCGAGCGGGGGGATTGGCCTGATACTGTTGGTGGTGCTGATTCTGCTGCTGGGCAAGCTGTAGTCGCGGACAATCTGCCGATGTTGCCGTCATGCGGCGACTCAAGGAAGTCGATATTTGACTTGTTGCGTTATCAACAACGGTATTCAGAACGGAAAGACCTGACGGTTCGGTTGCCTTTGGGGGTTATACAGGTATCAGCGAATAGGCCGTGCACAATCTCGAAACAACGAGCGGCTGGGGGTCAACGGTTGTCGTGGTGGACGAAGGCGTCGCCAAGAGTCTTTGGCAAGCGACGACGCCTGCCTGTCGGTAACCGATCTCACCTGGCCTTTCCCTTCACCGGCTATTGCATCAATACATAGTCCCCCGGCGCATCGCGCAGGATGGGGGTAACCCTTGCGGGGGGCGCCGGTTGCCGGCGGTTTCGATTTTCCATCTGAATGTTGTGTCAGCCACGCATTCCATTCCGGCCACCAGGATCCCTCCCGGGACGGTGTGCGGGCACACCACTCTTCGGGCGAAACGAATTTGTCCATGCTGTTCAGGGTCGCGACCTGATAGGTACGATGCGGATGTCCCGGCTCGCTGACGATTCCGGCATTGTGCCCGCCGCTGGTCAGCAGGAAAGTCACATCCGTGTCGGTCAGCAGGTTGATCTTGTACAGGGAACGCCAGGGTGCGACGTGGTCCCGTTGCGTGCCGACGGCACGAAGCTGTTGCTCCGGAACGATCGCATCGAGCGCATCCATGATGCCGCACCGAAACCACCACGCCGGTATTCGAGGGGCCGCTGCTGTGCTCCGGATTCCGACTCGGTATCACCTGAATATTCCCTATTATCCCTTGACCAGTCCCGGTCGAGCCGAATGGACGAATGTCGCCAGCCGGCGCATCGCCGCCAGTTCGTCCGGCAGCGCCAGCGCCAGTTCCGATCGGGCCAGGGCCTGGCGGGCATGCCGAATCGCCGCCTCCCGCATCAGGGCATCGTCCATCGACGCCAGGGATGAAAGCGCCTTCTGCAGCCGGCCCGCGACTTCAACGATGCCGGCCCCGTCGCGCGCGATCGCGGTGAAGGCATCGTCGAACATGTCGTGCAGGGAGAGTTCGGGCACCGCCACGCGATCGCATTCGAAACAGCCCCGGTCGTCGTCACCGACAGGCTCGACCCAGAGCGCAAACAGTCGCACGAAGCTTCCGATAATGCCGATCGCCGTGCCGGGATCGTTGACGGCGGGCGATAACGCCCGACTGGCGATTTCCGACAGAACCACGAGACCGAACCGGGGATCCTCGTCGAACTCCCGGTGCGAACCAATCAGGAATGCCTGTGCTATCAGGGTCGGATCGAGATCCGCCGCATCACCCGCGTCCGCCGTGACATAGGCAAGCGCCCGGCCCGGCGTGGCAAAGGTTCCCGGCAGGGCGGCCACCGATATATGCAGTCGCAACTTTTCCGCACAGGTCTGCAATGCCGTGATCTCGATGCGCTGAACATAGCCGATCGACCCGCTGTAAATGGCCTGCCCCCGATGTGGCTGCCGCCCCATCGGAACGCCACGCAGGGTCGGCACGCCCCGCCGCCGCCGCAGCGCCTCGGCCGTTGCGGCTTCGACCTTCTCGACGGTGCCCCCCAGCCGTCCCAGGCGCGCGATGCAGTCGACCCAGCGCACGAAGGTGATGATCACCATCGCCAGCACCAACAGCGTGATAACGAATACCGCGAAGCGCCCCGCCCTGTCATAAAAGTCATTCTGCAACGCAATCAGCGCGACGATACTGAAGATAAAGGCCCCGACAAAGGTCGAGAGAGCGTTCTGGGAAATATCGTCGGAAATGACCAGCGAAAAGGAGCGCGGCGTAGCCGTGCTGCTGGCCGATGCATAGGCGGCGACCATGGATGCGACGGCAAAGGTGGCAATCACCAGCATGCTGGCCGATATGATGGCGAGCAGCGTCTCGATCGAGGCCTGGGTGATCGCCGGGACCCGCCGGCCGATGTCTTGATCGTCCGCCGCCTTTGCAAGAAATACGATGGCGACGGACAGCACACCGGTCATGAAAGGCCGGAGCCACAGCCGCTCCCGGATACGATGAACCAGGAACTTCAGTCGATCACCCATGACTCGCCTGACCACCGTCACGCATTTTAATTGTCGCCGCCATTGGTTGCCTCCTGGATATCTTCGCCGGTCTGTTCGATCTGCTCGCCGGCCTCCTGCATCGCCTTGTCGATCTCCTTACCGGCATGTTCTGCCGGTCCTTCCTCTTTCTCGCAGCCGGACAGTGCTGCCAATAGCGCCCCCGTGAACAATAATGTGCCGACGGCCTTGAGCCCTTTCATGATCCATACCTCCCGTTGATGCGGACCCGGCCGCTCACTCGGAAGCCGGGCTGTGTTCCGCCTGCGAAACGACGATATCGATCGCGCAGAGATTCCATGACCGGTACCGCGTACATCACCGCGCCTTCCGGGAGCCTGCGTCGATCTTCATGACCATCGTCGCCCGCTTTCGGGAGCGGCTTCTGTACGCTAGCACGCATAGGCGCGCACTGAATCACCAACTGAATAAAAGAAACTCGAACCTTGCATCGCCGACGGCTCCGGCACGCCGTGTTTCGACCTGCATGTCGACCTCGATCTCGAAATGCCGGGTTTCGCCCTCAAACCAGACTTGAGTGACGCGATTGCCTTCCAGATCGAGATGTTCATTCTGCCCCTGCGGTGCGGGACTGATGTTGAGCCGATGCGCGATGACGCGCTGCGAGCCGTCGCTGCGCAGGTAAAAGCGCAGCTGCTGCGGGCTCAGCCGCACGGATTGCGAATAGTCGTATCGGGTGCGATGTTGGATGTTGAAAAGCAAGCTGGCGATCCTCGTTGGCAAATGAGTGCAGCTGTCCAGCAGGGTCAGTCGTGGAGGTGTTCGACCCTCACCGCCTGTGGTCAGTAGCGCTCCATGACGCCGTTACTGATTCTGACCCGGTCGCCCACCCGAAAGCCGGGATTGTTGTCGCTCAGCAGCAGCGTTTGTGTGGAACCGTTCTCCATGCGCACCCGGATTCTGTACACCTCGGCGGTCTGCTGTCGCTGCCGGTTTTCCAGCTCGTGGCCGATATAGGCGCCGCCGGCCGCACCGACGATCGTCGCCGCCGTACTGCCGCGGCCGGACCCCACCTGACTTCCGACCACGCCCCCGACAACGGCTCCGGCGATGGTGCCCATACCGACACCGCTGCCCCCGCCGACCTGCCGCTCCCCTTCGATGGACTGGATGACTCCGTAACCCGAATAGTTGATGGTTTGATTGCCGCGGCCGTAATCGGATGACCTGTAGCCGGATGTGCCGGAATCGGACCGGTAGGAGGGGGTGTTCAGGGTTTCACAGCCACCCAGCATCAAAACCGTTGTCAACGCCAGCGCTGAACCGAATTCATACCTCGCTTACATGACCACTCTCCCGTGTAACCTGAAGCGGGTAACCTGGACGCCGGCATCGCAATCGTTCCCCGCGGTTCCGCCTGCGCGCCCATGATGGTCACCGGACAGAGATTCCATGCCCCGATACCGCGTACATGACCGTTCGCTCCGGGTGCCTGTGTCGACCGTCCTGACCATCATCGCCCAGCTGCGAACGGACTTCTGTACGCTAGCGCCCAGACGATCCCCCCCCTACACGTCAAGATGAAGTGGACACCTCGGTGTTAAGGAGCGCTATCGGGCTGAACTTTCTTAACCGGTACCGCTTGCTCCGTTTCCCACGCCAGGAAGATCATAGTGCCGGCTACGAAACCTGCCCCTGCCGTCAATCGACTGATCGCGGCCTTGCCACACCCGGAACGGCAGCGCTTTCTGGCGGGTTGCAAGCGGGTGACGTTGGCCTTCGGCGAGATTCTCGCCGAACCCGGCGCCCCCATTACCCATGTCTACTTCCCCACGGAAAGCTTCATATCCCTGACGACAACGATGAACGGGCCCGCCCGTCTGGGGCTGCTGCTGGTCGGGGATGAAGGGATGCTGGGCATCTCGCTGATACTCGGCCAGGACCGGTCTCCCCTGCACGCCAGCGTGCAGGGGCCCGGCCAGGCGCTGCGCATGGAAGCCGCACAGTTTTGCCGCGCACTCGAGTGTGGTGGCGCATTGCCCACCCAGCTGAAACGCTATCTCTATGTGATGATGGGCCAGTTGGCGCAAACCGGCGTCTGCAACCGCTTCCATCTGCTGGAGGCACGCCTCGCCCGATGGCTCCTGATGGCGCAGGACCGGGCGCACAGGGACGGCTTTCATGTCACCCACGAATACCTGGCCCGGATGCTGGGCGTACGTCGTGTCGGCATCACCAAGGCGGCCAGCGCGCTGCAGCACCGCAAACTGATCCGTTACCACCGCGGAGATGTCAGAATCCTCGACCGCGGCGGCCTGGAAGCATCGGCCTGCAGCTGTTTCCAGCTCGACAAGTCGCTCTACGCCCGGATCATGGACTAGTGTACTGTTTCACCCTTGAAAGGCACTTATAGCGAGTCGCCTGAATTTGGCTGTTTTTTGCACTGCGTTTGGTAGAACAGAACCACTATTCGCCGCAAAACACCCAAAAACAGGCGCAAACCAGTCGGCTCTCGCTACGAACAGCATTGCCGGACAGCCTCCTGGACCTTGTCATACCGGTATCGGGAACGAGGAGACGGCCTGCCGCTGACTGCGATCGAGCCATGTCAGCTCGAGTCGATACCGGCAGACTGACGGGGCAGGCCCGGACGAGGGGCACCGAATGGCGGGATCGACGGCATTCAGATGGATGAGCACCAGCGCAGCGGGCGCTGCCTGAAACAGCCTGTTGAAGGCCCCTATGCGCTGAACGCTGGGCAGCGTAAGGTCGATCATGAGTATTTCACCCCCGGCCCGGGCCACCCGCGCAAGTCCATCGGACAGTTGCGCGACCCACTCGGTCAGACCTGCACTGCCGTCCGACTTCGCGAGCACTTCCCGGCGAAGACCTGCATCGGCGACTGCATCCACTGGTGCCGGCTTAGGACCGCGCGAGCGGTCGCCGGTTACTTCCGGCGCCAGGGCAACAGCCTTTCGGATATCGCCAGCCGGTGACTTCGTGAATCCCCTATTTAATCATGGCGGTGTCCCGTCTCATCGCGGTCTGCCCTTTGCGCACCCTTCACGCACCTGTGCGGAGCCGGGGATCTCTGCGCCTGTCGGGCTCGAAGGCCTCCCTGTCTGGGGGGCCCAGTTCAGGTATTAGGCTATCCATTTACCCCCCGTCCCGTCGGTACGCTGTCATACACAAGAGCCGGAATCCGCAACGAACCGACGCAATGTGCGCTTGCGCACAGACGCAAGTCCCGGATTGAACAATCCTATTGACGATGACGAACGCGCGTGCGACTGCCGATGCCACCGACAGCGCTCCCCCCGCCTATCCGGGAACCGAACCATGTTATCAGTGAAGCAATTCCACGCTTTTTCCCTGATGGCCATACTGGCCCTGTTCGTCGGCTGCGCCTCCACTGCGCAGCAGGAAGGGACCGGTGAGTACATTGACGACACTGTCCTGACCACCAAAGTCAAGGCGGCGATCTTCAACGAACCCACGCTGAAGTCCGCCGAGATCAACGTCGAGACCTTCAAGGGCGTGGTGCAGCTGGGCGGCTTCGTCAGCTCCCAGGCCGATATCAACAGGACCGTCGAGCTGGCACGAAGTGTCAGGGGCGTGAAAGCGGTCCGAAACGACATGCGGGTCAAGTGACGGCCTTACAGCCTCGCTAACCGCGAAACGGGAGAGAAAAAGCAGATGCTTTATTACGCCTTTGTGTTTTTTGTCGTTGCCGTGATCGCCGGCTTACTGGGCTTTACCGGTATCGCAGCGGGCGCCGTCGAAATCATCAGGATCCTGTTTGTAGTTTTTATCGTGCTGTTTGTCGTCTCGCTGATCATGGGACTAAAACGTCGCAGATGACCCCGGACCCGCGCAACAGCCGGAACCGGCGTGCCATATGGCACCCACGGGGTTCCGGCATTCCGGAGCCCGAGCCAAAGGCCTGAAAAAGCCGAAAAAAAATCCGGAGCCCCCTTTCTTTGGCGGTCAACCGGATTCTCGCGTTCATTCGATT
Organism: Oceanospirillaceae bacterium; assembly: GCA_013373085.1. Lineage (GTDB taxonomy): Bacteria > Pseudomonadota > Gammaproteobacteria > Pseudomonadales > Balneatricaceae > Marinobacterium_A. The sequence continues at coordinate 13,870 of JABXIM010000042.1, read as the reverse complement.
ACGGGCAGCGCCGGAACGCAGCCCCCGAAGTCGACAGTATTGTTCAGGACGACGCCGACGCTATTTAAAATCGTCGATTTCATGGCCGATGATGCCGCCGACGGCGGCACCGCCCACGGTGCCGGTTGTGCTGCCACCGGTCAGGATGGCACCGCCCACGGCACCGACACCGGCGCCAATGGCGGTATTGGTGTCCTGCCTCGACATGCCGGAACAACCCGCCAGACCGAGCAGCATAACTGCGGTCAGTGCGCTGAGCGCAAATTTCTGTAGCGTTTTCATGGCATAACCTCTATCTCAATGGCTGCACGGGACGGGCCGTTCAGATTTTTACCGCTCCGATACGAGGCAGTTTTCCATGCGAACTCCGATCCTTGATCCCATCATCTCGCGAATGCGGGAGCGGTTCTGTACGCCAGCGCTCATAGCTCGCCGGTGCAGCCACGATATGTCGCGATATGTCGCGATATGTCGCGATATGTCGTCCATTGTCTATACTAGCAGGACGTCAAGCAGTGATGAAACCATGCCGGCAAGGCCGTTCGGTGCCTGCCCGGTGACCGGAACAGGAGCTCGACCGTGCCTTCCCTTCATGACCCGCGACAGAATCACCTGCTCGCGGCCCTGCCGGCAGATCAATATGCACGCCTCCGTCCGTACCTGGAAAGGGTCCCGCTGCCGCTCGGCCGGGCGATCTACGAGTCCGGTCGCGAGTTGCGCCACGTGTATTTCCCGACCGACTCCATCGTCTCCCTGCTCTATGTCATGCTCGATGGCGCTTCCGCCGAAGTCGCCGTGGTCGGCAATGAGGGTATCATCGGCATTGCCCTGTTCATGGGCGGCGAAACCATGCCCAATCGCGCCGTGGTACAGAGCGCCGGCCACGCCTACCGGCTGCCGGGAGAACGGTTGAAGCTGGAATTCCAGGCCTCGATCGCGCTGCAACACCTGCTGCTGCGCTACACCCAGGCGCTGCTGACCCAGATGGCGCAGACCGCGGTGTGCAACCGGCATCATACCCTTGACCAGCAGCTCTGCCGCTGGCTGCTGCTGAGCCACGACCGGCTGCCATCGGACGAATTGCTGATGACCCAGGAGCTGATCGCCAACATGCTCGGCGTGCGTCGCGAGGGTGTCACCGCGGCCGCCAGCAAGCTGCAGGCGGCAGGCCTGATCCACTACCACCGCGGCCACATCACCGTCGTGGACCGGGCCGGACTGGAGGCCAGGACCTGCGAGTGCTATGAGGTGGTCAAACGCGAGTACGACCGGTTGCTGCCGGAGAGCGGCGTTGCATAATCCCGCCGCGGACACGTTCGCCAGCCGCGCGCCAGCGCAGCCGTTCGTGTAGAAGCCTTAACAGGCTGTTGAAAAGCGTTATCGAGGCGGCCTAGGCAAGCGGAACGCCGCCCGGACGAAAAACAGGCGAAAAAGCGCAGTTCAGTGGGCTGAATGAGCTTTTTATTCGCTCCGCTCACCCCTCCGGGGCCGCACTGAAGTGCGTTCAGGCAAGGCCTGTGAGCCTGTTTTTAACGACGCACTCGGCAACGCAGATAGAATTTCCACAGCCTGTTAAGGCCGATAAGTCTTTTGGGTGTATTCCATGACGAATGATCCGCAGGCGGAGCCGCCGTATACCCGACTGCCGTCGGCCTACGTCGATCGGCTGACCAAACCTTTTGCCCGCTTTCTGCACATCGAGGCCGCAGGCGGTGCCGTTCTGCTGCTGTTCACGGCCGCGGCCCTGATTCTGTCCAACTCCCCCTGGGCCCACCCCTTTCTGGAAATCTGGGAAACCCGGGTCGGACTTCAGGTCGGCGCGTTCGATTTCACCCGCCCGCTCAAAGAGTGGATCAACGGCGGCCTGATGACGCTGTTTTTTTTCCTCGTCGCGTTGGAACTCAAACGGGAGCTGGTGCTGGGAGAACTGCGGAAGCCGCGCATGGCGGCGCTGTCCATCGCGGCCGCCGCCGGTGGCATGCTGCTGCCGGCAGCGCTGTACCTGGCGCTGCAGTGGGGCCAGCCCGGGGTGACGGGCTGGGGCACGGTGATGGCGACGGATACCGCCTTTGTCATCGGCTGCCTGGCTCTGCTGGGAAGCCGGATTCCGCCAAGCCTGCGCCTGTTCATGCTGTCGCTGGCGATCGTCGACGATATCGGCGCCATTCTTGTCGTGGCGATCGGCTACAGCGGCGACCTCTCCTGGGGCGCACTGGCGCTGGCGGCTGTCGGCGTCGCGGTCATTCGCGCAATGGCAGTCACGGGCATCCGTAGTTTTCCACTTTATTTTCTGGGCGGTGCCTCGATATGGCTGCTGGTGGATGCGTCAGGTATTCACGCCACCATTACCGGCGTGATTCTCGGGCTGATGACACCGACCCGCCGCTGGGTCAGCGACGAGCGTCTGTATGCCATATTGAACCAGGTCGTCGCGCACCCGGCCGATGAGCTGGGAAGCGGCGACACCCGGCACCGGCAAACATTGCTGGCGGCGGAAGTCGCCGCGCGCGAAACCCTGTCCCCGGTCGAAAGGCTGGAAATGGCGCTGCACCCCTGGGTCGGCTTTGTCATCATGCCGCTTTTTGCTGTGGCCAACGCCGGCCTGCCGCTGGCGTTCGACGAACTGGACGGTTCCGTCAGCGCGGCCGTGTTCTTCGGCTTCATGCTCGGCAAACCCGTCGGCGTTCTGACATTCAGCTGGCTGGCCGTACGCACCGGTATCGCGACCCGGCCGCCGGACCTCGGCTGGAGATTGCTGGCCGGCGGTGCGTTGCTCGCCGGAATCGGTTTCACGATGGCGCTGTTCATTGCCAACCTGGCCTTCGGCCCGGGCCAGATCGATAGCGCCAAACTGGGCATCCTGCTGGCCTCGGTGGGTTCCGCCATTGCCGGTATCGCGCTGCTGCTGCCACTGCCCGCGCAGACCCGGCCCCCTGCCGCCGAACGCGACTGACAGGTTACCGCGCGGCCGTTCAAGGGCCGCGGCCCCCGCTGCCGCTTCGCACCGACCTCGATTCCGTCGACGATGGAGAGGCGCCGTCGCAGGCCGGCGATCAGTTGCCGTTTTACGACTGAAGCCCGCGATCCCGTTTGCGTCTATAGTGAAAGCGCGGTGTCGGTCCGGTAGGAACGGCAGTCGCCTGCCTCCATTCAGACAGGATCGACGGGCCCGATGGATACCTTCAGCAATCTGCGGGACATACTCGCCAGCAGCTTCACCGAGTTCCTGCAGACCCTGGCGGCCTACCTGCCGAACCTGATCACGGCGCTGCTGCTGTTGCTGCTGGGCTGGCTGTTCGCCCGCCTGATCCAGGCCCTTGTACTGCGATTCGGCTCCGGCATCGACCACCTGACGGCGCGGCTGCGTCGCCACTCGGGCCCCGCGGCCCTGCCGCTGCGCAAACCGGACTCGAACGTCATCGCCCGCATCCTCTACTGGCTGGTGTTCCTGTTCTTCCTCGCCGCGGCCGTCGAGTCGATGGGGCTGCCGGGACTCGCCGACTGGATCACCCAGCTGATCCAGTACCTGCCGAAACTGATCATCGGCGGACTGATCCTGCTCGGCGGCTACCTGCTCGGCGGCCTGGTCCAGGACCTGGTGCGTGCCGCGGCCCTGGCGCGCGGCCTGAGTTCGAGCGATGCGCTCGGCGCCTCCGTCAAGGTACTGATCGTCGTCTTCGCCGCCATTCTCGGCATCGGTCACCTGGGTCTGAACGTCGGCCTGCTGGTCAACGTCGTCACCATCGCCGTCGCGGCGATTCTCGGCGGCCTTGGGCTGGCATTCGGCATCGGCGCCAGTGCCCAGGTCAGCAACATCCTGGCCGCCCACCAGCTGCGCAAGGTCTACCGTGTCGGCCAGAAGGTGCGCGTGGACGAAACCGAAGGCGATATCCTGGAGATGACCTCGACCGCGGTGATTCTCGATACCGACGAGGGGCGCACCCTGGTGCCGGCCCGCCGCTTCGCCGACAGCGTCTCGGTGCTGAAACGACGGGGGGAAACCGATGACTGACCTGCTGGCGATTCACCTGATGTCCCGCCACCCGGACGAGGCCGCCACCGCGCTGGAGGAGGTCGATGCCGACGAACTCGCCGAGCTGTTGACCAGGGTGCCCGATAAACCGGCGATCCGGGTATTGCAGCGGCTGCCACCGCTGACCGTGGCCCACAGCCTGGAACAGTTGCCGGACACGCGCGCCGCGGCGCTGCTGGCGGGATTGCCGACCGCGGTGGCGGTTCCGCTGCTACAACTGCTGGAGCCCGCGCGGCGGCACTCCATCCTGGCGCGGCTGCCGCTTGGCATCAACAGCGCGCTGCGGCTGGTTCAGAGCTTTCCCGAAGGCTCGGTCGGTGCGGTCATGGATTCGAGGGCCTTCACCCTGCCCGCGGATATCCGTGTCGAGGACGCGCTGCGGCGTATCCGCCACAACCCGCTGCCGCCGCTGCACCGGATATTCGTCGTCGACCGCGATCATCGCCTGGTCGGCAGCCTGGCGGTACAGGACCTGCTGCCGGCCAGGGCCAAGGAGCGGGTCGAGCGCCTGATGCAGCATGACGTGCCGGTGCTGTCGGCCAAGACCCGCCTCGCCGCCGTCGAGCACCACCCCACCTGGACCCGGGACACGCTGGTCGCGGTCACCGACCGCAGGGGCCTCTTTCTCGGCGTGCTGCACCAGCAACGCATGGTCGATGCACTGCGGGCCCAGGACGACGGCGCGCCGGCGCCGGGCTCGCGCGATACCTTCCTCGACCTGACCGACATGCTCTGGTCAGCCGCCGCGGCGCTGCTATTTCCGTCACGCGACAGCGGCACCGCGACACGAACGCAATCCGGGGAGGCCCGGGATGAACACTAGCCCGCCGCGCGCCTTGAAGCTGCTGCAGCAAACCTGTCTCAGCCGCTACCCGGCGGAAGCTTCGCGACTGCTGGAAAAACTCCCGACCGGGCAAATCGCCCAGCTGCTTGGCGCCCAACGGCCCGAGCTGACGCTGCCGGTCTGGGAGCGGCTGGTGCCGGATATCGCCGGCGAGGCCCTGGAAGAACTGGACGACGATCATGTCCGCGTGCTGCTGAGCCGCGCCAGCCCCGGCCGATGCGTCGCCTGGCTGACGGCCGTGGATACACGGCTGCGGGAACGCTGGCTGGCGCTGCTGGACCCTGGGCGGGCAGCGGAGCTGCAGATGCTGATGTCCTTTCCCACCGACTGTGCCGGCGCTCTGATGGATCCGCGGGTGCTGGTGTTCCGGCCCGATATGACGGCGCGCGAAGGACTGCAGCGCCTGCGTGCCAGCCAGCGGCAGGACATCCTCAGCCTGTTCGTGCTCGACAGCGAAAACCGCCTCAGCGGCGTGATTCCGATCCAGCAGCTGGCGATGGCCGCCCCCTCGGCCCGGCTCGACGAGCTGATGCAGCCGGTTACGGCCTGGGTCGAGGCGATGACCCCGCGCGACGAGGTGGTCGACAAGCTGGAGGAGTTCCGACTCATCGACTTGCCGGTCGTCGACCTGGACGGCCGCCTGATCGGCGTGGTGCCGCCGCAGGCATTGATGGCCGCGGCGGAAAACGAGGCCATCGCCACGCTGCAGACGATGGTCGGTACCAGCAAGGAGGAACGGGCGCTGTCCCGCGTCCACTTCGCGGTGCTCAAGCGCCTGCCCTGGCTGCAGATCAACCTGCTGACCGCCTTTCTCGCCGCCAGTATCGTCGGCCTGTTCGAAAGCACCATCGCCCAGTACACCGCGCTGGCGGTGCTGCTGCCGGTGGTCGCCGGCCAGTCCGGCAATACCGGCGCCCAGGCGCTGGCGGTAACGATGCGCGGACTGGCGCTGCGCGAAGTGCGTGCCGGACACTGGGGACAGCTGGTGCTGAAAGAGGCGCTGGTCGGTTTTCTCAACGGCCTGGCGGTCGCCGGCGTCACGGCGCTGGGCGTCTGGGTCTGGAGCGGCTCGACCGGACTGGCGCTGGTGATCTGCCTCGCCATGGTCCTGTCGATGGTCATCGCCGGCATGGCCGGCGCCACCATCCCGATGGTGCTGACCTCACTGGGACAGGATCCGGCGCAGTCCTCGAGCATCTTCCTCACCACCGTCACCGATATCGTCGGCTTTTTCAGTTTTCTCGGCATCGCCACCCTGCTCTCGGGCATGCTTTAGGCATGACAACTCAGTGCGGGCAGGATAGAGTAAAAAGGGCCTGCTGTTTGCAACAATAACGACAACGGCGAATACCGCGCGGCACAAAACGCCGGTAGCCGCCCAGGATCCGGATACGGCCCGAACCGATCGCGGAGCGTCTCCGGAGCGACAGGAGATGGCAGCATGAATCCCGACGAACACCGTCCCAAGCCGCAGGAAGCGGCCAAGGGTCTGAGCCCGGGCAAGAAACTGGCCCGGCTGCGCCAGATCGTCCAGGATGTCGGCCAGGCGCCTGATCTGGCCACGGCGCTGAGCCTGATCGTCAGCGGCATCCGCGCCACCATGCAGGTCGAGGCCTGTTCAGTCTTCCTTTCCGACCAGGCCCATCAGCATTACGTTCTGATGGCCGCCGAAGGGCTAAACCCCGAAGTGGTTGGCCACCTGCAGCTCGACCTCGACGAAGGCCTAGTTGGCCTGGTCGCCCAGCGCCGCAAGCCGGTCAACCTGCGCAATGCGCCCGGCCATCCGCACTTTCAGGCGATACCCGAATCCGGCGAGGAGCCTTACCACGGTTTCCTCGGCGTACCGATCCTGCACCAGGGGGAACTGCTCGGCGTAATGGTCGTACAGCAAAGCGCCGAAAAGCGCTTTCGGGAATCGGCGGTGTCTTTCCTGGTGACCCTGGCCTCGCAGCTGGCCGGTGCTATCGCGCTGTCGCTGGCGCACAGTGCGCTGTCGCAGCAGAGCGCCGAAACCGCCGATCTGCCCACCCGCCTGGACGGAGGCGCTGGCGCACCGGGGATCGCGATGGGGACCGGGGTGGTGATCTGCTCGCCGGCCGAACTGGAACAGATTCCGGACCGGGCGACCGACGACCCCGAGGCCGAAATCGCCTGCCTGCGCAGCGCGATCGAACATGTAGCCGCGGAGTTCGACCGTCTGGCGGAGCGCAACGATGCCGGGCTCACACCCGAAGACCGCGCTCTGTTCAAGGCCTTCGCGCTGATTGCACGCAGCAGCGAACTTTTCGAAGCTTCGACGCAGCGAATTCGCGCCGGACACTGGGCACCATCGGCACTGCGCGACAGCATCCTGGAACACAGCCGGCTGTTCGAAGCGATGGATGACCCCTATCTGCGCGAGCGGGCCCACGATATCCGCGACATCGGCAAGCGCCTGATGGCGCGGTTGCTGGCCGAAGAGCAGCAGACACAGCCGGAGTATCCCGAGCACAGCATCCTGATTGGCGAAAATCTCAGCCCGGTTGACCTGACCTCGGTCCCCTCTGGCCGACTGGCGGGGGTGATTTCCGGCCACGGCTCGAGTCTGTCGCACCTGGCGATCCTGGCGAGATCGCTCGAGGTGCCCGCCATCATGAGTCTCGCCGCCGATATATCGCTATCGGATCTGGACGGCAAAACACTGATCGTCGACGGCTATCAGGGGCAGGTTCACCTCAACCCAGGAGAGCCGCTGCGCAACGAATTCCGCCGTATGCAGCAGCAGGAAAAGAAACTGTCCCAGGACCTGCAGCAGCTGCTCGACCTGCCCGCGGAAACCCCCGACGGCATTCGCATTCCCCTCTACACCAATGCCGGCCTGCTTTCGGACCTCAACCATTCGCTCGCCAAGGGCGCCGAGGGTATCGGGCTCTATCGCACCGAGTTTCCGTTCATGGTTCGCGACAGCTTCCCCACCGAGGAGGAGCAGTACGCCCTCTACCGGCAGGTACTGGAGGCGTTTCAGCCGCGGCCGGTCACTTTGCGCAGTCTCGATATCGGCGGCGATAAGGCGCTGACCTATTTTCCGGTGCAGGAAGAGAACCCCTATCTCGGCTGGCGTGGCATACGCATTTCCCTCGATCACCCGGAAATATTCCTCACCCAGATCCGCGCGATGCTCCGTGCCAACGCCGGCCTCGGCAACCTCAACCTGCTGCTGCCGATGATCAGCCGCGTCGAGGACCTGGACGAAGCGATCGTGCTGATCAACCGGGCCTGTCACGAGCTGCAGGAGCAGGACGACGACATCCAGATGCCGCGCCTCGGCGCCATGATCGAGGTGCCTGCGGCCGTCTACCAGGCCGATGAGCTGGCGCGAAGAGTCAGCTTCCTCTGTGTCGGCACCAACGACCTGACCCAATACCTGCTGGCGGTCGACCGCAACAACGAACGCGTGGCCAAGTGGTTCGACGCCCTGCACCCGGCGGTGATCAGGGCACTGATTCAGGTCGCTGCCGCCGGTCGCCGCCATGGAAAACCCGTCAGCGTTTGCGGCGAAGCCGCCGGCGACCCCGCCGTTGCGCTGCTGCTGCTCGGCCTCGGGATCGGCAGCCTGAGCCTGAGCGCCGGGGATCTGCTGCGGATCAAATGGGTGATCCGCACCTTCACGCGCCAGCAGGCCGAGGCGCTGCTGGGCCAGGCGCTCAACCTGGAACAGGCCAGCGCCATCCGCGCCATGCTGATTCGTGCCCTGGTCGACGCCGGCCTCGGCGCGCTGGTACACCCCGGCAATTCCAACTGACGACCGCTCCGCCCGTGGGAGCGGCGCCCTCGCCGCGAATAGCCCCGCACCACCGCACTTCGCCGCGGGGAAGTGCCCTAGGGGTAGTCGGCACCATCGTCAGCAAAACCCCGCAGGATACCCCGCTGCGACTCACCCCCTCCTGCCACACCATCAACCACTATCGTCAGCGCCAACTGTTGATACAGGTCACTGGCAGCGCTGTTACTACCCTTCTACGTCTGGCCCGCCTGCGACCGCTTTGGCATAGTCTTCTGGTCGAACGCCGGCGTGCTTCTGGTGACTGCATACTTAATTACGTCGTTAGACATGGGCATTCTGACGCACCTTGATAAGCGCCGCGCTGATCAAGGGTGTACAACAGCACTATAAACAGGTGACACTGGCACCCGCCGCCCGAAACAACACACAGGAATTGTCGCCATAATGACCAGACCTGCAAACCTGGACTGGAAAACCTGCGAATCACGCGTCGCCACCAGGCTCGACAATGTGCTATTCGCCGATGGTGATAACAGCCCGGTAAAGGCCGGTGGTGTAAACATCTTCCGCGGCACCTGCTGCGTCAACGGCACAGCCGAACGCCTGCGCAGCGAGCGCCTTCAACTATTGCTACACGAATCCGGAAGCACCTTCGGGCACCGGATTCGCACGGCACCCCGTCGAAACCGAACCTGAATTCATGGATACCATCTGGCTCACCGCTATCGCCGGCGACGACTGCCCCGACCTGCTGCAGCGGTTCACCGATACCATCGCTCTCTTCGAAGGGCGTCTGCTCGATCAACAACTGGCCGGAATGGACGGCATGATCAGCGGGCTGCTGCGTTTCCAGCTGCCGCAGGTCCATGCCGACTGTGTTTGGCGGCACCTGGAAGGTGTCGCCGGAAACCGCCTGCGTATCCTGTCGCGACAGCAACAGACGCCCGTCATGGAACAGGAGCCGTCGATTACACTGGATATCTGCGCCCCTTTCCGCTCCGGCCTCGATCTGGAAATTCGTCTGATCCTGGAAAGCCACGGGATCGCCACCGACGACTTCAATCAGCAGATTTCCGGATGCCAGGACCAGGCGATCCGACAGCTGCAGATTCACCTGACCGCCCATGCGACACGTCCGATTCATCGACAGCGACTCGAAACGGCACTGACCCGTTTAATGCCGGGGCTGACACTGGACCTTGGCGTCGAGGGACAGCTGGAGCACGGCACCGCTCACTGAGCCACTCCAAGCCGCTTGGTGCAGGCTAAAGCGCCGGCTTCGCCTTAAGATCCCGCGGGCATCGAGTGGCCTGGCGACCGAAGTGGTTACCACATAGCGGGCACGGCTTCAGTCCCGGGACTCCCGGTGCTGGCGTGGTCCCGTCCTGGCCTGCGGCAGAAAACTGTCCGCCGACGCCACGGCCCACCAGTCGCCGTAGGGGGTCGAGTCCGGATCGGTGAGCAGGATATCGGGCTCGAGGAACTCCTTGATGCGGTCCATCGTCGCCACGCTGTTGGGCCCGGTGCGGTGATGCAGGTGATGCGGCCGCAGGTCGCCGGGATGCTCGAGCCCGGCCGCGCCGATGAGCTCACCCAGCCGTTGCAACGTATTGCGATGGAAGTTGGCCACCCTGAGATATTTCTCTTCCACCACCAGTCCGCGCTGGCGGTTCGGATTCTGAGTGGTGACGCCGGTGGGGCAGCGGTCGGTATGACACTTCTTCGCCATCACGCAGCCCAGGCTGAACATGAAGGCGCGGGCCGCGTTACACCAGTCGGCGCCAAGCGCCAGGTTGCGGGCAATGGAAAAGGCGCTGTAGACCTTGCCGCTGGCGGCGATGCAGATATCGCCGCGCAGTCCCGTGCCCACCAGTGCATTGCGCGTCATCACCAGCCCCTCGCGCAGCGCCATGCCGACGTGATCGGAGAACTCCTCCGGCGCCGCGCCGGTGCCCCCCTCGGCGCCGTCGACAACGATGAAATCGACCAGCGTGCCGCTCTTGAGCATCGCCTTGCAGATCGCGAACAGCTCCCACGGATGGCCGACGCACAGCTTGATGCCCACCGGCTTGCCGCCGGACAGCTCGCGCAGGCGGGCGACGAATTCGAGCATTTCCAGCGGTGTCGAAAAGGCGCTGTGCCCCGGCGGCGAGACGCACTCAACGCCCTCGGGCACATGACGGGTGCTGGCGATTTCCGCGGTCACCTTCTTGCCCGGCAACACACCGCCGTGGCCGGGCTTGGCGCCCTGGCTCAGTTTGATTTCGATCATCTTGACCTGCTCGCGCCGGGCCTCTTGGGCGAACAGATCCGGATCGAAGCGACCGTCGGCGTCGCGGCAGCCGAAATAGCCGGTGCCGATCTCCCACACCAGATCGCCGTCGTGAATGCAGTGGTAGGGGCTGATGCCGCCCTCCCCGGTATCCTGGTAAAAACCGCCGGCCGCCGCCCCCCGGTTCAGCGCCTCGACCGCCTTTGCGCCCAGGGCGCCAAAGCTCATCGCCGAGATATTCAGCAGTGACACGTCGCAGGGCTGCCGGCACTGGGGCCCGCCAACCCGGACGCGAAAATCGCTGTTCTCGATCCGGCGCGCCGCGATCGAGTGCGTCATCAGCTCGTACTGCTCATCGTAGAAATCGAAATCCGAGCCGAACGGCTTGGAGTCCAGGGTATCCTTGGCGCGTTCGTACACCAGCGAGCGCTGCTCGCGGTTGTAGGGCCGCCCACTCAGGTCGCCCTCGACGATGTACTGGCGCAGGTAGGGCCTCGAGAGTTCGAAAACCCAGCGCAGGTGGCCCGTCAGCGGGTAGTTGCGCAGAAGCGTATGGCGGTCCTGCACCAGATCCCAGATGCCGACGCCCGCCAGCGGTAGCAGCACCAGCAACCAGCCGCTCCAGCCGGCGCCGGCCAGGCCCGCAAGCAAAACCACGAGTGTCAGCAGCGCCAACAGCGAAAAAGCGCCGTAGCGTACGACCATATCAAAAGCGGTTTTCATCCGGCCTCCCATCCTCGTCCGTGCAGCCGCGATATACAGCGGCCCTGGCCGCCGCGTTACCGACAAGTCTGGCACAGCGCGAGCGGATCGGCGGACGGGGGAGTCGATATGATGATGCAGATGGATTGGAGAATGATATGCCGGAGCAGCATTGGGCGCGAACAGCAATCGGCACCGAAACGGAGCTTCGTGGCTTAGCACGGGTGTTGAAAAACGTTCTCGAGGTGGCTAACACCGGCGATGAGTGCCAGCGCATGATATCTGGAGGATTTGCGGAGTAAGGATGCCCAGAGGGCGGAAAGGCAGTAGGCTGACCGCTGGTCGACTGTTCAGGCCTGATAATTATTTTTATTGTCAGGCAAGGTTTGGGGACCATCGTGACACCGTTCCAGCGGGTCAGCACGAACCTCGTTGTTATTTTTGTTCGAGGCTATGTGGGTCCGGAATGTGGCTTGTTATTTTTATTTGCCCAGAGCCGGAGCCGTTGTCTTGTTGTTGTTGTTCTTACGAACGTCTTGTTGTTATTTTGCGCTAATACAAAGCACCAGCCGTGCCAGGTTCTGTAACAAACTGTTTCTTAATGACTTTTATTTCATTTGTTACAGAGTGTTACCCTGGTCCTGCGGAATAAGTGTTACCTTAGGGAACGCATGGGTAGCAGTTACTGTATCCATGGGTAACAATCTGCCGTAGTCGGCACTGTGGCTGTCCGTGGGAGCCCGTACCCAGAGGGCACCTCCCCCGGTGCCAACAGCCGCCCCTCTATACCGTCGCCAAAGCACATGCTCACCACTCTGTATTGAGCGCCGCAGCGCGTGGCCGGCGCTTGGCTTCGGCGGTGCCGCATATCGTCTGGACGTTCGCGATCCGGAACGGCCGCTCGTCCATCCTTGGATCCTCCTCATGTTCTGGATGCATAAAGCCTAACCTGCCCACAACACGCCATCCGCCCGGGCAACGTCAACATCAGGCAGTGACGCTTCAGGCAGTAAGTACCACCGACAAACGTCAGCTGGGCCGGAAACCAGGCCGGGTGACTTCTCTCTTCTCGCTGCCCTTTTCCTCTCTGCCATACTCAACTAATCTGCGCCCAGCAGCACCCGCATTTCGCCGCAGTCCTGGGCGCTAGCTTGATAAAATGGAAAGCCCTACCAAGATGAGTATCCACGAAGAACACAGATCTCACCGCGTCGGTTGGTTACGAGCCGCAGTACTGGGTGCAAACGACGGAATTGTATCGACCGCCAGTCTTATCATTGGAGTTGCAGCTGCCGAAACAACGCAAAACGATATACTTCTTGCAGGCGTGGCGGGTTTGGTTGCCGGCGCAATGTCGATGGCAGCCGGCGAATACGTATCGGTGAGTTCCCAATCGGATACCGAAAAAGCAGATCTTGAGCTTGAAAAACGTTCTCTCGAGGAACACCCTGAATACGAAAGAAATGAACTTGCGAATATATATATTCAACGGGGTCTGACGCCACAGCTTGCAGACGAGGTTGCGGCACAACTCATGGCGCACAATGCGCTGGAAACACATGCCCGTGACGAAATTGGCATCACTGAAGGCGCAAAAGCCCGGCCGATTCAGGCAGCTCTCGCGTCTGCCGTGACGTTTACGATTGGCGCTGCCCTGCCGCTCTTGACGGCATGGACAGCACCTTTTTCTCATCTGATAGCCGCGGTTTCATGTCTTTCAATCGTCTTTCTGGCTCTATTGGGCGGCGTTGCTGCGCGTGCAGGTGGTGCTTCAATCGTTAAAGCATCAGTCAGGGTATGTTTTTGGGGGGCATTGGCGATGGCAGTCACAGCAGGCGTGGGACGATTATTCGGGGTTGCCGCCTGAGCTCGCGCTTTGTCGGGCGAAAATGGCTGCCCCCGACACGCCAAAACGAAAAATCGCGAGATCAGGCACTGTATTTAAAACATCGCATGCCAGTCATTTTAAGAGCAAAAGTCAAGACTTGGCCCTGATAAGCTTAAAATCGTAACGGCTCGAATCATTGGGGTTTGTTTTCAGGTTCCAGTACTGTCCCGTCAACCCAAACAGGTATTCCAATGGGTAATGAAAGCCACTCCATTCACGATTTCGACTATAGCCTGATCTGTGAATATTTCGCGTTGCTGGACGGGCAGGGGCCCGGGAGTCCCGCGGTGACGGCCAAGGCGCTGAGCCTTATCGAGGGGCTTACGCAGACCTCTCGCATTGCCGATATCGGTTGCGGCACCGGGGGG
>JABXIM010000034.1 GCA_013373085.1 Oceanospirillaceae bacterium | reverse complement strand
TTCAAGTTCGACCTCAAGAGCGTGATCGCCGACAACTCCAGCTCCACCCGTTTCATCACCGGTGGCCGCATGGCGCCGCCGTCGGCGCTGGATCTGAAGACCCTCGGGGTGGTGATGGAGATCAACGGGGAAGTGGTGCAGACCGGCGCCGGCGCGGCGGTACTGGGTCATCCGGCGGCGTCGGTGGCGATGTTGGCGAACATGCTCGGCGAGCGCGGCGAGTCGCTGCCGGCGGGCGCCTTCATCATGATCGGCGCCATCACCGCGGCGATGCCGGTCAACCCGGGCGACAACTTCACCGTGCATTATCAGGATCTGGGTTCGATCAGCGGTCGCTTCGTCTGAGGAGAAAGAACATGCCGTTAGTTCAGGTCAATATTCTGGAAGGGCGAACTGACGAACAGAAAGAAGCCCTGATTCACGAACTCACAGAAGCCTGTTATAAGGCAATCGGTGCCCCGCGCGAAACGGTGCGGGTGCTGATCAACGAGATGCCTAAGCAGAACTGGGGCATCGGCGGCCAGTCGGCGAAAAAGATAGGTCGCTGACGCCAGCAGTACTCCTTTAAGCCGGCATCTTGCCCACTACACATTAGAAAAGGCCGGTCCTTACGGATCGGCCTTTGCCATATTTAAAGGGAACCCTCTGTTCCAGCCCGTAATTCGTAGTAATTCGTAGGATGGGTGAAGCCGCCATCTACAGGTTCCTGTAGGTTGGCACCGGGTTCTAATGGCGGCGTAACCCATCAAAGGACCCTTAGGTCATTGACGGTTTTCACCGCAGCAAGCTTTCTGCGCACTGACCGCCATATGCTGCCGTGGCTCCACACAACCCGCGGTTTCCCCGCCCGGCTTTCCCGTTAATCTGCGAAGTAATTTCTTAAAAGGACCTGAATCAGAACGGCAACGTCAGTTTCAGCCAGAAGGCATCGCCTTCAGCGCGGTTCTTGACCTGGCTTTCCTGTTGCCATTTGGCATTGAGGAACCAGCCGTCACCGCTGTATTTCAGTGCGGGGCCAATGGCGAATGCCTGACCTCGGGTGCGGTCGAGGCTATGCCCGTTCAGCTCATCGTCGGTTACCTGACGATAGTAATAGCCGCCGACACCGGCCACCAGTTTCGGCGTCACAGCCCAGCCGAGGGCATAGTCGAAGTGAAACTCCTGCCCGGAGCGATAGTCGGTGTCGTCGTTCTCGAAGTTGTAGTCGTAGATCAATTTGATATCGCCATTGAAGCCCTCCGGATCGATATAGGTCGCCGCGTATACGGCTTCGAGCGCCCAGTAATTTCGTCCGGGGTTGGCCAGATCATCGGCATCGTAGCCGCCGGTGGGCGCGATCACATCCAGCGCGGTCAGAGTATGCAGTTTGTCACTGTGATGAAAGCCGAGCGCGGCGCCGATGAAAATATCGCCGAGCCCCCGCTTGCTGTCGGACATGTCGTTGACGCTGACATCGACGTCGACCAGCGGCACGATGGTATGAAAGGCCAGGTTGCCCCCGAGTATCTCCTTTTCAGTTACCCAGATAATGCGCTCGACGAAGGCATTGGCGGTGACCTTGAAATCGATCGGTAGGGTATCGCCGTTATTGTCCTTCAGTTCGTCGGCGCGGTAGTGGGTGAAGTATGTCTGGCTGTAGAGACCGGGTGGCGGCAGCGCGCCGACTACCCAGGATTCCGTCCCCATCGGGTAGCTGGAGCCGCCGTTCTCGGTGGCGAAGGCCGGGTTGCAGAGATTCAGTCCGAGCAGCAGGCCCGAGCACAGGTGGGTGGTTAGTCGTTGAGTTTTATAAGACACGAAGCTGCACCTTTTTGTTGTTGTGATGGATTGTTCAATCAGCAACAGGGAATAG
This sequence comes from Oceanospirillaceae bacterium, assembly GCA_013373085.1. GTDB lineage: Bacteria > Pseudomonadota > Gammaproteobacteria > Pseudomonadales > Balneatricaceae > Marinobacterium_A. Next base: position 68,453 of record JABXIM010000034.1, on the reverse strand, counting down.
CAGGCATCGTGCCAGTGGTGAGTAATTGTTATTGGTTAATAAATACCTTTTAAAACAATATGTTAAAGAGATTTTGTTTGCGGTCGAGATAAAGCCCGAGACTTCATTTTGATCAAATCGTCAAAAGGCCCTTGGGGACCCGATCAAATCGTCAAATCCGTAGCGGGCCGGCAACAACGTTTCCCTCGGCCCGGTGTTTGTCACGGACATGACAGGGGTTTGGTGCGGTGCCGGCTGCTGGCAGACTGGGACCGCTGTTAAATCGTAGCGACACCGCGGGCACCAGTACCAGTTCCCATTTCCGTCAGTGCTGGTGGTCTCCGATCGCATGGCCGTCGGCATCGTAGACGCCGGAGGCGCCGTGTTCGATAAAGCCGAGGTGGATCATGCTGCGAATGAACGGATCAGCCTCGTTGTCGCCGATATCGGCATAATCGGTCAGTTGGTACTGTGCGTGATGTTCGAAGAAGGCTGCGACCTTGGACGGGTCGCTTTCAATATCGCTCAGGGTCCAGGTGGTAACGTTTTCGCCGTCGCGGACCTCGAATGCCTCGAGCAGTTGTGGACCCGGCAGCCAGGTCAGGTGGAATGCCGGTTCGCCCGCCAGTGCATAGGTCTGGGATTCGCCACAGTCGCCGGTGTGGGCTTCGACCAGGGTCATACGCTCTTTCAACTGGTCTGAGATCAATTGATATTTCAACGACCAATCCTTGTCGCCTTTTCCGCCGTTGATGTCGAGCGGCTGGTACTCGATACCTTTGCCGTAATCGTCGAAGTGCCGTTCGAGATGCAGGGCGCCATTCGCCGCTTTATCCCACAAGTGCGTGATCTTGCTCTGCGGATACTGATGCGCGACGCGATCCTGCGCGCGCCAGAGCGTCATATTGTAACGAGTTTCGGTATTATCCGCGCTTGTTGCCGTTACTTGATAGGTGGCGGCAACAGGCGCGCCAGGAGCCGGGCAGTCGGCACTGACGTGCGTGCAGTAGCTGGCCAGCAGCGCGGGCACGAAAAGCAGTTTCTTCATGGTCGATCCAGGGTAGTAACAGGAGACGGGGAGCATGGCTCCCCGTCGGTGTCAGATGTCAGTGGTGCTTTTGCTGTGTATCAGAGGCCGGACATGGCCTTTTCGGACAGCTTGGCGGCAGTGTTGATGACGTGGAAAATCACGTTCTGCTCGTTGGTGCCGCTGACCATCTGGGCGCCCGGGCCGTAACCGTAGACCGCCACGTCTTCGCCGGCGTGGGTTTCGGAACCCAGCGGAACCAGCGCTTCCTGGTGGTAGCCCGGCGCCTCGGTGTCGACGTTGGAGATGTCCTTACGACCGGCATTGACGTCCAGCTCGTACACGGCATCGGAATCGGTTTCGTCGCCGAGGTCGTGGAAGCCCATGCCGTTGGTGTAGCCCAGAGTGGTGTAGGGTTTGCCGTCGTTAGCCAGCGAAGGCTCGTCGGAACCGATGCCAACGACCTTGCCGAGGATCGGGTTACCGCGCTTGGGATAGCCAGCGATTGTGAATACGTGGCTGTGGTCGGCGGTCACGATGATCAGCGTATCTTCCGGGTTGGTGGCTTCCATCGCCGCCTCGACTGCGTTGGACAGCTCAATCGCGTCGGTCAGCGCGCCGTGGGCGTTACCCGCGTGGTGCGCGTGGTCGATACGACCCGATTCGACCATCAGGAAAAAGCCCTGGCGATTGTTGTCGAGTACGTCGATGGCTTTCTCGGTCATTTCGCTCAGCGAGGGCTCGCCGGCGATGTCGTTTTCGCGGTCGGCTTCGTACTGCATGTGCGACTCGTTGAACAGGCCGAAAACACGTTCGGTGCGGTCGGCGTCGATGCTGTCGAAGCCAGATTTATCGATAACGTAGGCGCCGTTCGGGTACTGCTCCTGCCATTCCGCGGTGAGATCACGGTCGTCGGTCCGGTCGCCCTCGACGCTGCTGACCGCGTCTGCGCTGTTGTACGCGGCGTCCTTGGGCAGGAAGTGACGGCGGCCGCCGCCCATTACGACCTCGATGCCGTCGACATCCGCGCCCGGATAAGCGTTTTCGAGGTTGGACTCGAACTCGACCAGCTGCCGGGCGATATCGGTGCAGCCTGCTTCGACCGCTTCTTTCGGCATGTCAGACACATCTTCCCAGTTGCGGTCGGCGGACTTGGCGTAGGCCGCTGCCGGCGTGGCGTGGGTGATGCGCGCTGTGGTGACGATACCGGTCGACTTGCCGGCCAGTTCCGCCAGTTCCAGTGCAGTGGTCAGTTCGTTGCCTGCCACGGTGGAGCAGTCGCCGCGCTCGATGTCCTCATCGACGCCGAGAACGCCGGCATCGGTCTTGACGCCGGTCATCATCGCGGTCGCGGTACCGGCGGAATCCGGCGTCTGGGCGTCGACGTTGTAGGTCTTGGCCAGACCGGTATAGGGGAAGAGGTCGAAGCTCAGGTTGTTTTCTTCGCCGTCGCGGCCGTTGAGCTGGCCTTCCAGGATGCGTGCCGCCGTTACGGTGGAAATGCCCATGCCGTCGCCCACGAACAGGATCACGTTCTTGGCGCTCTGGGCACCGGGTATCTGCTTCAGCCGGATACTGTCCACGGCGTCCGTATACCAAGGGCTATTTGCCTGGTGCTCGGGGACGGAGGTGTTACCCTGACCCGCATTGACCGTTGTAGCGCAGACGCCGGCGACCGCGGTCGCGAGGGCAAGCTGTTTGAAATTCATTGCTCGATTCCTGAAACAAGGGTGTATATCCCGCGGCCAGATCGGCCCGCCGCGATGGAGACCGGCATTATTCCCCCGGTTCATGACCGAATTGTTTCGTCTAGTTTACGGTTTCTTTGCTTTATCCGTTGATTGGATCCAATTGTCGACTGCAAGGCTTCGGGATGTGGCTCGAAGGAGAGTGGCGCCGTACTTATACTGGGATCAAGCGCCGCACTGAGCCAACGCTGAAGATGGCCCGATTAACGCCAAGGATAACGTTACCTTGAAACTGATCATCGGCAATAAGAACTACTCATCCTGGTCGTTGAGGCCCTGGCTGCTGCTGTCCGTTCACGGAATCCCGTTCGAGGAGGAGCGTATTGCGCTTGACCTCCCCGATAGCCGCGAGCGAATCGCCCGCTATAACGATGCCGGGAAGGTTCCGGTTTTGCTGGATGGCGACCTGACCATCTGGGATTCACTGGCTATCTGCGAATATGTTTCGGAGCGTTATCTCGATGGCAAGGGATGGCCTGTATCCGTGCCGGTGAGGGCCGAGGCCCGCGCCTGCAGCGCCGAGATGCATTCGGGTTTCCCCGAGGTCCGGAATCGACTGCCGATGAACTGTCGCGCCATTGCACGGCAGGTGGAACTCACCGCCCCATTGCAGCGAGAGACTGCACGAATTGATGGTATCTGGTCCGGTTGCCGCAAGCGCAACGCAGCCTCCGGTCCCTGGCTGTTCGGGGACTTTTCGATCGCCGACTGCATGTTTGCGCCGGTGGCGTTTCGGTTCCGTACCTACGGGATCGAGTTGTCCCCGGATGCTGCAGACTATATGCAGCAGCTGCTCGAGACCGAGGCAATGCGCCTATGGCTGGTGGATGCAGAGGCGGAAGTTGAAATTATCGACGCCGAAGAAGTGGGCTGATCGACCCCACATAAATACGTCGTGGAGGCGGTGATGCCCAGTCGATAAAGCGCAGGTTCTGGATATTGTTCGGTCTTGCGTCGAACTCCAGTAACTCCTTCGGCCATCGATACAGTAGCGCCCCCGGTCATACTGTGGCTGCACGGCCTTTGGAGCCGGGGTCGCGCCGCTGCCACGCAGGAAGTAATGGCGTTAGATTGGAACCGTTTTGCGACCTTCGCAGAGTCGATAAAGTACCGCTATCTTAAGGGGCGAAAGGCCCGGGTGAAAGCGGGCGTCGTCCTGTGCGTTCGGGACGGCGTGCATTCTCGGATTCGCTTGGCGCAATAAACGCGGCTTGCTGCTGTTATACAGTTTTCGGCTGGCCGGGTGTGTTCAATCGACTGACGGAAGACTTGATTATGCTGAAAACTACAACCTCCGTTGTTCAGGGACGTGAGATTGCCGATTATCTCGATGTTGTGGTCGGCGAGGCGATTCTCGGGGCCAACATTTTCAAGGATATCTTCGGTGCGGTGCGGGATATCGTCGGCGGCCGCTCGGGGGCTTACGAGAAGGAAATGGGCAAGGCGCGGGAGATCGCGTTCAATGAAATGGAGGAAAAAGCCCGTGCGCTCGGTGCAGATGGCATTGTCGGAATCGATATCGATTACGAGGTGGTCGGAAGCCAGGGCGCCATGATGATGGTCAGCGTCAGTGGCACGGCAGTAAAGTTTCGCCGCTAGCAGGCTCATGGTAAGCGTTTCCAACGCGTCAAGCGGCAGCGCAAACAGCGTTTTGAAAGCAGCCGGCGCCTGAACGCGTTTCATCGCTCGCTTGAACCAGGTTCCTTACTCTGTTCTGCGCTTGGATGGGTATCGTCAATTGGCATGGAGCCGACGGCAGGCCGCCGGTGCGTTAAGACATGGGGGCCAGCGCGGTGCAAAACGGAGCCAGGATCACCAAAACGCTGCGCTCGGTCGGTGTGCTTTGGGCTCTGCTGCTGAGCGGTTGCATCATGATCACCGAGGACCGCTTCAACCGCGCGAACCGCGCGGGTGTGGTCAGCGAGGATCGGAGCGGCGCCGATATCCAGGCACTGGCGCCCGAGTGGGGCGACCTCACGCCCATCGAACTTCAGAACGAGCTCTTGTCCTACGCCGACCGCTATATGGAGCGTGTCGCCGAGGCTACCGATCAGATCATCGGTCAGGAATCCGACCCCTCGACCCTGCTGCGCAGTATCGAGCAGTCCCACGGTGTTGCGCGATACTGCGCAGTCGCTGGAAAAACTCTTTGGATCGGATAAGCCCGGGCCGGCCAGGGCGCCGGGCGAACCGTCCGGTCTGGAGTCCTTCGACATCATCCTCGGCAATATCTCGCGCGCCGCGGTCGAGCTCAACCTGCTGACAGGCAACCTGGAGGCGCTTGCGACCGGTGGCGCTTCGGCACGGCTGCTGGACGATATCGAAGCCCGCATACGGGCCCAGGAGCAGCGGCTGTTTCTGTACGTCGCGGGGCTTATCCTGCTGTTCTTCGTGGCGCTGACGCTCTACCGACTGGTCGTTCTGGAGCGCCAGGCAGGCTGAATGGGTCGCTATCATCTGCAGCGAGCCTGCGCCTGCTCATGTCGCTGCGCCCGCCATCCTGCGGGCGATCCAGTGATCAATGGAGACCTTGCCCGGTCCCCTGACCATCAGGCAGAGCAGTACCGTGGCCCAGACGCCGTGTGTCGGGTAGGCATCGGGATAGACGAAGATCTGGATCACCAGGGTCATCAACAGCAATGCCAGCGCTGAAAAGCGTGTGGCAAATCCCAGCAACAGAAGCAACGGGAACAGATGCTCGGCGCTGGCGGCCATGATGGCGGCCAGCTCAGGCGGCAGCAGCGGCAGGCGGTATTCTTCGCGAAACAGAAACAGAGTCGAGTTTGCGAGCGTTGGAAACCCCAACTGGAATTCGCCGCTGACAATGTCGATAGCAAGGCCTTCTAATTTCGTCTGGCCGGATTTCCAGAAGATCGCGGCGATGGAGAATCGGCCCAGCAACGCGATCAGGGACTCCGGAATCCGCGCCAGCAGCGAGGTGGCGAACGCTGTGCCGCGCACCAGCATATTCCCGGACGCGGGAACGGTTGCGGAAAGGTGCTGTGCATTATTCATCTCTGGCACTCCGGTGCAGGTTGAAGTGACGTGATCAATCCGGCCTGTATCAGTCTGCCAAGGCTGGCGACGGGGTCGAAGCGCGCGACGGTTGCCGTTACCGATTCGAGAGCCGCTCCGAGGTTTTCTCCCCGTTGCAGTGCGGCGGCAAAGTGCCAGCTGCCGCTATCGAGCGGTACCACATCGACTGCCAGGGCTGGTCTGATGACCAGCGCCTGTTCCGGCTGCCGGATATCGATATGCGCGAGTTCCCCATTGCCCTGATGAGCCGCCCAGATCGATATGGCGGCAAAGCGGGACTGCAGCAGGGTAGCGGATGGGTGGAGGCTTGCGCGTAACATGGGTAATCGCTCGCTGTCGGCAAGGTGACTTGCCAGTGCCTTGGCATCGAGCGGGTCGGCGTCGGGGGCGTGGTAGGCCCGAACTCTGAAGTACTCGAGCCGTGCCACGTCTGCCAGGTAGGGAACGGAGCCGGCGGGGGAGAAGCGTTCGATAAAGGCGGGAAAGGCGTCGCCGTAGTCGCTCATGACTGGTGAACGAGGGGGATGGGCGCCGGCGAATGCCCGAGCCATGGCGCGAAAGAAACGCTTGCCGACCAGTTGCTGCGTCACCGGAAAGGTATCGGCCAATGCCTCGATCAGCGCACTCAGCACGTTGTTGCGGTAGACGTCGAAACGTCTTGCCGGGTCGGAGCCGTTCCAGGTTTTGAGTGCTGCAGATACGCTGGTGTTAGGATCGAACAGCGCTGCGGTAAAGTCCGACTGCTGGTTCATGCATGGTTCTCCGTTTGGGCTTGCAGCAGCTTCTCGGCCTGCTTTGCCTCGGCGTGAAGTACCGGCAGTGGCGGAATGTTGCCGTCGCGTTCGATCAGCGTCGGTACGGCGCCGCAGTGCTCCAGTGCGGTTTGGTACAGCGTCCAGACAGCTTCGGCGACCGGGGCGTCATGACTGTCGATGAGAAGCGGCGCGCCGGCTGCGTCCTGCTCGCGGGCGAAGCCGGCAAGATGGATCTCACCGACGCTCGTCGCCGGTAGCGACTGCAGGTAGGCCTGGGGATCGAGGTGGTGATTGGTACAGGTAACGTAGATGTTGTTCACGTCCAGCAGCAGCCCGCAGCCGCTGCGCGCAATCACTGCGGCGATAAAGTCGGTTTCCGTCATGGTCGCCTGTTCGAACTCCACATAGGTGGACGGATTTTCCAGCAGAATCCGCCGCTTCAGCCGGTTCTGAACCTGATCGATATGGTCGCAGACTCTATCCAGCGTGGCCTGGTCATACGCAAGAGGCAGCAGGTCATTGAGAAAAACGCCACCGTGTGAGGACCAGGCCAGGTGCTCGGAAAAGGATTCCGGCTGGTAACGCTCCAGCAGCCTGGCGACGCGCTCCAGGTGGCCGATATCGAGCTCGCATTCGCCGCCGATATTCATGCCGACACCGTGCACCGACAGTGGATAGTCGTCGCGAATACGGCGCAGGTAATGATGATAGGGGCCTCCGTCGACCAGGTAGTTCTCGGCATGGACTTCGAAAAAGCCGACGTCCGGGCGGGTTTCGACGATGGCGCGGAAATGTTCCGGTTTCAGGCTGATGCCCGCCCGAGCGGGCAGCGCGGTGTGGCCGGAAACGCCAGGTGACAAATACGAGGGGGAGAGATGAATCGTCATCGCAGGCGCTCCGGCAGTGTGATGCTGGGATCAGGACTGTTTTTCTTCGAAGGCTTCCAGTTGTCCGAAGCCTGTCGGCGAGGTCGGTGACTCGGTTTCCATGCAGGTGCCAGCCGGTACCAGCGACCAGGCATTGCCCTGGTAGTCATGGCTCGCGGTACCTGCGCAGGTGGTGCCGGCGCCTGCCTTGCAGTCATTCTTGCCTTTCATCGCTACGCCGAAGCATTTCTCCATATCGCCCTTGGCCATATCTCCCTTCATCTCGTCCGCCTGGGCGGCTATGGACGTCAGGCCGGCGGAGAGTGCCAGGGCCAGGGCTGCGGCTGTGGTCTGTTTGTTCATAACTATTTCCTTCAATTATTTTCGGGACTGCGTTGGGTGGTTCGGGCTTGGTACCCGGAGTTCACTATATTCCGGCTAACTGAAATGCAAATGAAAAATATGCCGCCTTACGCCGCAGAATCTGACGGATGCATGCCTTGAATGTGGATCGGTCGTCACTGGTAATGAATTGCCTTCATACGGCGGCAACACTATGGCCTGGCTGCGGTAGATCCGACCTAGACTTGCGATAGGTGTGTCATTCGGTGAATTCCGCCAGGGAGGGCTTTGAAGGGGGAGGGTTTGTCATGCAATGCGATCTTCAGGGCCATTCATTGAGCGGGGCGAACGGGGCAGCCATAGAGGACTACGAGGCTGCGGTTCGAGCCTTTAATCTCTACCGGGGCGATCCTATCGCTCTGATCGACAGTGCTACCGGGAAAGCCACGGAGTTCACCATGGCCTGGCTTTTGAAAGCATGGCTGTATGCCGTTGCCACCGAGCCGGAGGCCAACCGTGAGGCTGAGACCATTCTCGAGCGGGTTGCGGGCTTGACGCTCAACGAGCGCGAATTATCCCTGGCCGCAGCATTGACTCCACTGCTGAAAGGCGACTGGACCGAGGCTGCGCTAAAACTCGATCACCACAGCGTGCGCTATCCGCTGGATCTGGTGGCGCTGCAACTTGGACATCTGATCGATTTCTATCGCGCCGATGCGCGAGACCTGCGCGACCGCATTCATCGTGCCTTGCCAAAGTGGTCGCCTGCTGTACCCGGATATTCGATCGTGCTCGGTATGCGGGCCTTCGGACTCGAGGAGTGCGGCGATTATGGTCGCGCTGAAGCGGCGGGACGCGAAGCGGTGGCGTTCGAGCCGCTGGACTGTTGGGCGCATCACGCGGTGGCCCATGTCATGGAAATGCAGGGGCGGGCGGAGGATGGCATCGGATGGATGAGTACCCGCGAGCCTTACTGGTCCGGCGACGACAACTTCTTCCGAGTTCATAACTGGTGGCACAACGCGCTATATCATCTGGACCTCGGCAAGGTAGAGGAAGCCATGGCGCTCTATGACGGTCCGGTCAGGGAAGGTCGCAGTACCGTGGCGCTGGATATGGTCGATGCGTCGGCGCTTTTGTGGCGGCTGTCGATGCTGGGGACGGACGTCGGCGACCGCTGGCAGGAGCTGGCCGATACCTGGGACCAGCACGCCGACGGCCGGCTCTATCCGTTCAACGACTGGCATGCCGTCATGGCCTACCTTGGTGCGGGACGCGATAACGATGTGGACCGAATTCTGAATACATTACGCGGCGCTGCGGGGGACCATCCGGAGATTGTCTGCTGGGCCTGGAAAACAGGGCTGCCACTGGTTGAGGGCTTTGTCGCCTTTTGGCGTGGCGACTATGCCGTGGCGGCGCGGCTTTTACACGGTGCCCGTCATATCGCCAACAGTTTCGGCGGCAGTCATGCGCAGCGGGACATTATCGACTGGACGCTCGCCGAAGCGGCGTTGCGCGGCGGTTTACGCGATCTGGCCGAGGCGATGAGCAGCGAGCGTCTGGCCTTAAAGGCTCACAGCCGGGTTAATCTCGGATTCGCGGCCCGGGTGAAACAAATGACAATGGCGTAAGCCATCGCTTCCGGGCGACTCGTTTAAAAAACAAAACATCCAGTGCCGAAAAGGGGACAGGCGATGACAATGTCGAACACGGTCAGCCATTATTTGACGGAAAAAAGCGTGGGCTGGGAAACGCTGACACATTCCGAAACAGGTTCAAGCCAGGAGAGCGCACGGTCGGCGAAGGTTGACCAGGGACATATTGCCAAGGCGGTGATGCTTCAGGATGAGTCCGGAGCCGTAATGGTCGTAATACCGGGCGACAGCTGGGTAAGGCTTGATGCGGTAAACAGGGAGCTGGACCGCGAGCTTACGCTGGCATCGGAGTCGGATTCCTCCGGGTTTTTCCCCGATTGCAAGCCCGGTGCGATTCCACCGATTGGCCCGGCGTTTGATGTCGAAACATTGTTGGATGAATCCCTGACGAGCCTGGCATACGTCTATTTTGAAGCCGGTGATCACCGCAGTCTGATCAAGGTATCGGGTCAGGACTTTCTCGAACTGTTAAGCGGTGTTCGGCATGGGCACTTTTGCGAGGCAGAATAGCGACGGGCCCTTTGCAAGGCTAATTTCCGTTTTACAGCGAATAGCCTTGTAATAGGTAAGGGCATGAGGACGAGTGGGGAAGCAACGGCTTCAGTTCCCGGTACCGAAAGGCTCCGCTATGGTTTCGAACTGCCGACTGTTGCACAATGTGTGCACTTTATCAGTTTTGTAACAGGATACCGGGGGCCCGGCATCCAGGGTAAATACACTGTGGCACTGAAACCGACCATTTTTAAACTCAAGCTGGCGCTCTCCGACCTGGATCGCGACCACTATGACAGCCTGAACCTGACGGTGGCGCTGCATCCGTCCGAGACACCGCAACGCATGATGACGCGGGTACTGGCTTTTTGTCTTAACGCCTGTGAAGGTCTGGCGTTTACCAAAGGGCTGAGTACCGCGGAGGAGCCGGATATCTGGGCCAGGAACCTGGATGACAGCATCGCGCTTTGGATCGAAGTTGGTGAACCGGCGCCGGATCGAATCAAAAAAGCCAGCCGTCGGGCGGGCAACGTAAAGGTGTATAGTTTCAATTCGAAGTCGGATGTCTGGTGGGAGCAGGGACGAAGCAAGTTTGCCGGACTCGACGCAGATTTCTATCGCTTTCGTTGGGACCAGATTGACGCTCTGGCGGGTTTGGTCGAGCGTACCATGGACTTCAGCATTACCTTGACGGGTAGAACCGCCTATATCTCGGCGCCTTCGGGAACCGTCGAGGTGGAGTGGGAAACTTTGCAGAGCCGGGACAGCCGCAACTGAGCCGCCCGGCAGTCCTGTGGTAGCCTGAAACGTTCAAGTTACTGACGTTTCAGGAAGTAGTGCCATTGTCGGAGTCCGCAAAGCGTCTCCAGCCAGGCGCCTTGCATTATCGGCGTTACTGCAATCCCTCCGACAGGTCTTCCAGCTTTCCATTACAAGCACACATCGTCTAGCGCCCAATCCTCTTGGTGCGTACAGGTATCAGATCCTTAACCTTGCAGGCCGGTGGTTATACTTTACGTCGAGCCGATGCTGCATTGGCGATTAAAGCCAGGCAACGATATCCACTGCCGGAACCTTAAGGTTGTGTTCACGCCGGTTTGGCGGTTGCCAGGGGGAGTTGTATGCAGCCCGTTAATAATTTTATGACGTTAAATTATTTTTAGGTTATTCTATTCGTGACATTAAAAATCACCTATATTAGAAACATGTGTTAAAGCATGTTGAGAACTGTTGATACCAGCCTGAGAGAGCAAATATGAGTGAACTCGACTTTACTTCGACATTGCTGCGGAAGAACTCCCTTCGTAAAGCCGTGGAAAGTGCTACAGTTGCCGACCTCGAAAAGGTGCTGGCCGATCTGGCCGAAATCAAGGCGGAAAAGGTAGCGCAAAAGGAAGCTGAAGAGGCTGCTGAAGCCGAGCGTCTCGATGCGATCAAGAAAATTCAGGAACAGATGGCTGAACTGGGACTGTCCACAGACGATATCGTGGCGCAGACTGGCGGCAAGGGCGGTAAAAAAGGCAAGGTTCCGCCGAAATATCGCTTAATCGATGCCGATGGTCAGCCGCATGAGTGGTCCGGACGCGGCCGTATGCCCAAGGTATTCGAAGAGCGCATCGAAAAGGGCGCTAAAAAGGAAGACTTCCTGATCGTGCAGTAACCGCACCCGGTGCCATGTCCCCCGGATATGGCACCTGTTTTTCCCTTCGGTTTCTCTTGCTCGGTTTTTATCTCACCCCCGCAGAATTCGCTTTCCAGGTTCTGATGTCGTTCGTCTCTAGCCCTTCAGCCTGTATTTGGCTACCTGTCTCCTGTCGAGGGGATATAAGCGACTGCCGTTTCCAGCGGCTTCCAGGGGCGTTATGCTTCTTGCTTTACAGCTAACGAAGTAAGTTTATGTGGATCCAGAAGGAAATCCGGTTGCGTGCCCGAGCACGCGGCTTTCATATCGTGACCGATGAAATACTTTCGCAACTGCCGGAAGTGCGGCCGATGCGCGTTGGTTTGGCGCATATCTTCATTCAGCACACGTCCGCTTCGCTGACGATCAACGAGAACGCCGACCCCAGCGTTCGGGAAGATTTCGAGGGGCACTTTAACCGTGCCGTGCCTGAAAACGAGCCCTGGTACAGGCATCGCGACGAGGGTCCGGACGATATGCCGGCTCACCTCAAGTCCAGCCTGCTGGGCACCAGCGTGACCCTCCCGATTACCAATGGGCGCTTCAACCTGGGTACCTGGCAGGGGATTTATTTGTGCGAGCACCGCGACTACGGCGGCAGTCGGCGGCTGGTGGTGACACTTCAGGGTGAATAATTCGGCTTCAGCGAACTGGCACGGGGAGCCACACCCTGTGCGGCGTTCGCGTCATTGTCTGAGACATTCTGCAGTGCAACAGGAAGCATCTACAAACGTCAACAGCCCCTAGGGTAAAGCAGGTGCCTGGCCTGGCCATCGTATAACCTGGTTATACCATCAGGTGCTTCACTGGATACTTGTTCGCTTTGGGTTGCGCGGTTTGCGACCGCCGGCGCAACCTTGGGATATGCGTACCGAGATTGAAGAGGTGGCCGCATGAACATTCACCCGAAAGAAAACGCGCCCTCTATGAGGTTTCCACGTCGACAGCTGGTCATCGGGCTAGGGGCCTGTGCCGCGCTGCTTTTGTTATTACTGACCGAACCGCTGGCCCAGGACCCGGCATATCACGCCTTTGCCGATGGCCGTACGCTGATGCGGATCGATAACGCCATCAATGTACTCAGTAACCTGGCGTTCCTGCTCGTCGGCGGATTGGGTATTCGAATGCTAAAGGTGCGTTGCACACTATCTGTAACGGTAGCGGGTATCTATCGAACGTTCTTTGTCGGCCTCTTGCTGGTAGGGTTCGGCTCCGGCTGGTATCACCTGCAACCGGACAACGTCAGTCTGTTCTGGGATCGGCTTCCGATGGCAATGTGCTTTGCAGCCTTCTGCTCGCTGGTTGTGGCCGACAGGATAGGAGAGCCAGCCGGGTTAAAGCTGTTTGCCTGGCTGATGCCATTGGCGCTCGGTAGCGTTCAGTACTGGCAGTGGTTCGACGATCTCAGGCCATACCTGCTGATTCAGTTCGCGCCGATGCTGGTGATACCAATAATTTTGTGCGTGCGGGCAGGGCCCGGCAGACTGTGGTTTTGGCTAACACTGTTCTGTTATGGCCTGGCCAAGGTGCTGGAATGCTACGACCAGGCGGTATTTGAACTGGCGTCGGGCTGGATCAGCGGGCACAGTCTCAAGCATCTGGTCGCTGCGGTCGGGGCTCTGATGCTGGTTTTCAAGTTGTATCGGGAAGGCGGCGGGGCCCCCGGGATACTGCCGGGGGCGGCCAGTCAGTAGAGGGGATCGTCCGGAGTGTCGGGCGTGACGCTCTGCAGCATCTTGGTCAGGTCCAGCAGGATGATCAGACGTTCGTTGTGGTAGCACACACCCTGGACGAAACGCCGGCCGGCTTCGTCGCTGGATACGCCTGGCGCCCGTTCGACTGCGTTCTGCGGCAGGTTGATGACTTCGTCGACGCTGTCGACCACCAGTCCAATCACCTCCTGGTCGTTGAACTCGACCACGATAATGCGGCTGTCATTGTTGATTTGTGCATCGGGAAGACCGAACAGCCGGCGGGTGTCGATGACGGTTACCACGTTGCCGCGCAGGTTGATGATGCCGAGAATATAGTGCTCGGCGCCGGGAACCGGCGTGATTTCCGAGTGACGCAGTACTTCCTTGACCTGGGTGACGTCGATGCCGAACAGTTCGTCGTCGACCTTGAACGTGGTCCACTGGTGATAGGCGATATTTTCCTGGCCAGAGGTGCGGCTGTTGCCGTTGTTCTGCCGTCGCGTCTGGCCGTGCTGCTTTTCCAGCGCCTGCAGTTGCGCGGCGGCTGCTTCGAGACTCATAACGAAAACTCCACTTTCTCCGTGCCAAGATCCTCGAGCCAGTCGAGGTCCCCGACGGTTCCCTGTTGCGGAATGTATTCAAGACTCGCGACGCCCGAGTATCCCATAGCGTCGAGCACCTTGAACGGATTGGGGAACTGGACCTCGACCCGGCTGAAACCGGCCGCTGTTGCGGCGGCGCAGCGCTGTGCGAGCGGATGCTCGCAGAACAGCAGGCTAAGGTTCGCTGCGTGTCCTGGCATCAGACGGACTCGCCTGTGCCTTCGGGCTTGCGTGTCGGAAGGTCGTTGAGCCGCGCCGGCGCGTTCAGCGCTTCGAGCTGCAGCAGCAGGCCGCTGTGGTCGACTTCTTCCAGCCCGTTCTCGATCAACTGGCGGTACTGCTCGAACACCTGCTGCGTCAGTGGCAACTGCAGCTGTTCTTCGCGGGCGGTATCGAGAATGGTCGTCAGGTCCTTGAGCTGCACCCGTGCGGTTGCGCCGGGTACAAACGCCCGCTCGATCATGCGTTCGCCGTGCAGCTCCAGAATGCGGCTGCCGGCGAATCCGCCCAGCAGGGCCTCGCGTACCGCCGCCGGATCGGCGCCGCCCTTGGCGGCCAGCAGCAGGGCTTCGGCAACCGCGCCGATGGTGATACCGACGATCGCCTGGTTGGCGCATTTGGCGAGCTGACCGGAGCCAGTGGGCCCTATGTAGGTCGCTGCCTTGCCAAGCGCGGCGAACACCGGGCCGGCGCGGTCGAAGTCATCGCGGCTGCCGCCTGCCATGATCGACAGGCTGGCCTGTTCCGCGCCCACGGTACCGCCGGATACCGGCGCGTCGAGATAGCCGATGCCCCGTTCGGCGAAGATCGCGCCATGGCGTTTCGCCATCTCGGGCGGGATCGAGCTCATATCGATTACCAGGGTGCCGGGCTTGAGTGCGTCGAGGGTGGTCTGGCTGAGCAGTACCGCATCGACCACCGGGCCGTTCTCCAGCATGCTGATAACGATATCGGCATCGGCGACCGCCTCGTCAGGGGAGGTGCAGGCACGGGCCCCCTCGCCGGTCAGGGCCTCGGCCTTGGCGTGGGAACGGTTCCAGGCATTGAGCGGAAACCCTGCATGGAGCAGGTTGAGGGCCATCGGTCGCCCCATCAGACCGATGCCAAGAAAGGCAATTCGAGGTTGTGTCATTGTTGTTTGGTCTTACAGGCAGTTGGTGGGTTTCGGCAGTCCGGCAAGGCGTGCGGCGACCTTGGCCGGGCTTTCCGGAAACAGTTTCATCAGGTAGATGCTGCGCCCCTTTTCGGGCCCGAGTCGCTGAGCCACGGCTTTCACCAGCGGGCGCATTGCCGGTGCGTGTTCGAAGGTGTGGTAAAAGTCGCGCAGCACCTCGATGACTTCCCAGTGGGCATCCGTCAGCGCCAGCTGTTCCTGGCCGGCGAGTGCTTCGGCGACTGCCGGCGTCCACTGTTCGAGGTCACGCAGATAGCCCTCGTTGTCCAGTTCGATAAGCTGGCCATCGATATCCAGTGATGTCATCGTCAAAACCAGCTCAGAACACGGTCGTTGCGGCAGCAAAGCTCGACAAAACCGGCGTCGTCGACGACTTCAATACCCGCCGGCAGTCGGGAGCCGATACCGCGGGCTTCGACATCGGCGGCGAGCGCGACGCAGCGAACGCCGGTGGGCAGAGAGAGGCTTTCCAGTGCGCAATAGACACCGTCCTCGAGTAGCAGCAGGGTATCATCGGCCAGCAATGCGGCGAGGCAGTCCGTCAGCAGGGCGCGGTCGGAAGGCGGTCGGTTGAGCGTATGCAGGGTCATAGTCAGAAATTCATCACCACGTCATGGTTGCGGATCAGCCCGGCGATGCCGGCGTCGTCGAGTACCTCGACCGGCAGGACCAGATCGTTCTGATCCAGGCCGCGTTGCGCCATAGCCCGGGCACAGACGTAGAGCCTGTCGATATCGTACATCGGCAGCGCACTGAGGGTCGCGGACAGGTTTTTCTGCCGCACGCCACCGGGCTCCTGGCCACTGAGCAACTGATACACACCGTCGCCCTGGAACAGTATCGCCACGGGCTGTTCGAACACGGCGGTTGTCAGTGCCGTGTCGAGGGCATCGCGGGCGTGGCTGCTGCCGTAGGGTGGCCGGCGGCTGATAATCAGAAAGGATTTGGATTTGCTCATCTCAGGCTCCGAAGGTAATGAGGCGGTCCGACTGGATGGCCGCCTCGGCCAGCTGGCCTAGACCGGAGAGTTCGAAACCGGCACGCAGGTTGTGAGCGGGCTTTTCGTAACGCAGCGCTTCGTTTGCGTCCAGTACGCCGCGCCGCACCGCGGCGGCAATGCAGACGACCAGGTCGAGCTCGTGTTGCTCGGCGAGCGCCTGCCAGCGGGCGGGCAGGTCGCACTCGTCCTGGGGCGGCGAAGCCAGCGCCGAGCCGTTGTGAACGCCGTCACCGTAAAAAAATATGCGATGGATGCCGTGTCCCTGGTTCAACGCGGAGACGGCGAAGCGGTAGGCGCTTTCAGCGGCTTGATGGCTGTGGGGCGCGCCATAGACGAGCAGTGAAAAGATCATGGCAACTCGTTGATTTGTCCGTAAAAAAACAAAGCCCCGCCATCTTAGCAAAGATGGCGGGGCTTGGAAGGCATTTTAATTGCCGCTTCAGTCGCTGCTGGTAAGGCCCAGGATCTGCAGCAGGCTGACGAAAATGTTGTAGATCGAGACGTACAGGGTCACGGTTGCCGAGATGTAGTTGGTCTCGCCGCCGCGCACGATCTGCTGGGTGGTCAGCAGGATGGCGCCGGAGGAGAACAGGATGAACATCGCGCTGATCGCCAGTGAGAGCGCCGGCATCTGCAGGAAGATGTTGGCGATCACCGCTACCAGCAGCACCACGAATCCGGCCATCAGCATGCCGCCGATGAACGACAGGTCACGCTTGGTGGTCAGGGCGTAGGCAGAGGTGGTGAAGAAGGTGAGGGCGGTACCGCCGAGCGCCATCATCACGATCTCTGCGCCGCCGCGGGCCAGGAACATGTTCAGGATCGGGCCCAGCGTATAGCCCATGAAACCGGTCAGCAGGAATACGAACAGTAGTCCCAGCGAACTGTTGCGGTTCTTCTCGGTCAGGAACAGCAGTCCGTAGAAGCCGACCAGGGTGATGATAAGGCCCGGGTGCGGAAGCGCCAGCGCTGCAGCAACCCCTGCGATGACCGCCGACCAAGCCAGCGTCATGCCAAGCAGGAAGTAGGTGTTGCGCAGGACCTTATTCGTCGAGATTGCGCCCGAGCCGGTCTGATAAGCAGCATTGTTGACTGTACGAACGTTTCGCATGGTTTCCCTCAAAGGTTTCTGTCCGATGGTGATGATAATGACGGTTATAAATTAAAATTCAAGCGCTTGGCGCTCATTCGGTGTTTGACATCTGCCTCATTCCAAGTAAACTACGCCCCGCATTCAGCGGTAGGGTGGCTGAGTGGCCGAAAGCACCGGTTTCGAAAACCGGCGAACCGTCAGGTTCCCAGGGTTCAAATCCCTGCCCTACCGCCACTTCCCTTCATCTAGTCTTCCTCAAGCCGATTTCCACGCGATGTCTGACCTGAAAATCCTGTTCGAGGATGACCACCTAATTGCCATAGACAAGCCCTCTGGCCTGTTGGTTCATCCAAGCTGGATTGCACCGCGCAAAACGCCCAATGCCGTTGCGTTGCTGAAGGAATATCTCGGTTCTACCGTCTATACCATTCACCGGCTCGACCGCGCCACCTCCGGTGTGCTGGTTTTTGGCAAGCAGAAAGAAGCGGCGCAGGCGATGAACGCGGCATTCGCCGAGCGCAGGGTCCAGAAGACCTACCTCTGCGTCACCCGCGGTTACACGCCCGAACAGGGTGTCATCGACTATCCGCTCAAGCCGATTCACGATAAGAAGGTCGATCCCTTCGCCGATCCGGACAAGCCCGCCAAGGATGCCGTCAGTGAATTTCGGCGTCTCGGAACCGTGGAGTTGCCGATACCGGTTGGTCGTTACGAGACCGCTCGCTACTCGCTGGTCGAGGTCAAGCCGAAAACCGGGCGCAAGCATCAGATCCGGCGCCATCTCAAGCATATCTTCCATCCTCTGGTCGGTGACACCAAGCACGGCGACGGCAAGCACAACCAGCTTTTCCGCGACCACTTCGGGCTCGAAAGGCTGTTGTTGATGGCGACCGAACTCGCTTTCGTGCATCCGGTGAGCGGCGAACAGCTGGATATTCGCTGTAATGTCGACGGTTATACTGACTCGTTGTTCCGGGAACTGGGCTGGACAGGGCTCTATCCGCAGGCGGTTTGATGACCGTGTCCCGAACGCGAATACTGAGTTCGGCGCAGATTGGCGATGTTTCGCCCCAAATACGTGAAGCGAACTATTCTGTATAAGGATCAAATTGCGTATCCTTGCACCGGCTGCGGAACCCGCGGATGTCGGAAGCGGCGGGTTGCACTTTCAGCCGGCTGGCCGGGAACCGTTTCCTGCAGGCGGTCGGTGGGATTCCATGAGCACCGGGAGGCATCTGCTTGTTGAATGTTTCATGGCATGACAGATGTCACGGACATGAACGGCGGGGGAGCAGGCAGCATTTGACGAGGCTGTCTGCGAAGCAGAGCAACGACAAATAACGAACCTTAAAAACACACTAAGAAAAGACGGTAGCCACTTTAGATGAGCAAGTGCCTGGCAGATATTATTAAGCGCAAGGACAACATCAGCATCGGAATCATCGGTGCAATGGATCAGGAGGTCGAACTGCTCAAGTCGGCCCTGAGCGGATGCGAAGAGCAGCGTTTCGCAGGTTATTCCTTTTATACAGGCGAGCTGCACGGTCAATCCGTGGTGTTGCTGCAGTCGGGCATCGGCAAGGTGAATGCCGCCATTAGCACCTCTCTGCTGCTGCAGGTGTTCGCGCCGGACTGCGTGATCAACACCGGGTCGGCCGGTGGTTTCGATCCGCAGCTGGAGGTTGGCGACGTTGTGATCTCGACCGAGGTGCGGCACCACGACGTCGATGTGACCGTATTCGGTTATGAGCCCGGTCAGGTCCCTGGCCTGCCGGCTGCCTTCGAGCCGGATCCGCTGCTGGCGCAGATTGCC
The DNA here is from genome assembly GCA_013373085.1 of Oceanospirillaceae bacterium. Lineage (GTDB taxonomy): Bacteria > Pseudomonadota > Gammaproteobacteria > Pseudomonadales > Balneatricaceae > Marinobacterium_A. The sequence continues at coordinate 49,493 of JABXIM010000034.1, read as the reverse complement.
GAGCAGTGCATCGGTAAGCGGCAGGGGATGAAAACGGTACGCGGTCTGATTGCCACCGGCGACAGTTTCATGAACTGTCCGGAGCGTGTTGCGAAAACCCGGGTGCTGTTCCCGTCCATGAAAGCGGTGGAGATGGAGGCGGCAGCGATCGCCCAGACCTGCCATCGCTTCGACACCCCCTTTATCGTCATCCGCGCATTGTCCGATATCGCCGGCAAGGAATCGAATGTGTCATTCGAGCAGTTCCTCGAGACTGCCGCGAAGCATTCAGCTGAAATGGTGATGGATATCGTCGACGCCATCGGGCGTCAACACCACCGCTGATTCGCTTGCTTCAATGGCGGTAACATTGCGTCAAAGACATCTGCTGTCGCTTTCCGGCGACAGCAGATGTGGACGCGACCTGCTCCTCTGACTATAAACTACACTAGGGTGTTGATTTCAGAGCGAAGGAGCAGGTTTTGGATCACCTATTATCGGTCAGGGATTTACGAGTTTCCTTTCGCTTGTCGGAGGGGATCGTCGAGGCGGTCAAAGGCGTCTCGTTCAACATCGACCCGGGTGCATCGGTGGCGCTGGTTGGTGAGTCCGGTTCCGGCAAGTCGGTCATCAGTCAGGCCATCATGGGGTTGCTGCCTAAGGCTGGTATCATCGATAAAGGCGAGATCCTGTTCCGTGACCCAAAGTCGGGGCAGGTGACCGACATAGCGGCACTGGACCGCAATAGCCTGCAGATGCGTGCCATTCGGGGCGGCAGCATATCCATCATTTTCCCCGAGCCCAACACCTCCCTGTCCGCACTGCACACCATCGGCGACCAGATTTCCGAAGCGCTCAGTCTGCATCGTGCTGTCAGTCGTGCCGAAGCGCTTGAACTCACCCGCGAAATGCTGCACCTGGCTGGTTTTCCCGACCCTCAGCGAGCGCTGCGCACCTATCCGTTCGAGCTCTCAGGAGGGTTGCGTCAGCGGGCGATGATCGCCATGGCGCTGGTGTGTCATCCGGCATTGCTCATCGCCGACGAGCCCACTACCGCGCTGGATGTCACCATCCAGGCGCAGATCCTCAAGCAGATTCGCGATCTGCAGCAGGAACTGCACATGGCGCTGTTGCTGATCACCCACGACCTTGGCGTGGTGGCCAACATGGCGGAGGAGGTGGTGGTGATCTATCACGGCGAAGTGATGGAATACGGCACCCTCGATCATATTTTCCGCCAGCCATCGCACCCCTACCTGAAAGCGCTGCTGCGCGCAGTGCCTCGGTTCGACATGGGGCCGGACGAGCGCCTGGTGCCTATTCGCGAGATCAAGCCCAATACCGACAATCTGCATACGCCGCAGCATCCCTTGCCGCCCGATTACGATCGTCACCGGCCAATCCTCAGTGTGCGCAATGTCCGCAAACAGTTTCGCATCCGCGCTAGCGGTGGTGGTCACGAAACCCGGGTCCAGGCGGTGGATGATGTCAGCTTCGACATCATGCGCGGCGAATGCCTGGGGCTGGTGGGTGAAAGCGGCTGTGGCAAGACCACGCTCAGCAAGATTCTTATGCAGGCGCTGAAGCCGGATCAGGGGCAGGTGAGTTTCTATGACGGTTACCGCGATATCGACTTGCTGACCCTTGATGGCAAGGATTTGACCGATTTCCGCCAGCGTATGCAGTTCGTTTTCCAGGATCCGTTTTCATCGCTGAATCCGCGAATGACGATCTATGACATTCTGACCGAGCCGCTGGTGATCCACCGGATCGGCAATCGCAAGACGCGCCAGACCGTTGCTCGCGAACTGATGGAACTGGTCGGGCTGGACGTGCGTTATCTGCAGCGATATCCGCACAGTTTTTCCGGCGGGCAGCGTCAGCGCATCGGTATCGCCAGGGCGCTGGCGCTCAGTCCCGAGCTGATCATTTGCGACGAACCGGTCTCGGCGCTCGATGTTTCGGTGCAGGCGCAGATACTCAATCTGCTCAAGGACCTGCAGAAGCAGCTCGGTTTGACCTATCTTTTCATTAGTCACAACCTGGCGGTGGTGGATTACATCGCGGACCGTATTGCGGTGATGTGCCGGGGACAACTGGTGGAGCTGGCGCCGAAGGAGCTGTTGTTCCGCAGGCCATTGCATCCTTATACCCAGGCGCTGCTGAGCGCGGTGCCGGATCCCAATCCCGATCACCTGCTGGATTTCGAGCGGCTGATGCTGGACCGGGCATCCGATCCGCTGGCGTGGGCCGCACCGTTCACCCACCATCCGGATGCGCCGGCCTCGCTGATCGAATTCGAGGACGGACATTACGTCAGGGTTGCCGCAGGAACGCGTCGAGAGGAGTTGGTCGCATGAAGTTTTTTCGCAGGTGCAGCGTGGCAGCGGTACTGCTGTCATTGGCGGGATTCAGTCAGGGGGCGGCGGCGTACAGTCAGGCGCCATCGCTGGATGAGCGGGTGGCTGCAGGGGAATTGCCGCCGGTGGAAGAGCGCTTGCCGGCCCAGCCGCTGCAGCTCGACTTCGACGCCATGGGTAAGAAGGCCGGTCAGTTCGGCGGCAGTCTGACCATGCTGATGGGCAAGGAAAAGGATACCCGCCGGATGACCGTCTACGGTTACGCCCGGTTGGTGCGTTACAACCAGAAGCTCGAACTGGTGCCCGACATTCTCGAGTCGGTCGATGTCGAAAATGGCCGGGTGTTCACGCTGCATCTGCGCGAAGGGCATCGCTGGTCCGACGGGGCGCCTTTCACCTCTGAGGATTTCCGCTACTGGTGGGAGGATGTCGCTAACAACGAATCGCTCTATCCCGTTGGGCCGCCGGCGGAACTCAAGGTGAACGACAAGTTTCCGACCGTCAGCTTCCCGGATGCGACGACGGTGCGATACGAATGGCAGGATCCGAACCCCGACTTTCTCGCGGCGCTTGCGTCGGCGGCGCCGCTGTATATTTATACGCCGTCGCATTACATGAAACAGTTCAACGAAAAGTATGCTGATCCCGCCGAGTTGAGCAAAAGGGTCGAGCAGTACCAGAAGCGGGACTGGGCCGCGCTGCATACGTCGTTGGGACGCCTGTACCGTTGCGACAATCCCAATCTGCCGGTGCTGCAGCCCTGGCACCAGACGACCGCCAGTCCCAGCAGTCGCTACCGTTTCGAGCGAAACCCCTATTTCCACCGTGTCGACCCCGACGGCAGGCAGTTGCCCTATATCGATACCGTGGTGATGGGGATTACCGAATCGAAGCTGATACCGGCCAAGGCCGCGACCGGCGAAACCGATCTCCAGGCGCAGTACCTGCGCTTCAGCGACTTTACTTTGCTCAAGCGCAATGCGCCCGAGTATGGCTTCCGAGTGGTGCTATGGCAGATCGCGAAGGGCGCCCATCAGGCGCTGTTTCCCAACCTGAACCACAACGATCCGGTATGGCGCGATCTTTTCCGTGATGTTCGCTTCAGGCGGGCGCTGTCGATGGCGATCAATCGTCAGGAGATCAACCGCGTCATCTACTACGGCATGGCCGTGACCGGTCAGAACACCCTGCTGCCGCGTTCGCCGCTGTACAAGCCGGAATACCGCGAGCGCTGGGCAGAGTTCGATATCGCCGGCGCCAACGCGCTGCTCGATGAAATCGGGCTGACCGACCGCGATGCCGCCGGTATGCGCAAACTGCCGGACGGGCGCTCGCTCGAGATCATCGTCGAGACCTTCGACGGCACCAGCGAGCAGGCCGACGTGCTGCAGCTGATTGCGGATTCCTGGAGTCAGATCGGGGTCAAGCTGCATATCAAGCCTTCGAACCTCGATAACGTTCGTCGCCGCGTCTATGCCGGCGAGGCGCAGATGACCATTTCGTCGGGCCTGGAAAACGGTATCGCGACCGTGGCCAACTCGCCGTACGAGCTGGCCCCGGTCAAGCAGGAATACTATCAGTGGCCCAAATTCGGCCAGTACTACGAGACCCATGGCGCCGCCGGCGAACCGATTGATATGGTCGAGGCAAAGCAGCTGATGGAGCTGCTGCACAGCTGGTATGGCGCCGAGTCCGAGGAAGCCCGGCGCGAAGCCTGGCAGCAGATGCTGGAGATGCATGCCGACAACGTCTTTTCAATCGGTATCCTGGCCGGGGTGATGCAGCCGGTCGCCATCGACAGCCGCCTGCAGAACGTGCCCGACGAGGGTATCTGGAACTGGGATCCCGGAGCCCATTTCGGACTCTACTCGCCGGATACCTTCTGGTTCGCGCCGGAACCCTGATCCATGCTGCGCTATATTGTCCGTCGCATCCTCATCATGATCCCCACGCTGCTGGTGATCAGCGTGCTGGTATTTACCATCATTCAGCTGCCGCCCGGCGACTATCTCACCACCATGGTCAACGAGTTGCAGGCCCAGGGCGAGAACGTCAACCAGGAGCGTATCGCCTACCTGCGTGAAGAGTACGGGCTCGACCGCTCGCCGGTGGAACAGTACCTGTACTGGGTCGGCGGCATGCTGCAGGGCGATATGGGGCATTCGTTCGAGCACGACAAGCCGGTCGCCGATGTCGTCGGCGATCGCATGTTCCTGACCATGGTGGTCGCCTTCGTGACCACGCTGTTCGTGTACGTCATGTCGTTTCCGATCGGTGTTTACTCCGCGGTACGACAGTACAGCGTCGGCGACTTTGCGCTGTCGTTTCTCGGTTTTATCGGTCTGGCAACACCGAACTTCCTGCTGGCGCTGGTGCTGATGTACCTGGCCAAGGCCTATTTCGGCACCGACATCGGCGGCCTTATGGACGCCCAGTACATCGACAAACCCTGGACCTGGGGCAAGGTGATGTCGGTGCTGGAACACCTTTGGGTTCCGGTGATCGTTATCGGTACCGCGGGTACCGCCGGTATGATCCGGCGCTTGCGCGCCAACCTGCTGGACGAGCTGCACAAGCAATACGTGGTCACGGCGAAGGCCAAGGGGCTCGCGCCCGGGAAGGTGCTGGTCAAGTATCCGTTGCGGATGGCGCTTAACCCCTTTATCGCCGATATCGGCAACCTGCTTCCGGAGATGATTTCCGGCGCGGTCATCGTCTCGGTGGTGCTTGGGCTCGAGACGACCGGGCCGATGCTGCTGAAGGCATTGCAGTCCCAGGATATGTATCTGGCCGGCAGTTTTCTGATGTTCATTTCGCTGCTGACGGTGGTTGGCACCCTGATCTCGGATCTAGCGCTTGCGGTGCTTGACCCGCGTATTCGTCTTGAAGGAGGGCGTAAGCGATGAGTCGCCCGCCGATCGAGCACTACGTCAATCCCGAGCCTTTCAATCCCCAGTCGTTGCTGGAGCTGACGCCGGAGCAGGAGCGTTACTACATGGCGTCGCAGTGGCGCCTGGCCTGGTGGAAGCTGAAGCGGCACCGGCTGGCGGTGATCAGTGCGAGCTTTCTGACGCTGATGTACCTGGTGGTCATCTTTGCTGAAGCCGTGGCGCCCTACGACCTGGAAGAGCGTCATACCCAGTATCTGTTCGCGCCGCCGCAGGAACTCAACTTTTTCGACGAAGGAGAATTCGTCGGTCCCTTCGTCTACGGTATCGCGGTGACCCTCGATATGGAGAAATTGCAGTGGGTCTATGGTGAGGATCGCAGTAAGCGCTATCCGCTGCGTTTTTTCTGCAGTGATAACGACTATCCGGGTGCCAGCTATCGCTTCTGGGGGCTTTTCGACAGCAGTTTTCATCTTGTTTGTCCGGCCGAGGGCGGGCAGTTTTTTCTGCTCGGTACCGACCGGCTCGGACGGGACATGCTGTCGAGAATCATCTATGGTGCGCGGATTTCGCTGACGCTGGGGCTGATCGGTATCAGCATCAGCTTCTTCCTCGGTATTACCATCGGTGGAGTGGCCGGCTACTACGGCGGCTTGGTGGACAGCGTGGTGCAGCGTGTGATCGAGATCATCCGCTCCTTTCCGATGCTGCCGCTGCTGATGACGCTCTCGGCCATTCTGCCGGTAACCTGGCCACCGACACTGATCTTCATCGGTATCACGGTGCTGCTCGCACTACTCGACTGGCCGGGGCTGGCGCGAGCGGTGCGCTCCAAGTTGCTCGCGCTGCGCGAGGAGGATTTCTGTGTCGCGGCGCAACTGATGGGGGCCAAGCCCGGAAGGGTGATCATGAAGCATTTGATGCCGAGCTTCGTCAGTCATTTGATCGCGTCGGCGACGTTGTCTATACCGACGATGATCCTTGGCGAAACGGCGCTTAGCTTCCTCGGTCTCGGCCTGCGGCCGCCGGTCACCAGTTGGGGGGTGTTGCTGAACGAGGCCCAGAACATCAACTATGTGGTGCTCTATCCCTGGCTGTTGTATCCGGTGATTCCGGTGATACTGGTGGTGCTCGCCTACCAGTTCCTGGGCGACGGCCTGCTGGACGCCGCCGATCCTTACAAGCACTGACCGTAGGGTTAAAATCGAAAGCTCATTCCACCCTACGGCTGCTCCAGTAATGCCTCGATCTGCTCGACGCGGGCATCCGAATCCCAATCGTCGCCGCCGGCATGGGACTCGACGAGATTGCCGTGACGGTTGTAAAGAAAGGTCATCGGCAGGCCCGGAATGCCGAGTTCGGTGAAGGCGCTGCCGCTTTCGTCCAGCAGGATGCGAAAGCCGAGTGGGCTTTCGAGTCGCTGGAGGAATCGGTCGATGGTATCTTTGTTCTCGCCAACGTTAACTGCCACGACGGCCAGTTCGCCGGCCGGGAAACGTTGTTGCAGGCGCTCCATCGAAGGCATTTCGCGTACGCAGGGCGGGCACCAGGTGGCCCAGAAGTTGAGTAGCAGCACCTTGCCTCGATAGGTGTCCAGCGCTGCCGGTTTCTGCTGCAGATCGGTGAATGCCAGTTCATATACCGATTCCGGCGCCTGTGCCTGTGATGTTAACGGCGCCAGCGCAAGGGTGATTCCCGTCACCAGTGCTGCAACCAATCCGCGCATGTAGCCTCCTGTTACTCCGTTACTGAAATGCCTGCCAAGCTTATCAGAAATTCGCCGGCACGCCGGTGCTTTGCTGCAAGGCTGCGCATTGGCAAAGGTGGCGGTTGCTGTGGCATAAAGGGCAGATTCATACAGGGCCGTCCGATGCGGCCGTCAGTTGGAGGGAATCACGATGAAAGTAGCGTTTCTGGGGCTCGGCACCATGGGGTACCCGATGGCCAGGCATCTTCAGAGCAAGGGACACGACGTCTGTGTCTATAACCGTACCGCGGCCAAGGCCCGGCAGTGGGTCACCGAGTGTGGCGGGCGTCATGGCGAGACCCCTGCCGATGCGGCCGGTGGCGCCGAGATCGTCTTTACCTGCGTCGGTAACGACGACGATCTGCGCCAGGTGGTGCTGGGAGAGCGGGGCGTATTCGAGGGAATGGCGGCGGGCTGTATTCTGGTCGATCACACGACGGCATCGGCGGGCGTGGCGCGGGAGCTGGATGCGGTGGCGCGCGAGCGGGGCCTGCATTTCATCGATGCTCCGGTATCGGGTGGCCAGGCCGGCGCCGAGAACGGTGTGCTAAGCGTGATGTGTGGTGGTGAAGCCGAGGATTTCGCCCGTATCGAGCCGGTGATCGCGGCCTATGCCAAATCTTCGCGTCTACTGGGCGCGGCCGGGAGCGGGCAGCTGGCGAAAATGGTCAACCAGATCTGTGTCGCCGGTACGGTGCAGGGGCTTGCCGAGGCAGTTCATTTTATCAAGCGCTCGGGGCTCGACGGCCGTGCCGTATTCGACGTTATACGCCATGGCGCTGCTGGCTCCTGGCAGATGGATAACCGCCACGAGGCGATGCTCGACGGCGAGTTCGACTTCGGTTTCGCCGTCGACTGGATGCGCAAGGATCTTCGCATCGCGCTCGAAGAGGCGCGCAGCAATGGCGCGACCCTGCCGATGACGGCGCTGCTGGATCAATTCTATGCCGACGTTCAGGCCATGGGGGGCGGGCGCTGGGACACCTGCAGTCTGGTCAAGCGACTGGAGCGCGATGATTGAAGCGAACGCGGGTGCTGTGTATTAATAGTACGTACTGAGTATTTTGTGTTAGGTGTTAGGTGTTAGGTGTTGGGCGTTAGGGTGCTGCTGCTTGTTGTGGGAGGTCACCGGGGCGAATGCTCATCGGCGCTCAACGCTAATTGCACTGGTCATTTATTCGCCGGGCGGTTAAAATCGCTGCCGACTTCAAGGTTGCTCGCGGCAGATACGTTCTTGCCGGGAAGCGGAAAATCAATGCCCCCGGGCCTGCGCGCCGACACAGCGAGAGCGCCGGATCCGGATCTAGGGCACATAATTACAAGGTACGGTTCTATGACAGGTATCGACAAATACAGCCTGGTTTCCTTCGCGCCCAGCATCCTGATCGTGGCCGGTTGCATCGGCATGGTCGTCTTCGGTATCGGTTTTCTGCGCAAGCAGATCGCCAAGGATTCCGCAGCTGCGAGCAAAGCCGCTAACAGCTAAGCCTCCGGCAGTGATGGAAAAAGGGCCCGCAGTTGCGGGCCCTTTTTGTTGTTGAAGCCGGTGCTCATAGTGCGGTCACGAAAGTGCCTTCTGGCATTACCGGCAGGTACTCGCGGTAAAACGCCTTGTAAGCCTCTTCCGGATGCAGATCCTTGAACAGCTCCGGGTACATGGCTTTGGCGTAGAACTGGATCATGGCGCCATCGAGGATGGTCCGGCATGCGCCGTGATAGGCCGCAAAGATACGGTTTTGCCGCACAGCGTTGAGCGTCGACCAGCCCAGGCGTTGCTTGAAGCCTGCCAGGCGCGATTTGGCCACTTCTTCGTCGACCCCCTGACCCATGATCATGCCGTCGTCACTGCCCGCCGTTTCATAGCCGGTGATCACGATGATGTCTGGATTGGCCGCAATGATCTGTTCCGGGTTCAGCTTGCCCCACCATTCGACAAAGGGCGCCGATATATTCTCGCCACCGGCCATTTTCGAAATGGCCCCCCACATGTTCTTGCCGAAGGTGTAACCGATCTCGCCAACGCCGGCGGCACCGAATTCGGTATAAATTTTTGGCATCGGCAGCTGTGCCTCGTTCAGCCGATCGGCGATGGTTTCGACGTTCCGGGCGTACTCGGCGGCGATTCGGGCCGCTCGTTCCTCCTGCCCCGTGATGACACCGATCAGCCTGGTGCTCTGAATGTGGCGCTCCAGCGTCTGGGCGTTGTAGTCGACCACGACAATGGCGATGCCGGCGCTTTCCAGTCGCTTGACATCACTGCCCAGTCCCTTGAACTGCCAGTCGGCCAGCAAGATGAGGTCGGGTCGCAGGCTGATTACCTTTTCGACGGAAAAGGTTTTGGTATCGACCCGGCCGATACCGGGAATTTGGTCGAGGGAAGGGCGGTGTTCGAGATACATCTGCCAGTTCGCCTCGCGTGCCTGCCAGATGTACTTGGACATGCCGACGACCCGGTCGTAGGCCGCTTCGGTGCCGATCGCCATATAGTCTTCCGGATAAAAGCCCACCACGACCCGTTGAGAGGGGGCTTCGAAGGTAACCTCCCGGCCCAGTACATCGGTGACGGTGGTTGTTTGAGCAAGGCTCATCGAGGAGAAGATCAGGGCGGTCAGGCTCAACAGTTTCTTTAGCATGGGGTTTCCTAACTATCTATTTTATAACCAGAAAAGCCGGTGAATGAAGTGATAATTCAGGCCAAAAGGGTTGCCCTGATAATATATTTAATTAAAATGCACATGCAAACGATTATCACTTGGATTATCTGGTCGGATGACTACTACTTCTGTCGCAAACGCTCTCAGTCTGCAGCGCCGTAACGAGCTGCGGCGTATCTGGATTTTGCTGGCGCTGTTTTCCGCTCTCGTTGCGTCCTTCGTACTGGATATCGCGACCGGCCCTTCGATGTTGGGCGTGGGCGAGGTGGTCAATGTGCTGCTGGGCCTGATCGGCGTGCCTGTCGAGGTGCTGCCCACCTCCGAGGTCATAGTCACCGGCCTTCGCCTGCCGATTGCCCTTATGGCGCTGACCGTGGGCGGTGTGCTGGGGGTCGGTGGCGCAGAGATGCAGACACTACTGAATAATCCCATGGCCAGCCCCTATACGCTGGGTATGGCGGCAGCGGCGGGATTTGGCGCGGCCCTGATGCTGTATGTCGGTTCGCTCGGTGTGAGCGCGCAGCTGGCCGTGCCGGTGGGAGCGTTCGTCTGCTGCATGCTGTCGGCAGGGCTGCTGTTTGGCCTGGCGATGATGCGTCACATCACCTCGGGTCAGCTTATCCTGGCGGGCATTGCGCTTCTGTTCCTGTTTCAGTCGCTGCTCTCCCTGGTCCAGTTCGTGTCGTCGCCGGAGCTCAGCCAGCAGATCCTGTTCTGGCTCTTCGGCAGTCTGACCAATGCGACCTGGATGAACGTAGGGATTACCGCGTCGGTCACCCTGGTCTGCATGACTTTGCTAATGCGGGATGCGTGGAAGCTGACCGCGCTGAGGCTGGGGGAGGCGCGGGCCAAAAGCCTGGGAGTCAATGTCGTGCGGTTACGCCTTAAAACCCTGGTGATAGTGGCCTTGATGACGGCCACTGTCACCAGCTTTGTCGGCATCATCGGCTTTATCGGTATCGTCGCCCCGAATATTGCCCGTATGCTGGTCGGCGAGGATCAGCGCTACTTTCTGCCCTTGTCGTTTCTGGTGGGGGCCTTTTTACTTTCCAGCGCTTCGGTACTGTCGAAAACCATAGTGCCGGGCGCGCTGTTTCCCATCGGTATCGTCACCGCAATTATCGGTGTGCCGTTCTTTTTCTGGATGATTATTGCCAAGAGGTCGCACTGATGCTCGAAGTAAGGGACTTGTCGCTGGCATTCGATGACCTGCTGCTGGCCGACCGGCTTTGCTTTCAGCTGGAGGCGGGAAAGACCCACGTGATCATCGGGCCGAACGGTACCGGTAAAAGTTCTTTGCTGAAAGCGCTTTTCGGTGATCTCAGGCCGCAATCCGGAGAGGTGCTGTTCGACGGCGAGTGTCTGGATTACCGGCACGTCGCCCAGTGGCGCCAGCGCTTCAGCTATATGCCCCAGGATATCCGGCTGGATATCGGACTGACGGTGCTCGAGGTCGTGCTGCTGGGGCGACTGGGTGCTTTGTCTCTGAAGCTGAAAGACCCGTTGATCGAAGCTGCCCTGGAGGCGCTGGAGCAGATCGGGCTGTTGCACCTGGCCTATCGTGACGTGCGTACCCTTAGCGGTGGCCAGTGTCAGATGATTCTCTTCGCCCAGGCGCTGATGCGCAGTCCGCGAGTCCTGATGCTGGATGAGCCGGTCAGCGCCCTCGATCTGCATTTTCAGCAGGTACTGTTAGACCATCTCGATCAGCAGACTCACCGGCAGCACTGGGTTTCGGTCATGATCCTGCACGACCTGAACCTGGCCGCCCAATATGCGGACAATCTGCTGGTGCTCAAAGGTGGCCGGCTGATTGCGGAGGGGGCACCCGCTGCGATTCTGAACCCCGAACTGGTGCGCGAGGTGTACGGTGTCAGTGCCGAGGTCGCCTACGATCAGCAGGGGATACCGTTCGTACGGACACCGCGGCGCGGTCGCTCCGGGCATGTCGCTCCTGCAGTGCAGGCCCGGTCGGTGCTGACCGGTTGATGCGCGCTTCTCATCTGCTGCACGATTGGCGCGAGATATCGGTCGCCGGGCGTATTCTGGTCGCGAACGGATTTACCTTCAATCTCGGGTTCTACATGCTGCTGCCGTACCTGGCGGATCATCTGCAGCGAACCCTTGGTCTCAGCCCCTGGTACACGGGGCTGGTCATCGGGCTGAGGGTGCTGAGCCAGCAGGGCCTGTTTCTGATCGGCGGTACGCTGGGGGATTATCTCGGTTACAAACGCCTGATTCTTTTAGGATGCATCGTGCGGGTGCTCGGTTTTGCGCTTCTGGCGGTAGCGCAGCAGCTCCCGGCTTTGCTGGCGGGGGCCTTTCTGACAGGGCTGGCCGGCGCGCTTTTTACCCCCTCCAGCAATGCCTATCTGGCCTATGAGGCGCCCGATGCCGACAGAAGGGACCGGATTTTTGCGTTGCAGAACTGGAGTAGCTCAACGGGGATGTTTCTGGGGCCTCTGGTCGGAATTGTCCTGTTGAGCATCGACTTCATGCTGGTCGGCCTGGGTGCGGCACTGCTGTTTCTGGTGCTGCTTTGCGCTCAGTGGCGGTTTTTGCCCGAACTGACGGAACAGGAAAAGCGGCAGGTCGGTCATTCGCCATTCTGGCGACAGTGGTTAACGATGTTACGCAACCCGCATTTTATGGGGTTCGTAGCATTCGCCTGTGCCTTTCATCTGTTCTTCCATCAGCTCTACCTCTCGCTACCGAACGAAGTAAAGACCCGAGGCCTGGATGCAGGCGTGATTACCGCTGTATTCATGATTTCGTCGGTATTGGGAATATTGCTGCAGGTGCCGCTGAGTCGCCGGGTGCCCGGGCTTTTGGGTCGGAGCCGCACCATGGGGCTGGGGCTTGCGTTGATGGGAGGTTCGTTTCTCTGGTTCCTGACACATTTCGTCTCGGATCCCCGCCTGAGTTTCGTCGGCTTCGGGGTAACCTTCAGCCTTGGCTCCATGCTGGTGTTGCCGCTGCTGGCCGCCAGCGTGCCGCGTTTTTGCGAACGTTCGGAGCTGGGGAGTTACTACGGCCTTTATTCCTGCATCGGGGGGCTGGCGGCGTTTTCGGGGCATCTGGTGTTGGGGGCTTTACTGTCCCTGGAAGGCCTGGAGCGCGTCTGGATCTGGTCCGGGCTGGCAACGATCGGGCTTGTTGCGGGATTCGGACTTTATCGCCAAATGGAAAAGCTGAGGCAGCCTGGCGGGGAGAAGCTCTGAGGCGATCTCCTGGGTGAGCGGGGCACCGAGACGGGCATGGCCCGCCTCGGCGGAATGGCTCAGCGCTTGGGCAGCACGTCCTTGAGCTGCGCGTTGATCTTCAGCAGGGTGCGCTCGGTGGTATCCCAGTCGATGCAGGCGTCGGTAACCGAAACGCCGTACTTCAGATCTTCGAGATTGGCCGGGATCGACTGATTACCCCAGCCGATATTCGATTCGATCATCAGGCCGATCAGCGACTTGTTGCCTTCGAGGATCTGGTTGGCGACATTTTCCGCGACCAGCGGCTGCAGTGCCGGGTCCTTGTTGGAGTTGGCATGGCTGCAGTCGACCATGATGTTCAGCGGCAGGTTGTTTTTCGCCAGGTCCTGTTCGCACAGGGTGACGCTGACCGAGTCGTAGTTCGGCTTGCCGTTACCGCCGCGCAGCACCACGTGTCCGTACTTGTTGCCCTTGGTGCGAATGATCGCCGCCTCGCCTTTTTCGCTGATGCCGAGGAAGCTGTGCGGGTGGCTGACTGACTGCAGTGCGTTGATTGCGACGCCGAGGCTGCCGTCGGTACCGTTCTTGAAGCCGACCGCGCAGGAAAGACCGGAGGACATCTCACGATGGGTCTGGGATTCGGTGGTGCGGGCACCGATCGCGGACCAGGAAATAAGGTCCTGCAGATACTGCGGGTTGTTCGGATCCAGTGCTTCCGTGGCCAACGGCAGTCCGAGCTCGGAAAGGTCGAGCAGAAGCTTGCGTGCGATATGCAGGCCTTCCTCGATATCGAAGGAGTCGTCCATGTGCGGGTCGTTGATCAGGCCTTTCCAGCCGACGGTGGTGCGCGGCTTTTCGAAGTAGACGCGCATGACCAGGTAGAGGCTGTCCTTGACCTGCTCGGCCAGGTTTTTCAGGCGTCGGCCGTATTCCAGTGCCGCTTCCGGGTCGTGGATGGAGCAGGGGCCTACAACGACGATCAGGCGCTTGTCCTTGCCGTCGAGGATATTGCGAATCGTCTCGCGCCCTTCCATGACGGTTGCCGCCGCGGCTTCGCTGATCGGCAGCTTGGCCTTGAGCGCCTCCGGCGTGGTCAGGATGGAGATGGAGTCGATATTGAGATCTTCTAAGCGTGTATCGGTCATGAAATCGTCTCTGCAGCGATCGGGGCGGCAATAATTAAAACTAAACTGTTACAGGCACTCGGATGTTGCAGCGGGCGGCACGCATACCTGCTTCGCATTCAAGGCGTCGAAAGTCGGCTCGAGCTGATCGTTCCGGACGATCTTGCTTATCGCCGTTTACTGCCGGGCGAAAGCCGCTGCGCACGGGCTTCAGGCAGCCATCGTGCGCCGGTCTGGCAGTCGATGGCGGCGGTTTCCGGTGCCGGTAGCCGGCACTTTGTGCAACTGCGAACCTTTTTATCACATTAATCAGGTGGTTATAAGCCCGTAGCAGGCTGAAGCGGGCGCTGAGCGGAAAAGTCGATGGTACAATGGTGGCCGCTCCGGTGTTGCCGGGGGCGAACTTGGCGGTCGGCATGTGGTCTACTGGCTGCCAAAAATCGTTTATTCGTGGAACTGGAATCCCGTGCGCTTCAATTTTATTCGTTTCCTCTATATCGGCCTGATGCTGATGGCCGGGCTCAGTATGCAGGCCCAGGCGGGGTTGTTCGACAAAAATCCCTTCGGTGCCGACGGTCCCCTTCAGGTCGATGATGCTTTCCGGCTCGACTACAGCGTGGAGGCGCCGGGCAAGGTCAGACTGATCTGGACCATTCAGCCGGACTACTATCTGTACCGCGACCGGATGGAGTTCAAGAGCCTCGGTGGCAGCAGTGAGATTGCTCAGCGTATCAACGCGCCATCCGAGGAAAAGGATGATCCGCTGTTCGGCAAGGTGCAGGTCTATCACGAGTTCGCCGAAGTGGAACTCCACCTCGCAAGCCTCACGGATTCGACCGTTAACGACCGGTTTTCGGTGACCTATCAGGGCTGCTGGGAAGGTGGGATCTGCTACCCGCCGGTAACGCGGGAAATCGCCATCGACGCCATTCCGCCCCAGGCGGACGGTGACGCCGCCGCCCTGGCCGGCGCTACGGGCGAGTCGGACGGCCCGGACGGTAACGGGTCGGCCGTTGTCGCCGACGCAGGGACTGCCAGCGTCAGCTATGGCGTCGGTACGGCCCCGGTCAGCGAGCAGGACCGCTTTGTCGGCCTGTTGCAGAGTGCCAGTCTGATGGTGACTCTCGGGGCCTTTTTCCTCGCAGGGCTGGCGCTGTCATTCACGCCCTGCGTGTTTCCGATGATCCCGATCATTTCCAGCATCATCGCCGGTCATGGCCACCGCATCAGTACCGGCAGGGCGCTGGGACTGTCGCTGATATACGTGCTCGCGGTCGCGGTTACCTATACCGTTGCCGGTGTTTTTGCGGGGCTTTTCGGCGCCAACCTGCAGGCTGCATTTCAGAACCCCTGGATCGTGGCCTCCTTCAGCGGTCTGTTCGTGTTGCTGGCGCTGTCGATGTTCGGTTTTTACGAACTGCAGTTGCCATCGAGCTGGCAGTCACGCCTGACCCGGGCCAGCTCCCGCCGCCACGGCGGCAACGTGGCGGGCGTGGCGGCGATGGGTCTGCTCTCGGCGCTGATCGTCGGGCCGTGCATGGCGGCGCCTCTGGCCGGCGCCCTGATTTACATCGGTCAGTCGGGCGATCCGGTTCTGGGTGGCCTAGCGCTGTTCTCGCTGAGCCTGGGGATGGGAGTGCCGCTGTTGCTCGTCGGCGCTTCGGCCGGCAAGCTGTTGCCGAAGGCCGGTCTCTGGATGGAGGCAGTCAAGGCCGCATTCGGGGTGGCGCTACTGCTGATGGCGATCTGGATGCTGGACCGCATCATTCCCGACCGCGTCACCATGGGATTGACGGCGATGGTGCTGATCATTTCGGCGGTCTACATGAACGCGCTCGACCGGCTGCCGGATCAGTCCGGCGGCTGGCACCGGCTATGGAAGGGTGTCGGCCTGATGCTGCTGGTGTACGGACTGGCACTGATGGTGGGGTTGTTCGCCGGCAGCCGCAGCCTGGTGTATCCGTTGCAGGGGCTGGCGAGTGGCCAGACCGCGAAGGCCTCGCTGTCGTTCAGCAAAGTGACGTCCATGGCGCAGCTGCAGCCGATGCTCGAGCAGGCGCAGCGAAACGGGCAGCCGGTCATGCTGGATTTCTTTGCCGACTGGTGCGTGTCCTGCTACGAACTCGAGTACGTGACCTTCGATGATGAACGCGTCCGCCAGGCATTATCCGGCTTTCAGCTAATCAAGGTGGACGTGACCGCCAACGACGAGGCGGCACGGCTGCTCAATCGCGAGTACGGCGTGATCGGCCCGCCGGCGCTGCTGTTCTACGATGGCAGCGGCGCGCTGAAACCGCACCTGACGTTGATCGGCGTGATCGATCCGGACGACTTCCTGCAGCACCTGGGACGGCTGGAAGGCTGACGGCCCGACCAGGAGTCCTGGCGCCGGTTTTCGCGGTGCCCTTGTAGTGCCGCGGTTCGGACGTTCGTGCCCCGGGGTCTTTGCTCCCTGACTGCTTTACTGACGGGGCAGATGCCGTAACGGTGCCAACCGGCGTCGATGATGGGGGCGCCGCCCAGGGCGCTGTGTAAATGGGCAAGCTGAAGGCGAATGCGGCTTAACCTATCCTGCTTCACCACTCACCCGTTCAGGTTTGCAACTCGGGCAGGTCGCGGAACAGCTCCAGCGCCTGCGGATTCGCCAGCGCGTCGCGGTTCTGTACCTCCTCGCCCATCACAATGCTGCGCACCGCCAGTTCGACAATCTTGCCGCTGATCGTGCGCGGAATATCGCTGACCTGCAGTATCTTGGACGGTACGTGGCGTGGCGTGGTGTTCTCGCGAATGCGGCGCCGTATACGATCGCGCAGCTCGTCGTCGAGCGTGACGCCGTCCCGGAGCCGCACGAACAGTACGACGCGGACGTCGCCCTGCCAAGGCTGTCCGATGCAGATGCTTTCCAGCACCTCGTCGAGCGATTCCGCCTGGCGATAGATCTCGGCGGTGCCGATTCTTACGCCGCCGGGGTTGAGCACCGCATCCGAGCGGCCGTGGATGATCATGCCGTCATGCTCGGTCAATTCGGCGAAGTCACCGTGCGCCCAGACGTTTTCGAAACGGGCGAAATAGGCGTCGTGGTAACGCTTGCCGTCGGGATCGTTCCAGAAGCCAATTGGCATCGCCGGGAACGGCCGGGTGCAGACCAGTTCGCCCTTGCCGCGGGGCAGGGGGGTGCCGTCCGTATCGAAGATTTCAACCGCCATGCCCAACCCCCGACATTGCAACTCGCCTTTGTATACAGGCAGTACCGGGCAGCCCAGTGCGAAGCACGAGATAATGTCGGTACCACCGGATATCGACGAGAGTTGCAGGTCCTGTTTGATATCCCGGTAGATGTAATCGAAGCTTTCGTGGGTCAGCGGCGAGCCGGTGGACAGCACGCTGCGCAGGCGTTGCAGCGAATGGCTTTTGCCCGGACATACGCCGGCCTTTTCCAGCGCGGCGAAGTATTTGGCGCTGGCGCCGAAGGCGCTGACACCTTCCTGTTCGGCAATGTCCCACAGGTGCTCAGGTTTCGGGGCCGTGGGCGAGCCGTCATAGAGCAGGATCGAGCAGTCGGAGGCGAGGGCGCTGACAAGCCAGTTCCACATCATCCAGCCGCAGGTGGTGTAGTAGAACAGCAGATCGCCATCGCCGAGGTCGGTATGCAGGCGATGCTCCTTGAGGTGCTGCAGCAGGCTGCCGCCGGCACCGTGCACGATGCACTTGGGCACCCCGGTGGTGCCGGACGAGTACAGGATGTACAGCGGGTGGTCGAAGGGCAGTTGCTCGAAGTGGATGTCGGTGGTGCCTGTATCGACAGAATCCGCCAGCAGGCGGGCGCCCTTCAGGCGGGACAGATCCGGGTTGTCTTCGAGATGCGGCACGATCAGCAACTGCTCGATCGAGTCGATCTGTGACGCGATGACGCCTACCCGTTCGAGACAGTCGAGGCGTTTGCCGTTATAGCGGTAGCCATCGGCGCTGAGCAGAACGCGTGGCGCGATCTGCCCGAAGCGGTCGACGACCCCGTGCACGCCGAAATCCGGGGAGCAGGAACTCCATACCCCGCCAACCGCGCTGGTGGCAAGCATGCCGATCAGAGTTTCCGGTATGTTGGGCATGTAGCCGGCGACCCGGTCGCCGGGACGGATGCCAAAGTGTCGCAGCGCGCTGGCGAGTTCCGCCACACGCTGATACAACTCGGCATGGCTGAGGCTGCGCCGGGCATCGGTCTCGTCCCGAAATACCACAGCGGTGCCATGGTCGCTGCGGCGTAACAGGTTCTCGGCGAAATTGAGCCGGGCGTCGGGAAACCAGCGCGCGCCGGGCATTCGCCCGGGATGCTGCAGCACCGTCTCGCCCTTGGCGGCGGCGATCACGCCGCTCCAGTCCCAGAGATCGCTCCAGAAGGTTTCGCAGTCCTCAAGACTCCATCGGTAGAGGTCATCGAACCCCTGTAGCGAAAGCCCGTTGTGGCGATTCAGATGGCCGATGAAGTGTGCAATTTGACTGCCGGCGATCCGGGCGGGGTCCGGCGTCCAAAGCGGTTGCGCCATGGCGTGCTCCCGTTGTCGTTGCGGCTTGATACCCTTAAAAGTATCCAAGCCGCGGGAGAGTTGCCAGCCTGGCCGCTAGCGCAGGTAGTGTTTGCTGATATGGCGGAAACTGTCGGTACCGGCCTTGCGCATCCATTCGAACGCCACCATCTCGCGGCTGACGACCTGGATACCGGCCTGGCGCAGGCGTTCGATTGCCAGTGCTTTGTCCGCTGCTTTTCGCGACGAGATGCAGTCGGCGACGACGTACACCTCGCGTCCGAGCTGTTTCAGTTCCAGCGCGGTTTGCAGCACGCAGACATGGGCCTCGACGCCGACGATCACCACCTGCTGTGGGCAGCGCCCGGCGACGGTCTCGCCGCACTCCGGGTCCGCCAGGCAGGAGAACCAGGTCTTTTCGTGGATCTCGTCATCCGCGAGCAGTTCGCGCAGTGGCTCGCAGGTAGGGCCGATGCCCTGCGGGTACTGCTCGGAGGCCAGTGCCGGTATCTCGAGTTGACGCGCAATTTCCAGCAGCCAGCGACAGTTGTCGAGCAGCAACTCTGGCGCTTCCACTGCAGGCACGAGCCGTGTCTGGACGTCGACGATGAGCAGCAGCGACCGGGCGGGATCAATCAGCATCTTGGTCTCCTTCAGGCCGGACGCCGCTCGACCATCACCACGGCTTCGCCCTGGGTGACGCGCTTGCCGTCGACGAAGCATTCGGTCGAGAGCGTCACCCAGCGGCGCCGTTCGTTCATGTCGGTGATGGTGACACGGGTTTCGACCTCGTCGCCGGGGCGAATCGGCAGGCGGAATTTCAGCGACTGGTTGAGATAGATCGACCCGGGTCCCGGCAGGTGGGTGCCGATGGCCGCCGAGATCAGGCCGGCGCTCAGCATGCCATGGGCGATACGACCGCCAAACCCGGTGGTACTGGCGTAGGCGTCGTCCAGATGCACCGGGTTGGTATCGCCGGTAATCTCGGCGAAGCGCCGGATATCCTCATCGGATACGATTTTGGTGCTGGAAGCGCTCTGGCCGACTTCCAGGTCTTCGAAAAAGAGGTGCTGGACCTCGCTCATCATTGCTCTCCGCTGACCGCCCCGTGGCGGGGCAGGATATTTGAATCTGAAGATAACGCTGGTTTGTTAACGCTTGATGCAGGCGCAGCTTATTCGTCGTACATCGCCTGCATCGATTCCTGGGTCCACTTCAGGCTGGCGCGGTATGCCCGGTCGTAGAGGTTGGCGTCGAAATCGCCGGGCAGCAGGTGCCAGTCGCCACTTTCGTAGTGAATGACATTGGCCAGAACGGTGCCGATCGGTCCCGTACCTGCGCGTATCGCGTCCTTTATATCGTCGCCGAGTGGCACCTGATCGAGCATCGCTTCCTGCTCGATATCGAGCATGGCGTGCAGTCCCGACATCATCCCGGCCATGAAGTAGGATGGGGCGTTCGGGTACTTGAGCCCCTCCGCGACCAGTTCGCTCATCCGGCCTCGGATCAGCAGCAGGCGGGAGAGTTCCTCCGGTTTGTCGCGATTGGCGGACATGGCGATCAGCGTCGCCCATTTGCGAACCTGCTCGAGACCGAGGAGCACCACGGCCTGGGCGATGGAGTCAACCTTGCGGACCAGCGAATAGGCGGCCGAGTTAACGATTCTGAGCAGCTTGAAGGTCAGCACCGGGTCGTGCAGGATCAGCGTCTCGAGCTTTTCCGGCGTCGTGCCCGGGGACTGCAGTTCCTGAATCAGCTGCATCAGGGTCACCTGATTGGCGCTGATCCGGCGTCCTTCGACCAGTTTGGGCTTGCTCAGGAAGCTGCCCTGATACAGCTTGAATCCCATGTCGATGCAGCGTTCGAGCTGGCTGAACTGCTCGATGCCTTCGGCGAGGAACGCCACCTTGAAGGCGCGCATGCGCTGCAACTGCTGCTCGAGCTCCGAATCGCTGAAGTTGCGCACATCGAGTTTGACGATCTGCGCCATTTTCAGCAGGTCGTCGTGATGCGGGTTGTAGCTGAAGCCGCGAAGGCAGATGCGATAGCCTTCCTTCATCAGCTTGAGCGCGGCTTTGTTGTAATCGAGGTCGGGTTCAGGGCCGGGGTCGAGCTCGATCACCACCTGCTTGCGCGGCAGTTCCGGCAATTGACCGGACAACAGCAGGTCGCGTCCGACCGGCAGGAACGCCGGTACCCGCCGGACTGAACCGGCATCGGAAATGCTGGTGTAAACGCTGAGGATCATCTCCCCGCTCAGTTCGGCACCCGCTGCGCTTGGGGTTACGCCGTCTTCGAGCCGGTAGAGCAGTTCATAGGCGACGACTTTCTGATTCTCGTCGAAGATGGGCTGGCGGGCCATCAATACCTGCTGGCCGCCGGGCATGCTATCCATATCCGGTCACTCGTCCTGTCATTGGAATCCTTCATGGCGAGTGTATACGCAAAGGCCTCCAGCAGGTAGCCCGATACGTGAAGTCGGCGGGAGTTGCAGTCTTGGGTTACCTGCTCAAGCCTCCTTAATGACAGCCGCGCCAGCGCTCGGGCGTCAGATGCCGCAGCCCATACCGGACAGATCGGCCAAACATTTGGGGGACCGGTGTATTGCCTTGCGATAAAGACATTAAAAAGAGGCGCTTATCGTCGTTTACCGGGCCTATCGGCGGCAATATTCGCGTATAATATGCGGCCTTCGAACAGAGGCGAGACGATGAGTATCAACTGGTTTCCCGGGCACATGCACAAGGCCCGTAAAGAGATCGCCAAGACCATGGACGAGGTCGATGTGGTGATCGAGGTGCTGGATGCACGCCTGCCGCAATCCAGTGAGAATCCGCTGGTGGACAACCTGCGCAAGGGCAAGCCGGTCATCAAGCTGCTCAACAAGGCAGATCTTGCCGACCCCGCGCTGACCGCCGAATGGCTCGCGTTTTTCAATGCCATGGACGGGGTGCAGGCACTGGCGCTGGATTACCAGGACAAGAAACTCATCAAGCGGCTGCCCGAACTCTGCCGTCAGTTGGTCCCGTCCAGAGCCAATGCCGGCCGGCCGGTGAGGGCGATGATCATGGGGATCCCCAACGTCGGCAAATCGACGCTGATCAATGCGCTGCTCGGCAAGCGGATCGCCAAGGTCGGAAACCAGCCGGCGGTGACACGCTCGCAGCAGCGCTTCTCGCTGCAGGGCGGGATGGCGCTGTCCGATACGCCGGGTATCCTGTGGCCCAAAATCGAAGACCGTGACTCCGGTTACCGTCTGGCGGCGAGCGGTGCCATCCGCGATACTGCAATAGAGTTCGAGGATGTGGCGTTATTTGCTGCAGGTTTTTTGCTGCAGCAGTATCCTCAGCGCCTGCAGGAGCGCTACAAGCTGGCGCAGGTCCCCGGTATAGCCGAGGAGCTGATCGACGCCATCGGACGCAAACGCGGGTGTCTGCGCCCGGGTGGCGTTGTCGACCGGCATAAAGCGTCGGAGATACTGCTCAACGAAATGCGTGGTGGCAAGCTCGGTCGCATCAGTTTCGAGACGGTCGCCGAGTGGGATGAGAAAAGACGTCAGGCCGCGTTGGAAGAAGCCGAGCGGTTGGCGGCGGAAGACGAGCAAAAGCAGGATTCGAAATGACACGCGTGAGAAAGAAGCGCTCCGATGCCAACCGCATCGAATGGGGTGCACAGCCTCCCCGGCGCAGCGAGAAACTGGCCGACCCGGATAGCTACGAAAGCCGCAAGAAACGCGCGCTTGAGAAGCGCAAGAAGCAGAAGTCTGCCTACGAGAAGCATCTCGAGCAGCAGGAACGCTCTGAAGGACGTGATGATCAGAAGGGCGCGCGCGGCGGCCGGCTGGCGGAGAAGATCCGCGGCCTGAACCGCGAAAGGCGCGAGCTGGACAACGAACTCGACGACGAAGACTGAAAGGCGACGTCCCGACTTTGATTGGCGCAGGCCGAGTGCGGCTGCTAGGGTTCTGCTAGACCCTCTCTATTAAGGGTGAAGCAGTACACTACTTCGGGGTGACCCGAATGCGGAGGTCCGCGCCATGTCACACTCTCCCGTACATCGCGCCGGCGACAAACCAGCGCGGGTCGAGCTCAGGGAAGGGCAGACTTACACCTGGTGCGCTTGCGGGCGCTCGGCCAACCAACCCTGGTGTGACGGCTCCCACCAGGGAACCGGCATCGACCCGGTGGTCTTCGTCGCCGAACGTGATGACGTCGTCTTCCTGTGCCTGTGCAAGGGCACGGGTACGCCGCCATTGTGCGACGGCAGTCACCGCAAATCCCCCAAGTCCGACATTAAGCCCGTATAGAGGCGCTGATACACTTTCGCTGAAGACGTCGTCACAACAGGACTGTGGTAGCATGGGCGCCTTTTTCGAACGCGGGTAACGCCAGTCAGATGCAAAATCCGGATGTGATCATAATCGGTGCCGGCGCCGCCGGTCTCATGTGCGCTGCGAGCGCCGGCTACCGTGGCCGTAATGTGCTGCTGCTGGAGCACAGCAACAAGATTGGCCGCAAGATCCTGATGTCCGGCGGTGGTCGGTGCAACTTCACCAACCTGCACAATACGCCGGCCAATTACCTGTCATCCAACCCGCATTTCTGCAAATCGGCGCTCAGCCGCTACCCGGTGTCGGCCTTCGTCGAGCTGGTGGAGCGACACGGTATCGATTACCACGAGAAAACCCTTGGGCAGCTGTTCTGCGATACCTCCAGCAAGGATATCCTGCAGCTACTGCTGACCGAGTGTGACTGGGCTGGTGTCGATATTCGTACCGACTGCCAGATTCACCGCATCGAGCCGCTGGAGCGCGGCTACAGCGTCAAAACGACGTTTGGTACCTGGAGCTGCGAATCCCTGGTCATCGCCACCGGCGGGCTGTCGATACCGAATGGCGGCGCTACGCCCTTTGCCTACGAGGTGGCGCGGCAGTTCGGTCTCGAAGTGACGCCGTTGCAGGCGGCGCTGGTGCCCTTTACGCTGCAGCCGGCTGATCTTGAGATCTTCAAACCGCTGGCGGGAGACTCTCACCGGGTGCGGGCCAGTATCGGCGATACGTCCTTCACCGAAAACCTGCTGTTTACCCACCGCGGCCTCAGCGGCCCGGCGATTCTGCAGATCTCGTCCTACTGGGACCCGGGCGTTGAAGTCGAGATCGATCTGTTCCCGGAACTGGACGTGCTGGACTGGCTGAAACTGCAGCGAGAGAAGCATCCGAAAGCCGATATCCGCACCCTGATCGGCCGCAAGATGCATAAACGGATCGCCCACACCTTCTGCGAGCTCTGGGGATTCGAGGGGCCGATCAACCGCTTCGACAATCGCCGTCTGGAAGGCGTGGCGGAGCATTTCCACCATTGGCGCCTCAAACCGTCGGGTACCGAGGGCTATCGTACCGCCGAAGTGACCCGCGGCGGCATCGACACCAACGAGGTGTCATCCAAGACCTTCGAGGCGAAAAAGGCGGCCGGGCTTTACTTTATCGGCGAATGCCTCGATGTCACCGGCCACCTCGGCGGCCACAACTTCCAGTTCGCCTGGGCCGCCGGCCACTGCGCCGGGCAGTATGTTTAAAACTGTGTAGTGGCAATAAGATTTGTACATGGCGCCTGAAGTTTGTAAAAGGTGCCATGTCGTGATGACAAAGTTTGTACACTTTAAGCGTTTATTCTCTCTCCAACGTGCATGCGCCCTAACCGGAACGGGCTAACGGCACGGGCATCGGGCTGGCTATCCCTGCCGGCCGGCCTTGCAGGTTTGCGCAAATGCATCGGCGTCCAGCGAGGCCCCGCCGGCCAGGCTACCATCGACATCCGGCTCTCAGGGATGAGGTTGGATCTGCTGTAGAGAGTCGCGGTTATGATCGATGTACACAGCTCACAAAGGATTGTTGATTAGGCCGCCTAATCAGTGGCATGGTCCCTTTATTACCGCGTATTAACGCGGGAGCGGCTCTTTAACCTTAATAGGTAAAAGTGGATCTTAAGTATTTGTTTATAAAAGAATTAATGTTCGTTTAGGGCCGTCGTTGCGAGAACTGCGGGTCAGCGCGGATTGCGTTTTATTTCATGGTCAGTTTTTGACCGGCTGATGTGGAGAACGAGGTCCCGTCACTGGTCAAGCATTATCAAAAGGATACCTTAGTTTTCTGTCTTGCCACTTAGTCATTTTCGGCGCTAAATAAAAAGGGTGCTTGTACTGAATAAGCTGCTATTAAAACAGGAGCCGTATCCATGAGTACTGACAAGGATGGAAAACGTAGCTCGTCCCGGCACATCAGATTGACCAGCCATCCCGAGGGGCAAGGCCCTGGTGGCGCTCCCGCTATTCACTGGGGAGCTGCCAGTGCGGCAGAGCGCGGGCCTGTCATCGGCACGACCACCAACCGCAGTCAGCGCAACGTCATTGGCGCTCACAGCGGCAGTTACGGCGTTTATCGTGCGCTGGCGGTCGCCGCCGGCACCCTGTTGAAAGACCACAAGGCCGATCTGACCAATACCACCCCCACTGACGTGATCGGTCCGAATCCCCAGTGGGCCGGCGCGGATAGGATCGTCTCGATCGATCCCTGGGGCGCCAGCGTGGCCGATGTGTTTGCCGACTATATTGCCCAGGGCTACGACATCCGGCCCACCATCGCTGTCACCAAGGCGCACATCAATCTGGCGGAAATTCATCACGCACTGACATTTAAGCGCCTGGTCCCCGACAATCGTATCCTGCTGGAAAACGGATCGGCAGTCGTGACGAAAGTGGCCATTGAGCCGGTGTGGTGGCTGCCAGGTGTTGCCAAACGTTTCAACGTCAGCGAATCGGATTTGCGGCGCATCCTGTTCGAGGAAACCGGGGGCATGTATCCGGACCTGGTGACCCGCAGCGATTTCGAAGTGTTTCTCCCGCCGATCGGCGGACAAACACTGTATATCTTCGGTAATCCCCGTGATCTGGCCAATCCTGAAGTTACCCTGACCGCCCGCGTGCACGACGAATGCAATGGTTCCGATGTATTCGGTTCGGATATCTGCACCTGTCGGCCGTATCTCACGCATGCCATAGAAGAGTGTATACGGGGCGCTCAAACCGGCGGTGTGGGGCTGATCGCTTACAGTCGAAAAGAGGGTCGCGCGCTGGGAGAGGTGACTAAATTCCTGGTGTACAACGCACGCAAGCGGCAAGTCGGCGGTGACAGTGCTGACAAGTATTTTCTGCGCACTGAATGTGTTGCCGGTGTGCAGGATATGCGGTTTCAGGAACTGATGCCGGATGTGTTGCACTGGCTGGGTATTCAGAAGATTCATCGTCTGGTCAGCATGAGCAATGATAAGTACCGCGCCATCACCGACAGCGGTATCGAAGTGGAAGAGCGGATCAAGATTCCCGAGGAATTGATCCCGGATGACGCCCAGGTCGAAATCGAAGCCAAGATTGCAGCCGGTTACTACACCGATGGCACCGTGCCGGATGCCGATTCATTGGCGAGCACCAAGGGGCGCGGCTTTGACAAATAGCGTCGCGGCCAATGCCGTTGCCCGGTTGCGTTCTGCCGACACCATTCGTGAACGTTGCGGCAATATCCTGCAGGCGGTCGAAGTAGGTCAGTCGAAGCATTTTGACCTGCAGTTGGAAAAACTCGACGCTGTCGCGCACCAGGTGGAAGCCGTTACCCGCAGGCAATATCCGGATCTGAACATTCCCTATCACAGCCGATGGCGTCACTTCGAAGCGGGTGCGGTGGACCGCAAAGCACAACTGGACGCGTGCATTGCGCATCTCGATTCTGCCGCCCGGGCACGAGCATGCATTGATCTGACGCTTATCAGCGTGTTGCTGGATGCGGGAGCCGGTGCGGAGTGGACCTATCATGAAACCGGCAGTGGCAAAACGTTCGTGCGCTCCGAGGGTTTGGGCATTGCCAGTTTCCATGGTTTTATGCGGGGAACATTTTCATCCCGGCGCGACGATCCATACCGCGTGGATGCCGAGGCACTGAAGCAGATCAAACTGGCTGATCTGGTCGAGCTTTTTCAGGTCAGCGCATCCAATCCGCTGGTGGGGCTGGAAGGGCGCGTACAGTTATTGCAACGATTGGGACAGTCTCTTTCTGCTAACTCTGCGGTGTTTGGTGCGGAGGGGCGTCCAGGATGTCTGTTCGATCTGCTGACGCAGAATGGTCAGGTCCGGCAGCTGCCTGCGGCCAGCGTGCTCCAGGCGTTGCTCGATCATTTCAGTGCCATCTGGTTGACCGGCAATACACTGCAGGGGGAACCCCTGGGAGATTGCTGGCGCCATCCGTTGGCGGGAGGGGAAGGCGCTTCTGCCGGCTGGGTGCCTTTTCACAAACTTAGTCAGTGGCTTACCTATTCATTGCTGGAGCCTTTTCAGTGGGCCGGTATTATCTTGACCGACCTGGATGGGCTCACCGGTTTGCCGGAATATCGCAACGGCGGTTTGCTGCTGGATATGGGTGTCATCGTTCCCAGGCAGGCAGATTTCTTCGCACGACAATTCACGGCCGCCGACGAAGCCATTATCGAATGGCGGGCGCTGACGGTCGCCCTGATTGACAGGCTTGCCCCACGGGTACGTCAGTTATTGCGCAAGTCGGCGGATGAAATGCCCCTGGCCTGCATTCTGGAAGGTGGCACCTGGGCAGCGGGACGCGAAGTTGCCCGTCAGTTGCGAGAGGGAGGGATACCGCCACTCAAAATTGAAAGCGATGGTACGGTTTTTTAATGGAAGAAGGGAATGCCACCATGAGTCAATCAGAAGTCCATGTCATCAGTCACCCACTGGTTCAACATAAACTCACGCTCATGCGGGAACAAAGTCGCAGCACCAGCAGCTTTCGTCGTTTACTGAACGAAATCAGCATGCTCATGGCCTATGAAGTCACGCGGGATATGCCGACTCAGTTAATCGAAATCGAGACACCGCTGGAGAAAATGCAAAGCCCGGTGATCGACGGCAAGAAAACCGTGTTTGTCAGTATCATGCGGGCTGGGGCGGGTTTTCTGGACGGCATGTTGAATGTGGTGCCAGGGGCGCGAGTCGGGCATATCGGTTTGTATCGCGATCCCAAAACGCTGGTGGCGGTGGAGTACTATTACAAGATGCCCCACAGCATGCATGAGCGCGACGCTGTTGTGCTTGATCCTATGCTGGCTACTGGCAATTCCGCTGTGGCGGCGATAGACCGGTTGAAGGAAGCGAATCCCCGTTCCATTCGTTTTGTCTGTTTGCTGGCGGCGCCGGAAGGGATCAATAATTTATCGGAAGCCCATCCCGACGTGCCGATTTACACGGCATCCATTGACCGGGGCCTGAATGATCATGGCTACATCATGCCGGGTCTGGGGGATGCGGGTGACCGGATGTTCGGTACCAAGTGATCGATATTTTTAATGAAAAGGACTGTCCGCTCGTTGCATTAAACTATGATGCGGACACTATTGGTTTAGTGTCTGATTAGAGAACCGACGAATAAGGCGCCAATCCCGCAGCTACTCCTGTTTTGGGTTGGTATGGTCGCCAGAATGCCTGCTTTTTTTCCGGTTTCGACAGCTGCATGCGGCTTTCCAGTATCCAGGTGTCGAAATCGGTCTCTAGATAGCCCCCTTTCATTTTCCGCATCCACTTGCCCGATAATCGCAGCAAAATATTCCCAATATGGCACTATCAGCCCGATCTCGACGTGCCGGCAACGCAAACTGTAACTGAATCTTTCCGCTTGGTGCCGCGGACCAGGGCAGGTGATCCGGGCGGGCGGCTCGCGGCTATAACAGTCTGAACTTAGGGACTTGTTCGCAGGTTCCCTGATAGGAGCGAGACGATGAGGCATCGCAGCGGACTTTTTTCTCAGACGGTTATTTGGCTCGGAAT
Organism: Oceanospirillaceae bacterium; assembly: GCA_013373085.1. GTDB lineage: Bacteria > Pseudomonadota > Gammaproteobacteria > Pseudomonadales > Balneatricaceae > Marinobacterium_A. Next base: position 21,139 of record JABXIM010000034.1, on the reverse strand, counting down.
GATGCTGGCGACGCTTTTGCTGTCGCTGGCGGCGAAGGAGGTTCCAGCTGACGAGGCGGTGTGGCGGAGCCTTGCAAAACCCGGGCATCTGGTGCTGTTGCGCCACGCACTAGCGCCGGGTACCGGAGATCCTGCCGGATTTCAGCTCGACGACTGCGCGACGCAGCGGAATCTGTCCGCTGGTGGTCGAGAACAGGCACGCCGCATTGCTGAGCAGTTTCGTCAGCACGGTGTCGACTCGGCGACCGTCTATTCAAGCCAATGGTGCCGTTGTCTGGAAACCGCGCAGCTGCTGGGGCTGGGCCAGGTGACGCCATTGCCGTCGATCAACTCCTTTTTTCGCAACCCGGAACGTCGTCCTGAACAGACCCGCGAGTTACGGCAATGGGTCACCCGCCAGCCTCGTTCGGCGCTGCTGGTACTCGTCACCCATCAGGTGAATATCACCGCACTGAGCGGTGTGTTTCCGGCGTCCGGCGAGATGGTGGTGATGCGGCGTCTGCCGGAGGGCGGCCTGGAGGTCGTTGGGCGGATCGGAAACGACTCGCCCTAACCGGCTTTCCAATTACCTGCGGTTTTTAACAGCCTGCTATTGGTTTTGTCGGGCCCAGCTGCCGTCATCCCCCCGACAAAAAGTGTAACGCCCATCGGCGGTGCGCTGCCGCTTGTCCATCAGGGTGATGGCGGCTTCGCGACACTGTTGGCCGGCGGCGGGCACAGTGCGCACCGGTACCACAACCGCGGAGTTGCCGGTTTTCGGATTTACCCAGGAGGAGGGTATGCCGTCGACGCCCGATTCCAGGGTTTCCTGCAGATGCGCGCTGAAGATTTCCCTGTCCTGGTCGGTGAAACTGTTGATCGGCGATGGCGAAAATGCCCAGCCTTCGTCGGTCTTGCAGAGCTCGAACAGGTAGCGCTCATTGGCACGGCGCTCGCCGGCCATGCGCAGTTCCGTCCGCCGGCAGGGCTGTCCGTCGATTTCGTAGCTGACTTTGGGTGTGACGGCAACCTTGATATCGCCTTTCTCGTTGCTCCAGACGGTACGGCTCTGGTCGGGCGATGCGTCCAGTGCCTGCCTCACGCTTGCTTTGATCGCCTGGGTATCGGCTTCGCTGAGGTCGGCGAAAATCGAATTGCCGAGAAACAGAATATTGGAGGCATCGGCCAGGGTGGGGAGCGTCAGCAGGCTGGCGATCAGCAGGTATTTTCTCATCGGCATCTTCCTTCTGTCCTGAGACTTCTGAACCTGAGCATCCAGTATGGACCAGGGCGCTGACGACTGCACCGCCAAGTGCGTTCTGGCTGATCCTGAGCATATACTGCGCATACATTTGTTGCCGGAAGGTTTAGATGGTCGCCGGAGTTGCCAGACAAGCCGCCGCCCGTTCCGCGCAGGATTGGGGGGCGGAGCACAGCCGCAGCCTGGCGGCGTTGATCGGGGCCGGTCTGTCGCCGTCGCAGTCCGTTGAGGTGTTGCGGCAGCAATACCCGGAACATGGATGGTGCCTTGCAACCCTGGCCCGGCGCCTGAACCAGGGGCGCTCGCTGTCCGGGTCACTCCGTGGGCTTAACCTGTATGGCCGCCGGGCGCTGTTGTTGCTTGAGGCTGCTGAGCCTGCGGGACGATTGCCGGAGGCGCTGCGCGCCATCGCGGTGGAGTCGGAGAAGCAGCGGCGGCGTCTGTCGCGTCTCAAGGCCCAGCTGTGGTTACCGGTCGGGTTGCTGGCGATAGCGGCACTGTGCGGTTTCGGCCTGGAGCATTACTGGCGGGGTCAGCCAGTCGTGGCGGCTTTGGCGGGCGCGGTGCTACCGGTCGCGGGGGGCTGGGTGCTGATGGCGCTGTTACTCCGACTGCTACAGCGGGACAGCTGTTTCTGGCTCTCCTGGGGCTGGCGGCTGGGCATGCGCAGGCTGGCGGTCTACCGCCGGTTTTACGACCAGCAATTTTTGCGGCAGTTGTACTGGCCGCTGGAAGCAGGCAACGCGGCCACGGACGCGATCACGACGGCGTCTGACTTGCTGGTGGCGAAGAGTTACCGCCAGAGGGTGACGGCCGCACGGCACAAACTTGGCCACGGGGCACCACTGGTCGAGACGCTCGGGATGCAGGGGCTGCTGCTTGAACCGTCGCATCGGTCGAGCCTGATGTCGGCGGAAGCGGCTGGCAGCCTGGCGGCTGCTATCGATCATCAACTGGGGCTCGAAGCGGAACTGCTCGATCTGTACCTGGAGGCTTTTTACCAATGGTTGCCCCGGATTTATTATCTGCTGGCGCTGAGCCTCGGGCTCGGCATCATCAACTGAATCGGACGTTGTATGGAAATCACGACCTATCAACCGGAGCGGGCACGGGATGTGGCCGACCTCTTTCATCGCGCGGTGCATGCGATCGATCCGCGGATCTATACCCTGGCGCAGCAGGAGGCCTGGGCGCCGACGCCGCCGGATTATGCCTTCTGGGAGCAGCGTCTTGCCATCCGGCAGCCCTGGATTGCAATGGATCACGGTCGGTTGGTGGGCTTCGTCGAACTCGAGCCGGGCGGCCATATCGACTGCCTTTACGTTGATCCCGACTGTCAGCGTCAGGGGGTAGCCGGGCTGCTGTATGAGCGAGTGGAGGCACAGGCGCAGTCGGCCGGTCTCGCGCGGCTCTATGTCGAAGCGTCGAAGATTGCTCGGCCGTTTTTCGAGCACCGCGGTTTTCGCGTGCTTTGTCGCAACGAGATCCGTCGCCATGGTCACGGCCTGGTGAACTTCACGATGGAGAAACAGCTCTCGTCCGGTTCGTCTTCGTAAAGGGTACAGATTACCTACTTCGCGCTGACGAACCTGATATCGCCGTACCAGGCGCGTGCCTCCTGACCGGTGTTGTCGGTGTCGGTCATCAGTGCTATCGCTGCGACGACTCCCGGGGGCTCTCCGAACAGGCGACGGTAATCGGCGCGCACGTCGCGGCTTTCGCTGAGCCAGGTATGCAGCGGCGCGTCGACGCCCCGTACCGCGATCATGCGGGCGTTGGCCGTGTAGGCGTTGGGCCAGGTGCTGCCTGCCTCCTGGGTACTCGACCAGACATAGTTGATGGCGCGCGTGCGCCAGAAGGCGAGGCCGCCCGAGAAAACGACATAGATCCTTGCCGGATAGTCGTCACCGGCCTTGCTATGCTCGTCGGGGCTGTCGATCCGGTTCTCGACCTTCCAGGACCACTGCAGAATCGGCGTGCGCTCGAGATCGACCTCCATTTCACGGTACAGTCCGGATGCTGCGTCCCGGCTGACTGCGAGCAAATATTTTATACCGTTATCTTCTGTGAGCCTGTATTGGGTGACGCCGTCGAATTTTTCGGTTTGCCAGCCGTCAAGATTTCCCTGGGAAAAAAGACCGACCGCCACAGCATCCGCTCCCGACGCGGGGCCGGCCAGCAGAAGGGCTATTAGATAAAGGCCGCTGTGTTTCATTTCTTGACCTCTGCGAAAAGGCGTTGCAACAGAAAGGGGTCGTCGAAATGACGTCGGCCGACAAAGGCTGTGGCGTGATGACCCCACTGGCGCATCGCGCCTGGTGACCGGATGCCCATTGGCCAGAGTAAAAAGCGCTCCGGCCGTTCGCTGCCGGCAACGATGCCGTGCTTGCCGAAAAAACTCTGTGGCCCGGATATTCCCCCCGGCAGGCTGCGCAGCCGGTCATAATTGGCCGTAGCCAGCCTCAGGTGGTGCAGGTTGCCACTATCCCGGTAAAGCCCGCGGACAAAGTGACGGCCGCTGTCGATACGCACGGTCAGGCGTCCTTCGCCTGGCGGCGACCGCAGCACCAGTGGCGGTTCGCCCGGGTCCAGGCCTGATCGCTGGCGTAGCTGGTCCGTCGGAAAGAAAAGATGATAACAGCCACAATTGTGGATACTGTCATACAGCAGCGGAGCGCCGTTCGATCCCAGCGTTACGCGCCATGTCAGGCCATCGATATTGCCGGCATAGATATCGTCCCCGGGGCGGCTGCGAAACCAGATGATGTAATTGAGCTGCATCAGTGTTTCGCCGCCGAACCGGGTAAACGACAGGCGTCGGTATTCGGTGGCAGCGTCGGGGTCGATCTGCGCCTGTCCGCGCCAGATCGCGGTGCCGATGCGATCGTTCTCGTCGTCCTGCTCGATTTCCCACACCGGCGCATGACGGTCGAACAGCGCGTCCAGCGCGTTGGTATCGACGGCGGGGATACCGAGGGCATCGAGCGGCAGCGGCGTTCGATTCGGGCTCGCGGGGTTGCCGCTGTACCACCGTGACACAGGTATACTGGCCGGCATTGCCGCCGATGCGGTGGCGAACGCCGCCCTGGTTTCCCGGTGCCAGCGGGTGATGCCCGCCGAAACGGGCAGTGCGGTGAGTGGTGCCAGTCCCAGGATTTGCCAGGCCGGCACGTAGTCATCCGCCACCCGTACCTGGTGCCTTAACCGCGCCAGTTGCTCTTTCGAACCCAGCAACTCGCCGACGAGAGCCTGGCGGCAAGCGTCGAGGTTGTACTGCTGGCTCTGCAGCCCGGCGTTGCGCAGCTCCAGGTGCCGGGTCTGGCGGTCCAGATCGGCGAGGCGGCGTACCCAGGCTTCGGTCTCTGGGGCCTGGTCGACCTCGTCGCGGAAGGAGGCCAGAAATCGATCGGTGCGCAGGTAGCGAAAATCCGGGATGGACGTGGGACCCGGATCTCGGGCGCCGGCGCGGGCGATCTGCTGGTCGGACTGCTCGAATGCGGCCGCGCAGCGGCTGTCACTGTTCTGTGGCATAACGCTGCAGCCAGCGGCAAGCATCACCATCAGGTACGGGCACGGGGTCAGGCTTGCCCGCCGCCAGCGCAGACGGGCCGGGAACTGAGCGGTCATCGGGGTGGTCCTCAAAGGGGCTCTGTTAACAGTCTAGGGGCTGTTGACGTTCCCGGCGTGACGTCTGCTGGCGGTATCGGCAGCAGCGAACTATGGTTTTCTGCAAGCTGGCCCTCCCGGGGCCAAAAGGAGAACTGTATATGAAACTGTATTCCGCCCCCGGTACCGGATCGAGCGCTGCACATATTTGCCTGATCGAGGAGGATATTCCGTTCGATCTCGTCAAGGTGGATTTGCGCGGTGATCGACGCTTGCCCGACGGACGTTTTCTTAAGGATCTGAACCCAAAGAACGCCGTGCCTGTGCTGGAGCTCGATAATGGCCAGGTGCTGACCGAGAATGCGGCCATTCTGCAGTTCATCGCCGATTTCAAGCCGTCGGCGGGACTTGCCCCGCCCTGTGACACCTTTGCCCGTGTTCGCCTGCAGGAGGCGCTGAGTTTTATCGGCACGGAGCTGCATCCTGCGCTCGGCGCTTTCTTCGATCCGCGCTGGCCGGAGGAGGCGAGGGCGCTGTTGCTCGACCGCTTCGCAACCCGGGCGAGCTACTTAGACCAGGTGCTGCAGGAGGCGGACTACCTGGTCGGCGAGCGCTTCAGCGTGGCTGACGCCTATCTGTTCGTGGTGCTGGGCTGGTGCCCGATGCTGGAGATCAACATCAACCGCTATCTTAACCTGGTCGCGTTCATGGAGCGTGTCGGCGACCGGCCCTCGATCAAAAAGGTTCGTCAAGCCTGACGGCGCATTGACAATCGGGACGTCAGATCTATGTCAACCAGCCGGTGAAGGACCTCGATCGTTCGGTCGACTTCGTCACCCGGCTGGGCTTTTCCTTCAATCCGTCTGGGAACTGATGTACATGGACATCAGCCAGCTGCCGGCCGGGTAGCAATAGTCGGCGTTGCACCCGTATCGGTTCTGCGCGGATTCTTTTCGAGGAAGCGTTAAAGGGCACAGTCACTGCGTCAGTGCGGCGCCGTTTCCCGAATTACGTTGCTGCAACTGACAAATCCCCGTGTTGTTCGTATCATTCACCCCCTTGTTTCAACGCGGAGTTCAAGGCATGTCCGAATCCACTGTACGCCTGACCGAATACAGTCATGGCGCCGGCTGTGGTTGCAAGATTTCACCCAAGGTGCTGGATCAGATCCTGGTGTCGCAGTTGCAGCTGCCGGATTCGCCCCAGTTACTGGTCGGCAACAGCAGCAAGGACGATGCAGCCGCATACGATCTGGGCAACGGGCAGGTTGTGCTGAGCACCACCGACTTTTTCATGCCGATCGTCGATGACCCCTTCGATTTCGGTCGTATCGCCGCGACCAATGCCATCAGCGATATCTATGCGATGGGCGGCAAACCGCTGATGGCGATTGCCATCCTTGGCTGGCCGGTCAACGTGCTGCCGCCGGAGGTGGCGCAGCAGGTGGTCGACGGCGGGCGTCGCGCCTGTGCCGATGCCGGTATCCCGCTGGCCGGCGGCCACAGCATCGATGCGCCGGAGCCCATTTTCGGTCTGGCGGTGACCGGGCTGACCACCCGCGAGCAGCTGAAACAGAACGATCGCGCCCGTGCCGGAGACCGGCTTTACCTGACCAAGCCGCTGGGTATCGGCATCCTGACCACGGCCCAGAAACAGAAAAAACTGAAGGCGGAACACAGCCACCTGGCGCGCGACATCATGTGCCAGCTGAACGGCGTCGGCGCGCTGGTCTCGGCGCTCGAAGGCGTGAGTGCAATCACCGACGTGACCGGTTTCGGCCTCATGGGGCACCTGCTCGAAGTCTGCGAGGGCAGTGGTGTCAGCGCCCTGCTGGATGCCGCCGCCGTGCCGGTGATCCCGCAGGCGCTCGAATACCTGGCCGCGGGCTGTGTTCCGGGAGGGACCGGCCGCAACCTGGACAGCTACGGACACAAGCTGGCGCCGATGGCGCTGCCGCTGCAGCAACTGCTGTGCGATCCGCAAACCAGCGGTGGTCTGCTGATCACCGTTGCAACCGAACAGGCCGGCACGCTGGAGCAGTTGCTGGCCGAGCAGGGCGTCGAGCACGGCTGCATCGGCGAGTTGCGCCCGCAGAGCGGCGAACATCGGGTCCAGGTAAAGGGTGACCTGGCATGGTGAGACAGGCCGATGCCCAGGACTTCCTGTCGATCTTTCTCGACGATGTTCCGCTGATCGACACCCGGGCGCCGGTGGAGTTCGAAAAGGGCGCCTTTCCCAGCAGTGTAAGCCTGCCCTTGATGACCGATGACGAACGGGCGCAGGTCGGCACCTGTTACAAACGTCAGGGGCAGCAGGCGGCGATCGAGCTGGGTCACCGGCTCGTCGGCGGAGCGGTGAAGGACGAACGCGTCGCGGCCTGGGTCGAATTCGCGCAGCGCCACCCAGAGGGTTATCTGTATTGCTGGCGCGGCGGCCTTCGTAGCCAGATCTGCCAGCAGTGGATGCACGAGGCGGGATGTGATTATCCGCGCATCGGCGGCGGCTACAAGGCGATGCGCCGTTTTCTGATCGATGAATTCGAGCGTATATGCGCCGAGCGCCCGATGCAGCTGCTGGGCGGGCGTACCGGCTGCAACAAGACGGCGTTGATCGAGGCGTTGCCGCAGGCGGTGGATCTCGAGGCTCTGGCACACCATCGTGGCTCCAGCTTCGGTCGTCGGCCCGGCGGCCAGCCGACCCAGCTCAGCTTCGAAAATGCGCTGGCGGTTGCCTTGCTCAAGGCCGAACACCGGTCCAGGTTGCCTGGTGTTCAGCCGATACTGCTGGAGGACGAGGGACGCCTGGTCGGGCGCTGCTCGCTGCCGCCGGTATTCCAGCAGGCGATGGAGCGCAGTCCGATCGTGGTGCTGGAGGTTTCGCTCGAGGAGCGTGTTGAACACAGTTACCGCAATTATATTCTGCAGAAGCTGGCGGAGTGGCGGCATGAGCTGGGAGAAGGCGCCGGGTTCGAAGCCTTCGCCGATGACCTGACCCAGTCGCTGTACCGGGTGCGCAAGCGCCTGGGCGGGGTGCGTTATCGCGAAATCGCCGAGCAGCTGGCGCAGGCGCTCGCTGCCCACAGCGAGGGCGAGCCGGGCCTCCACCGGGACTGGATACGCCATCTGCTGGTGGATTACTACGACCCGATGTACGACTATCAGCTCGCAAAGCGGGCTGATCGCATAGTTTTCCGCGGCGATCGCACCGCGGTACTTGAATACCTGACCTCAACTGCCGACTGAATGGACAAGGAGCTCCGATGTCGATATTTCGCCGTTTACTGGCCCTGGCGCTACTGTTGCCCACACTGGCCCAGGCCGAGACCTTCGTATTCACCGCCATACCGGATGAGGACGAATCGCGTCTGCAGGAGCGGTTCGGCAAAGTGGCCGATTACCTGAGCGCCCAGCTGGACATCGAGGTTCAGTACATCCCGGTCAAGTCCTACGCCGCCGCGATCACGGCGTTCCGCAACAACCAGGTGCAGCTGGCCTGGTTCGGCGGTCTTTCCGGCGTGCAGGCGCGGCGCCTGGTGCCGGGGTCGGAGGCGTTGGCGCAGGGTTATGAGGATCAGTTCTTCAAGAGCTATTTCATCGCCCACGCCAGTACCGGGATCGAACCCGGCGAGACGCTGACCGATGCTCTGCGCGGCAAGACCTTCACCTTCGGCTCCAAGGGCTCGACATCGGGTCGCCTGATGCCGGAGTTTTATCTGCGTGAGCAGTTCGGTGCCGCGCCCGAGGAGATTTTCTCCCGCGTCGGCTTCTCCGGCGATCACAGCCGCACGATCGCACAGGTGCAGGCCGGCGCGTACCAGGTCGGCGCCGTCAATTTCGCGGTCTGGGAGAGCGAGCTCGAGCAGGGCAAGATCGATGCGGACAAGGTCCGGGTGATCTGGACTACGCCGACCTACCCGGACTACCAGTGGACCGTACGCGGCGACGTCGACGCCCGCTTCGGCGAGGGCTTCAAGGCGCGGGTTCGCGAGGCGCTGCTGAACCTCAAGGATCCGGAGCTGCTTGCGAGTTTCCCGCGCCAGAGCTTCGTGCCCGCGGCCAACGACGACTACGGGCCGATCGAAGACACCGCCCGGGCAATCGGGTTGCTGGATGACTAATGCGCTGAGCGGCGCGACGCTGTTCCGGCTGGCGAACCAGTCGCTGAGTTATGGCCGGAACCGGGTGCTGGACGATATCAGCCTGGAGGTCCGGCGCGGCGAAAAGGTCGCGCTGCTCGGCCCGTCAGGCGCCGGTAAGTCGACGCTGATCAACCTGTTGTATGGGCAGCAGCCCGGTATCAGCGCTCTGCAGCCGCAGGGCGGGGGGCTGGTGGATCTGCTGTCGGTCTACCAGAACATCTTCATCGGTGCGCTGGACAGGGTCGGTAACCTGCCGGCACTGTGGAACCTGGTGCGGCCGCTGCCGTCCCATCGCCGGGCGATCGAGGACATCGCCCGGCTGCTGGGGCTGCAGGACAAGCTGTGGCAGTCGGTGGACCGGCTGTCCGGCGGCCAGCGGCAGCGGGTCGCCATCGGCCGCGCGCTCTATCGTCGCCAGCCGGTGTTCCTTGGCGACGAGCCGGTGTCTTCGGTGGATCCGCTACAGGCTGAAGCCTTGTTGAGGCAGTTGCTCGAGCGGCACGAGTCCGCCATCGTCAGCCTGCACAACCGGCAGCTCGCGCTGAACCACTTCGACCGTATCGTGGTGCTGCGTGACGGGCGTATCTGTTGTGACTGTCCGGCGAGCGAACTGAGCGACGAAGCGCTGGACGATTTTTACCAGCAGGACGGATCGCCGCTGTCCGGACCGCCGGCGCCTGAAAACGAGGGCTGGGTGATTCGCACCTCATGACCGTGCTGGCCGCGTTCTATTCCAGGCGGCGCTCCAGTGCACGCACGCTCAATGGCGTCTGCCTGCTGCTGATCGCCGTCGCGCTGTTATCGCTCCTGGGCGCCGATATCCAGCTCTACCGGGTCGACCCCTGGCAGGAGCTCTCGCGTATCGGGCTGGGCCTGGCGCAACCGGACTGGCGCGATCTGCCGCAGCTGCTGCGGGCGGTAGGCCAGACCATCGCCTTCGCGCTGCTGGCGGTCGCACTGGCGGCCCCGCTGGGGCTGGGGTTGGCGATGGCGTTTCGTTTCCTGCCGGTACGGCTGTTGTGCGCGGCGCTGCGTTCGGTGCACGAGCTGTTCTGGGGGCTGATTTTCATGCAGCTCTATGGGCTCAGTGCCAGCACCGGCATACTGGCGATCCTGGTGCCTTTCAGTGGCGTCTTCGCCAAGGTGTTCGCCGAAATTTTCGAGCAGCAGGCGCCGGAGCCCGCGCAGGCGCTTCCGCTCGCGGCGGGGCCGCTCAAGCGTCACCTGTACACCCTCATCCCGCAGGCCTGGCCGGCGCTGGTCAGCTATACCCGCTACCGCTTCGAGTGCGCGCTGCGCTCGAGTGCGATTCTCGGCTTCATCGGCCTGCCGACGCTGGGGTTTCACCTCGAGACCGCATTCAAGCAGGGCCAGTACAGCGAAGCCGGCGCCATGTTCTGGGCCTTTCTGCTGTTGATCGCAAGCATTCGTTTCTGGTTGCGGCCCTGGTTGCTGCCACTCTACCTGGCAGCGGCGGTCTGGCTGCTACCCGAAACAGTCGGCTTCAGCAATGGCGGATACCTGTGGCGCTTCATCAGCGAGGATATCTGGCCGACAGCGTTGCATCGGGGCGACTGGAGCGGGCTGCTGGAGTGGTATCGCATGATGTTCAGCCAGCAGGTCTGGCCGGGGCTGCTGCAAACGGTGCTGCTGACACAGATTGCGCTGGTCCTGAGCGGTGTCGTGATCCTCGCGACCTATCCGTTCGCCAGTCGTGCGCTGGCGGGGCCGGCGATGCGCTGGCCCGGCCGTTTTCTGTTGCTGGTACTGCGTTCGACGCCGGAGATGGTGCTGGCCTACGTATTCCTGCTGCTGTTCGGTCCGTCGGGGCTGCCGGCGGTGCTGGCACTGGCGCTGCACAACGGCGGGCTGATCGCCTTTCTGGTAGCCAATGCCAGTGACGCCGAATCCGGCGCGCCGACGGCACGCCCGGACGATCCCAAGGGGCTAAAACGTTACGCCTATATCGAGACGCCGCGCCGCTTCCCGGCGATGCTGGCGCTGCTGTTCTATCGCTGGGAAGTGATTCTGCGCGAGAGCGCCATCATGGGCATCCTCGGAATCGCCACCCTCGGTTTCTATATCGATTCGGCGTTCGAGGAAATCCGCTACGACCGCGCCTTCCTGCTGATTCTGGTCACGGCGTTGCTCAACATGCTGGTCGACACCCTGTCGCGGCGCCTGCGCCGGCTGGCCCGCACCGACAGCGTGCGCTGTCATTCATAGCCGCACTGAGCAGGTTGCCCGCGCAGGGCGACGACCACATTGCTGAATGGGCCGGTCAGCCGGATACGCTGGCGAGGGCACCGCCCTGGCTGACTTTGCGCTCGGAACGCTGCGACATCAGTCTGCGCTGGGCGGTTGCGGCCAGCAGCCCAAGCCCGATCCCGCCGGCGATTGCCAGGGCATTGACCATGGGCCCGCGGCCCTCCAGCCCGACCATGGGCATCAGGACCTCCGGCACCAGCCGGTGCAGCAGGTAGATCGGGAAGGCGGCCTGCGCCAGGCGCATCAGTGGCCGGATCGCGAACCGGGGCACGCGGATGGCCGGCACGAAACACAGCAGCGCAACCACCGCCAGCAGGCTCATGTACTTGATCCAGCTGCCGTGCCAGTTGCCGCCCATGTACGCGGCCAGCGGCATGATCATGCAGGCGAGGGCGAACACGAGGGTCCGTTTGCGCGTCGTGACCGCTGTGGTAATGCACCAGCCCAGCGCGAACAGGTAAAGCACCCAGGGCACCGTGAACAGGGCCCGCCCCTTCATTGGCCACAGTTCGGGAATGGTGAGCCGCAGCGCAACCGCCACCCCCAGCAGCCCGAGTCCAAAGGTCAGACGCCGGCCGCCGTGCTGCGCCAGCCAGCGCCGCAGCGAAGGGATCAGGAACGGAATCGCGATCAGCAGCGATATCTGCACATAGGCCTCGACGAACCAGTAGAGGTAGGGCAGCATCTGGTGCGTTTCGGGCGTGGTGATGGCAAAGTTGCCGATTAGCAGCGCCGAAACCCAGGGCACCTCGCCCCAGGCCAGCGAGAACCCCGCCAGTACCGCGTAATAAGGCAGCAGAACGCCGAGCATGGGCGTGAAATAGCCACGCAGATCACCGCCTGCAAGGGCGTCCCAGCGATAGGCGGCGACGCTCATGCCCATCAGTATCACCATGGCCGCGGCGCCGCCGTAAACCGGCCAGAGCGTCTGGTGCGTGACGACTACCGCCATGATCGCCAGTACCCGGGCCACCAGTTCGGTTGGCAGGCTGTGGCCGCGGGCCGGCCGTGCGTCTTCAAGTTCGGCGATCGACATCTGTTCCCAGCCCGTGGGTACGCCACCAAGCCGTTCCTCCAGCGCCAGGGTCAGCTCGACATGACAGAGCGAGTCGCCGCCCAGACGGGTGAAAGAGTCGCTGGGGCGTACCCTGCGATGGGCGAAGGTGGCGCGGTAGGCGGCCAGCACGCTTTCGCTGCGCGGCTTGGGGCTCGACTGCGCCTTCAGCGCCGGATAATCGATCTTGCCGTTAGCGCGTCTCGGCAGGCTCTCGAGACGGCGGACATCGAAATGCTGCGCGCCGACCCCGGTCAGCGCTGCCGCCCGTTCGCCGATCTCGGCGGCGTCCGACGTGGCGTCGGCCAGTGCGATGCCGATACGCCGGTCGTCTCCCCAGACCGCTATCTCGCGGCCGGCGTCGGCGAGGGCGCGCTCCAGGGCATCGTGGCCGATGCGGATACCGGCGATCTTGGACATCCGCGACAGCCGGCCGGTGATGCGGTAAATGCCGTCCGGGTCGCGCCGAGCCAGGTCTCCGGTCGCAAGTGCATCGAGCTCGGGGCCGCGTACCAGGTCGTCGTGGTCATCGGCGTAACCCATCATGACGTTCGGGCCGCGGTAGACCAGTTCGCCTTCGCCCTCGGGTGCGGTGATGTCAGCGCCGCGGTCGTCCCGCAGTGCCAGTTTCCCGCCGGGAATGGCAATCCCGATGGCATCGGGTTTGTGCTGCGCAAGTTCCGGTGGCAGCCAGGCGATGCGCGCCGTCGCTTCGGTCTGGCCGTACATCACGACGAAACGGCCGTTACGGCGTTCCATGAGCGCCGCCCAGTCGCGTACCCGGGGCGGCTCCATGGCGCCGCCCGCAACTGTCAGGAAGCGCAGGTTATCCGGCAGCGCCTGCGTCAGTCCTGCGCTTTCCAGCAGGTTGAAGTGGTGCGGCACGCCGGCGAGACTGGTGGCGCCGCTGGCGTTTAACGCGTTAGCGAAGCCGGGCTCGAGTACGGAGTCCGGATGGAGCCAGATGCTGGCGCCGGCGCGCAGATGGGAATGGAGTACCGAAAGGCCGTAGGAATAGTGCAACGGCAGGATCAGCGCGGCGCGGTCTGCGCTGGTAATGCCAAGGTAATCGCAGATCGACTCGGCATTGGCGTCCAGCGCTGATGCCGCCAGGCGTACGCCACGTCCCTGGCCCGTGCTGCCGGACGTCTGCAGCAGCAGTGCGAGTTCCGGATGCAGTCGTGCCGTTGGGCTTTCGTGTTGCAGCAGCTGCCAGTGGCCGTCGATGCGGCGGAAACTGGCGGAGGGGCGGAAGCGTTGCTGAAGCTTGCTTGCGGTACCCTCATCCCCGGCCGGTAGCGGCATGACCGCGTGTCCGGCCGCCAGGGTACCGATGTAGGCGACAATCGCCTCGATCTCGGAAGCGGCTTCGATGGCGACGAGCCCCCGGCGTTTCAGCGGCCCCAGCTTTTCGCCGAAACCGGCCGCCTGGTCGGCGAGTTCTGCATAATTGAGCGTCCGGCCCCGGGTGTCGAGTAAACAGGGGCGGGTGCCAAAGGCTCGAAGACGATGAAGGTCGAAAAACATTGCGGTTACTACTCGCGCGACACGGTTACATTGAGCATGTGCTCGATATTGTACCTTCCCCGGCAGATGCGAGTAAGTCCTATTTGTAATATGAGAATGCGATGCATATGCATTGTGTGTTCTGAATCGCCGTTAACGACCTGTCCTGGGTCAGGGTAGAGCCCAGTTTCACGAATCGGGCGGTCGCGTGTCGCGCCGTCGTCGATACTTTATCAGAGTCCGCACTGCCGGTTTCGGGTGAAGTCATGGTGGAAGCGAAGTGGACGGGGGATGCGGCAGGTAGTGGCTAACTGGGCGTTTTCGTGCCATTCGCAACACTGTTCCAGCCAGTCGAAATGGGGAAATTTTCTTAAGATTTAGCTCATCAATGGCTTTTTTGGCATGCCCGGGTGCTACCGGCTTCGTTTCCGTGAAGTGCCCAAAATATAAGGGATAAATGGCTTGTAATGCTGTCAAGGAGGGTGAGTTAAAGTATCTAGATAGATGAAAAATACAATTGTAAGTCGTGTTGACGCAGTGCACCAATCCACTAGAATTGCAGCCCTGAACACGTGACGCATTTTTCCCCCACTCGGCACACTCAGCCGGCCGGAAAAGTGCTTCTTCTTCCCCGAAACGATCACTTAATAAGCTGGCAGGACAGTCACGCCAAATGGAACACCCACAACCCCAACTTCAGCTGGATCCCGAACTCCTCGAAAAGCTCTTTCACGGCGCAATTCTTATCTCGTTCGGTCTGATTTTGTTCCGCTGACCGGAACCTCTGCGCCATCCGCCGTTATCGGCGGCAGGACTGCCTCGGCTCCGGTTTGACGGTTCGAGCACCGTGGCGGAACAGCTCCCGCCGGCCTATAGCTATCTCCTGAAATCGCAACACGCGCCTGTTTCCCCGGCAGCCCTGTTTGCACGCTCTCCCTGTTTCCCGCTATTGAAGTGCAGGCGGCAAAAGAGTACTTTTTGCAGTGCAGCATTTTTTGCGCATTGCCGAGATAGGAGAGCGATATGTTAGCAGGCAAAGAGGTGGCAGAAGCCGCCTGTCTTAATGCACAGGAAGGTGTGTCTCTATTCAAGTCCCTGGGAACCTCAGCGCAGGACTCTGCGGCCCGACTGCAGGAAGCTGGCAAGCGCTTCGGTAAGGCGCTGGGTGGAATCAAAAGCCCGGGCGATCTGCTGACCGCACAGGCTGACTATGTTCAGGCCTGCAGCCAGGTGGCGCAGGATAGCCTGCTGGGCATGACCCAGTTGACCCACAAGAGCGTTTCCGGTTGCATCGGCACCCTGAGTTCGCTGTTGGCATCCGAAACCATTCAGGTACCGTCATACCTGAGTACAGTGTCGTCGGAGTCCGGTGCTGCTGTCGCCGAGCCGGAGGTCGAAGCTAAAGCGGAAGCAAAGGTCGAAGCTAAAGCCGAAGCAACGAAAGCTCCGGCGAAAAAGGCGGCTGCGACGAAAACCCGCCGCAAGAGCACCAAAGCCACGACCGAGAAGACCAAGGCCGCTAACGCGAAGCCCAAAACTGCTGTAGCCGAGTCCACGCCCGCTGCCGAGCCGAAATCGGCCGCAGGCGACAAGGCCATGGAAGCAGCCGTTCAGGCACCGGTTGCTGAACCGGCGGCTGAAGCCATCCCGACGCTGACTGCCGTTACCGAGTCCGCGCCGGTTGAAGCACCGGCACAGGATGTGATGCCGCAGCCGGATATGAATGCCGCCCCCGTCGAACCGGTATTCGAGCCGACGCAGCCTGCACCGGAAACCAATGCCGCACCGATGGAACCGGTATTCGAGCCGACTCAGCCTGCACCGGACGTCTATGTCGCACCGATGGAGCCGGTCGATGTGAATGGCAATACGTTCCAGCAGCCCGCGCCGGAAAATGTCGACCCGTTCAAAACCGGCAGCTAAAGCGGCGCCGATTCCCGCTGACACCGAAAGGTAGTCACGACAAAAGCCTCCGGTACCTCAGAACCCGAGCCAAAGGCCGTGTTCCGGGGTGCCGGAGGCTTTCATTTATCCAGTAGGGATTATGTCCCCTGTGCCGGCCTGCTTTCGAGCCGGGTCTCAGATACTGCCGACCTTGGTGATGGAGCGCAGCTTGTAGCGCGTGCCGGGATGGGTCAGGGTTGCAAAACTGATCAGGCGCCCGTCGGACCAGGTGCGACGGTTGACCTGGATACAAGGTGTGTTGGCATCGATATCGAGCAGTTCCTGCGCCTTGTCGCTCGGCAGAACCGCTTCGACGATATGCTCGATGCTGGAAATCGGACACATCTTCACCAGGTATTCGTTGGGCGTGTGCTCGGCGAAGTCCTGTTCGAGATAGCCGGGGACCGCCGAGGCGATCACATAACGGTTCTCGAGCTGTATCGGCAGGCCGTTTTCCTGGTGCACGATCACTGACCGGTATACCGGCGTTCCCATCGGTACGCCCATTTGCATGGCCACGGTCTCGCTGGCCGCCGTTTCCTTCAGACTGACAAGGCGATTGCTGTACTGGTGTCCGCGCTGGCGGACTTCGTCGGCGATGTTCTTGATATCCGCCAGTGGCGATTCCGCCTTGGTGTCGGAGACAAAGGTCCCAAGGCCCGGGTAGCGTACCAGTAGATTGTCCTGTACCAGGTCGCGGATTGCCTTGTTCACCGTCATGCGACTGACCTCGAATTGCTGCGCCAATTCGGTCTCGGTCGGAATCTTGCTGCCGGGGCGGTAAGTCTGCTGCTTGATCCCGTCGAGGATGAAGCTCTTGATCTGCTGATAACGCGGCTTGCTGCTCACTCCGTTCCCCGGACTGTTGGTGTGCCGTTATTGTATATACTCATGCCGGCCACCTCAACGATCCGGCGGCAATGAGGTCCCGGTCGATTCTCGCCATTTTTCGCTATCTATTTGTTTACATGACGTCGTTAAATGTATATACATATATAGCTAAATGGACCGGCAAAACCGGACCACGCCCATCCGGAGCGTGCGGTTTGCGTCTTTCTCGCAGGAGGCGAAAGCCGGGCACCCAGTGCCACCCGTTACCCAGGGTGGTCACGGCCCGACGGGGTTTGCAGGTGGCGAGGCTCGTCCTTTACTGCCTGTGTATTTGATAGAGGGCTGGGGCTTGTAACCGGAGAGGCTGTTGACGGGCTGCCGTGCCGATGGCCTCGATGAAAAGTCCCTAAAATAAGATAGGCAGATAGATGAACAACAACGAGACTGCTCGCCTGGTGTCTTTTAGTTCGCTCTCGCTGATCAAGCTGATCCTGTTCAGCTCTATCGGCATTTTCTTTTTCTTCGTACCGGTGGAACTCGGTGGCAAGGCCACCATACCGCTGGACCATATCGTCTCCTGGATACGCGGAAATCAGGCGCAAGGCGCAGCTATCTTCGCACTCCTGGTGATTATCGCCGGCGGCTTTTATCCGTTTATCCGGGGCAACTGGCGCAAGGACCCGACTCATCTGGTGTTTTCGCTGCTGAAGCTAGGCGGTGTGGCGGTTTCGCTGATGGCCTTCTTCGAATTCGGTCCGGCGCTGCTGTTCGAAAAGGATATGCTGCCGTTCCTGTTCAACAAATTGGTGATTCCGGTGGGGTTGATCGTGCCGATCGGTGCGATCTTTCTGGCGTTCCTGATCAGCTATGGCCTGCTCGAGCTGATCGGGGTGCTGTTCCAGCCGGTGATGCGGCCGCTGTTCAGGACGCCGGGCAAATCGGCGATCGATGCTGTAGCGTCTTTTGTCGGCAGCTACTCGATCGGGCTGCTGATTACCAACCGGGTCTACAAATCGGGCCAGTATTCGGCGAAGGAGGCGGCGATCATCGCCACCGGCTTCTCCACCGTTTCGGCGACGTTCATGGTCATCGTCGCCAAGACGCTGGGGCTGATGGACATCTGGAACCTGTTCTTCTGGTCGACGCTGCTGGTGACCTTCGTGGTGACGGCGATAACGGTGCGGATATTTCCGCTGTCGCGCATGGATGACCAGGCCGCTGCGCCGGAGCAGGAAGTGCTCGAGCATCATCGCTTCAAGCAGGCGATGCTGGAGGGGCTGGCCGCCAACGAAAATGCCGCGCCTTTGCTGGTCAACATCCGCCGCAACTTCGTCGAAGGTCTGCTGATGGCGATGAGTATCCTGCCGTCGATTATGTCGGTCGGGCTCATTGGGTTGCTGGTGGCCAAGTACACCCCGCTGTTCGACTGGATGGGCTACCTGTTCTATCCATTCACCGCTCTGGCGCAGCTGCCGGACGCGTTGGCTCTGGCCAAGGCCTCGGCCACGGGGCTCGCGGAAATGTTCCTGCCTGCGCTGCTGATGGCGGAGGGTGCCATTGCCGCGAAATTCGTCGCGGGCTCGGTGGCGATCTCGTCGATCCTGTTCTTCTCGGCGTCGATCCCCTGCATCCTCTCGACCGAGATCCCGCTCACCATCCGCCAGATGCTGATCATCTGGTACCAGCGCGTCGCGCTGACGATCCTGCTGTCGGCACCTTTCGGTTTCTATGCCGAGCGGCTGATCGGGTAGGGCCAACCTGATCTTCGATGGACTTAAAAAAACCGGAGGCGAAATCGCCTCCGGTTTTTTTATGGCGCACAAAGTGCCCATGGTCTGACCTGGCGATACCGCGTCTGAGCGCGATGGTATTTCCATGGAAGAAGCTCTTAAGAGCCTTAGTTCCTATGTGTATATACATATTCCTGTGCCGTTGCATAGGCGCTGTGGCTGCTGTCTCTGCGGTCATAAGTCCGGTAAATCTGATCCAGTCAGCGTTATGAGCGCTGCGGCGAGAATAAAGCTTTTGATTTTTGAAATTTCTGTGATATATATATGTATATACAAAGTCATCGAGCCAAGGATTTAACCGTGTTTGATCGCTGTGACCGAATCTGGATCAATGCCAATCTCGCGACGTTCGACGCCGGCGTGGGGCGTGCCTATGGCGCCCTGACGCGCCAGGCGCTGGCGGTGCGCGATGGCCGTATCCGCGCCATCGCACCGATGGATTCGCTGGGCGAGGTCGATCCAGCAGCCGAAGTGATCGATGCCAAAGGCGGCTGGCTGACACCGGGCCTGGTCGACGCCCATACCCATCTGGTATTCGCCGGCAATCGCGCTCGTGAGTTCGAGCTGCGCCTTGAAGGCGCAAGCTACGAGGAAATCGCCCGCAGCGGCGGCGGTATCATCTCCACTGTGAGTGCAACCCGCAACGCCAGTGTCGAGGACCTGGTTCGGCTTTCCGAGCCTCGTCTCAAAGCACTGATGAAAGAGGGTGTCACCTCGGTCGAGATCAAGTCCGGCTACGGTCTCAGCCTCGATGACGAGCTGAAGATGTTGCGGGCCGCGCGCGTGCTCGGCGAGCGCAACCCGGTGCGGGTGTCCACCTCGCTGCTGGCGGCCCACGCGCTGCCGCCGGAGTTCGAAGGTAACGCAGATGCTTACATTGACCTGGTCTGCAACAAGATCATTCCGGCCGCGGCCGACGAAGGTCTGGCCGACGCGGTGGATGTCTTCTGCGAAACCATCGCTTTCTCGCCAGCCCAGTGCGAGCGGGTCTTCCAGTCGGCGCAGGAATACGGGCTCGGTATCCGCGCCCACGTCGAACAGCTGTCAAACCAGCACGGCGCAGCGCTGGCGGCGCACTATGGCGCCTGGTCTGCCGACCACCTGGAGTGGCTCGACGAGGCCGGCATCGAGGCGATGGCCGAAGCCGGTACCGTGGCGACGCTGCTGCCGGGCGCTTTCTATTTCCTGCGCGATACCAAGGTCCCGCCAATCGAACTGCTACGCCAGCACCGGGTGCCAATGGCGGTCGCCACCGATCTGAACCCGGGCTCGTCGCCGCTGGCGTCGATCCGGCTGGCGTTGAACATGGCCTGCACGCTGTTCCGGCTGACGCCGGAAGAGGCGCTGGCCGGCGCGACGCGCAATGGTGCCCGGGCGCTGGGCCTGGACGGCACCATTGGCCAGCTGCGTGCCGGCATGCAGGCCGATATGGTGCTCTGGGATATCGAACATCCGGCGGAATTGGCGTACCAGTTCGGCGTCAATCCGATCCGCCAGCGCATCCTGGCAGGGGAGATTCACAATGTCTGATTTCGATTTCAACGCCGTCTGGACCGGTCGCTTCGATGCCGAGGAAGAAGCGGCGCTGGCGACACGGCTGCATCAGGTGATCGTGCCTGTTTCCGAAAGCAAAGGCGCCGAGGGGCGCGAAGGCGTCGCGCTGGTCGGGTTCTGTTCCGACGAGGGCGTGCGCCGCAACAAGGGGCGGGTCGGTGCCCGTCAGGCGCCGGACCGTATTCGACGTGCGCTGGCGAACCTGCCATGGTCGCCGCAACGCCACGCCTATGATGCCGGCAATGTCGTCTGCGCAGATGGCGAACTCGAGCAGGCGCACCAGGCGCTGGCGGACCGGGTAACGGCCTGCCTCGACGCCGGCCATTTCCCGCTGGTGCTCGGAGGCGGCCACGAGGTCGCCTACGGCAGCTGGCTGGGGCTGGCGCAACACCTTGAAGCGCGCGGCGAGGCGCCGCGCGTCGGCATCGTCAACTTCGATGCCCATTTCGACCTGCGTCTGGACAGCAACGGCTGCAGCAGCGGCACGCCGTTTTACCAGATCTCGCGACGCTGCGCCGAGAAGGGCTGGGACTTCCGCTACTGCTGTCTGGGCGTCAGCGAGATGTCGAATACCGCGGCGCTGTTCAGGCGCGCCGACGAACTCGCGGTGAGCTATCGCAAAGACATCGACATGCGGCTCGACCAGCTGGGCGAGACCCTGAAGCAGCTCGAAGGCTTCATGGCTGACTGCGACCTGCTGTACCTGACCATCGACCTGGACGTGTTGCCGGCGGGCGTGGCGCCCGGCGTCAGCGCGCCGGCGCCGAGAGGCGTGAATCTGGACGTGCTGGAACCGCTGATCGCGGCGGTTCGCGGCACCGGAAAACTGAAACTTGCGGATATCGCGGAATATAACCCGAATTTCGATATCGATCACTGGACCGCTCGCGTCGCGGCGCGTCTGTTCCATACCATTGTCAACTGAGGCCTATAACAATGACCGACATTCGTCACGATCCCAGCCGCGTAATCAAGGCTCCGACCGGCTCCGAGAAAACCTGCAAGAGCTGGCTGACCGAAGCCGCGATGCGCATGCTGATGAACAACCTGCACCCGGATGTCGCCGAGCGTCCCGAAGACCTGGTGGTCTATGGTGGTATCGGCCGCGCCGCGCGCAACTGGCCCTGCTATGACAAGATCATCGAGGTGCTGCAGCGTCTCGAGGACGACGAATCCCTGCTGATCCAGTCCGGCAAGCCGGTCGGCGT
>JABXIM010000142.1 GCA_013373085.1 Oceanospirillaceae bacterium | reverse complement strand
TCAGCCGATGGATTCCGTATCGGCGTTGATGGTGAGGGTGGGGCCGAGTCTCCCACAGTCCGTGCACGAGTGCCGGAAGCCGCGCCAGCCCCTCCACCCTGACAAGTTCATTTCTGAACCAGTCAAAGAAACCATACAAGCCGCGCCCCGCCTGCAAAATCGGCTAGCGTCGATGAGCCACAAAAAAGCCCCCGGCGGAAACCGGGGGCTTTTTTTGTACGCGGGGCATCCGGCCGATGCCGGATTATGGTCCTAACCGAGCAGCGACGGCAGGAACATCGCGATCGGCTTGACGTAGGTCACCAGCAGGATGGCGACAATCTCGCAAAGTACGAACGGGATCGCGAAGCGCGCCGCAGTGGCAAAGGGCACCTTGCCCAGCTGCGAGGCCAGGAACAGGCCCACGCCGACCGGCGGTGTCAGGTGCGCCATCGACAGGTTCACGGTCAGCACCGCACCGAAGTGCACCAGGTCGAAACCGATCGCCTCCAGGGTGGGCTTGAACAGCGGCACCAGCAGGTACATCGCCGCGATCGGCTCGAGGAAGGCGCCGGCCACCAGCAGCACAATGTTGAAGAACAGCAGGATCAGAATGGCATTGCCGCCGCTGAGATCCAGGATGAAGCTGTTCAGCATGCTCGCCAGCCCCTGGGTCTGCATCACCCAGCCGTAGACCGCCGAGGTGGCGATGATCAGCACGATAACGCCGATGGTCCGGCCGGAATCGAAGATCACGTCCGGCAGCTGTGCGAAGGAGATCTGCTTGTAGACCAGCCGGTCGATCACGAACAGGTAGATCACGGCCACCGCCGCGGCTTCGGTGGCCGTGAACACGCCCGAGTAGATGCCGCCGAGAATGATCACCGGCGCCATCAGTCCCCAGAAGGCATCCTTGAAGGCCGCGAACAGCGTCGCCCAGTTGCGCTCCTCGAGATCGGCGCCCCTGTAGCCGCGCTTTTTCGATACATAGAGGGTATAGCCACCGAGCAGCAGCAGCATGGTCAGGCCCGGGCCGATACCGGCCGCGAACAGCTTCGGAATGGACGATTCGGTTATGACGCCGTAGATGATGAAGCCGATGCTCGGCGGAATGACCACGCCGAAGGTGCAGCCGGCCGCCACGACGGCGACCGCGAAGCCGCGGTCATAGCCGCGATCGACCATCGGTTGCACCAGGAAACTCAGCGCCGCCACGGTGGCGATATTGGAGCCGGACATCGAACCGAGCACCGCACCGGTGACCAGCACGGTCAGCGCCAGACCACCGGGCACCGGTCCCAGGATCAGCTCCGCCAGCCGTACCAGCCGGGTGGCGATGCCTGTGCGGGTAATGAAGTTGCCGGCAATGATAAACAACGGCGTCGCCAGCAGAGGAAAGGAGTCCAGCGAGCCGGAAAAAACATAGGGAATCACGCTCAGCGGCGCGATCTCGAATACCACGAAGGCCATGAGGCCGGCCAGGCCGATGGAGACGAATACCGGTACGTTCATTGCCAGAAAGGCAAAGAACACCAGCAGTCCGATCACGGCCGGATTAGCGAGGAGTGCCATAACTTATTCCACCACTGGCTTGTCGATACGGTAGGACCCGATGAGGAATCCCTGAATGGTGCGGAAAATCGCCAGGCAGAACGACAGGAACATGCCGAAATTGATCACCCAGACCGGTATGCCGGTGGTCATGCTCGACTGCCCCGACGCCATGGCGCGCATGGTGGTGCCGTAGGCCTGCCAGGCGAGATAGCCGATGAACGTCAGCATGCAGATGCCGACGAAGACCTCGGTGGCACGTTGCAGCCAGGGCGGGAACTTGTCGACCAGCAGCGGGATACCGCCATGTTGCCCGGTCTTGCAGGCTGAAGCTGCACCAAACAGCGCGCCCCACAGAAACATGAAGCGAGCGAGCTCCTCCGACCAGGCGATCGAATAGTGAAACAGGTAGCGCGACAGCACCCCCATGAACACCAGCAGGACGATAGAGCCGCAGAGGCTGACCACCGTGATCTTCTCCAGCCGGTCAAGCCAGAGCAGTGCCTTGGCAGCGACCCTTCTCATCGTCCCGCTCCCCCCTTCCGTTGCGGCTGTGACATTACGCATTATGACTCTCCTCCAGTCCGCCATGACGGCCGGCATCCTCACCGGCCGTCAGGGAAAGGGACCGGGGTTCAGTTGTTCAACGCGGCGACGGCCGCTTCAACCTTGCCGACCAGTTCTTCACCGACCCGGGTCTTGTACTCGGCGTACACGGGAGAAACCTTCTCCTTGAAGCCCTCGAGCGCTTCCGCAGAGGGGGTCTGGATGGTCACGCCCGCCTCTTCCATCTTCTTCGCCAGCTCCGCCTCTTCACCTGCGGCGACTTCACGCTGATAGAGCATGGCGTCCTTCGCGGCCTGCGCGACCAGCGCCTTGTCATCATCGGACAGGCGGCTCCAGAACACATTGCTCGCCAGCATGCCGACCGCTTCGAACGAGAAGTTGACCTTGGCGATGTTCTTGCTGACCTCGTAAAAGCGCGACGAGTAGATCAGCGGGATCGGCGAGATGCCGCCGTCGATGGCGCCGGCCTGCAGCGCGCTGAAGACCTCGGCAAAGCTCATCGCCACAGGCACCGCGCCGACCGACTTCCAGGAATCCAGGTACAGCTCGAGACCCGGCGTACGGATCTTCACGCCGGAGATATCCTCGACGCTGGCGATCGGGCCGGGGTTGCTGTAGAGCTGAAAGAAACCACCCGAGCCCCAGGCCAGGGGGCGGATGCCCTGGGACTCCAGTTTGGCACCCAGCTCATCCCCCACCGGACCGTCCATCACCGCCATGGCGGCATCGGCGTCCGGAAAAATCCAGGGCATCGACACGACAATGAAATCCGGGTTCATCTGGCTCAGCCAGGGCGTCGATTTCATGATGACGTCGACGGCGCCGGCCTGGGCCATCTCCAGCTCGACGCGGTCGTTGCCGCTGACCAGGGTGCCGTTCGCATACACCTCGACCTTGTGACCGCCTTCGCTTCGCTCTTCAACCAGTTCCTTGAACCGGTTCGCGGCCTTGACCCAGTTGGACGAGTCGGAAACCGTGGTGCTGAGGCGAATGGTGTCGGCGCCGGCCGTGCCGGCGACCAGCCCCGCGGTCACCACAGCGGATGCCAGCAGGCTCTTTAGGGTCGTTTTCATGTGTCACTCCATAGCGTTTGAGTGGGTACTTCGAATCCGGTGGCAACGGCCACCCCGTTTTTTAGTCGCCGCTTTCAGGCTGCAGGCCACTTCGGCCGGGCGAAGGGGGCGCCGAATGCCTGCTCGACGACCTGTGCCAGCTTCAGCGCCCGCGCATCCCGATACCGCGGCACGATGATCTGCGCTCCCATCGGCAAGCCGTTCGACGCGATACCGCAGGGCACCGAAATGGCGGCGTGGAAACTGTGATTGATGATGGGCGTAAAGACCGCGTGCCCGCGCGGCGATACCGGCACCCCCGCGATTGTTGCCGGACCAAGCTCGCGATGCGGCCAGGCGGTGCAGGGTGTGGTCGGCGTCAGCACCGCGTCGCAGTGCGCGAACAGATGTGCCATTGCCCGGTACAGCTCGGCGCGATCGAAATAGGCGCGCGCAACATCCGCGCCACTGAGTCCCAGCCCCTTTTCGATCTGGGCGGCGATGTCGGGATCGAACTGTCCGGCATCCTGCCTGAATGCCTCGCCATGGAGCGCCGCCAGCCCCGCGAACTGCAGCGTTGCAAAGGCCGCTTCGCCGGCGCCTTCAGGCCACACCGGATCGCGAGCCTCGACAATGGCGCCGGCGTGCTCTAACGCCTCGGCCACCGCCCGGGTTGCATCCAGCTGTTCGGGGTCGACGGGCACATCGAGACCGAAGCGCGGGCTGAAGGCGATACGAGCGCCCCTGATGTCGAATGCCGCATCATCATCTCGCTGCAGTCCCTCCGGTGTATCGGCATCGTAAGAATCGGGGCCACCGAGTACCGAGAGCAGCGGTTCCAGATCCGCGACCCGTCGGGTCATCAGGCCGATAACGCCATTGCCGAACAACGGCTCCTTGAAGCCGGTCGGATGGGGTATCAGCCCACAGGACGGCTTGAAGCCCACCACGCCGGTATGAGCGGCGGGACGGCGGGTCGAGCCGCCACCGTCGGTGCAAAGCGCAAAAGCACCGAGCCCCGCCGAGACCGCTGCCGCCGCACCGCCGGATGAGCCGCCGGGCGTCATCTCGGTGTTCCAGGGATTACGCGTCGGGCCATAAAGCTTGTTGGTGGTTACACCCTTGCAGGCGAACTCTGAGCTGTTGCTGTGCCCCAGAATCAGGGCGCCAGCCCGTTTCAGACGCTGTACCGACACGGCATCCTCCGGTGCCACGAATTCGGCGAACAGCTGCGACCCCTGGGTGGCGATGCGATTCTGGACCCAGAGGGTGTCCTTGACGGTGAACGGAACCCCGAGCAACGGCAAGGACTCGCCGGCACGGCGGCGGCTCTCGAGGACCCGCGCCTGCTCCCGCACCCAGCCGCCGTCGAAGCGGATGACGGCGTTGAGCGCGGGATTGCGCTCGCAAACGGCCTCGATAAAGGCCTCCGCGACCTCGGCGAGGCCGAGGTCGCCGCTGGCAATGCGGTCACGGAGACCGAGGAGATCCAGGTTCGGCAGGGATTGGCCAAGTTCACTCATGCTTCGTCTCGTTCCGTTATCGATGCCTTGTTCCTTCACAGTAGCAAGGCAATTTGCAGGCCAGCCAGTTATGGCCGCTTAGCTGCGGTGTTCGATACGCGCCGCCAGTACCTCACTGATACCTATCGTTTCCTTGGCGACCGGCCGGCGAAAAGTACCCACCTCCGGTGCCTTGAGCCCGAGCGACACCAGCCCTTCGATCTGCTTGGTCGCGGCCGCCGCGCAGTCGATCATCGGTACCGGTACCCGGTCGCGGATGCGATCGGCGAGTCCCGAAAGCGGTGCCCCCGCCAACACGATCACATCGGCACCGTTCTCGTTAACCGCCGCCAACGCCAGCTCGGCCAGCAGTTCCTCCTTCTCGTCGCGCACCGAACCGATGGACTGGAACGACTGGTCCAGCATGCGGATGGCGCAACAACGATCCTGCAGCTGATTCCATTCCACGCACTCCTGATACCAGGCCCCGAGCGCGGTGGAGAAGGTGACGATGGCGAACCGCTTGCCCAGCATGCAGGCGGTCAGCATGCCCGCCTCCGCCAGGCCGACGATGGGTATATCGAACAGTTCGCGGGCGGCGCCGAGTCCCGGGTCGCCGAACGCCGCGAGGATGGCGCCATCAACGTCACGGTGCTGCTGCGCCAGTATCTCGAGCGCCGCACTGGCGCCGATAACGGCCTCCGCGCGATTGGCAATGTAGGGAACCCCATAGGCCCCGGTAGCCGGAACGATCTCGGTACCCGGTGCTGCGTATCGACGCGCCACCTCAACCAGCTGATCGGTGATCACTTCGGAGGTATTGGGGTTCAGTAGCAGTATCTTCATAGAGCGGCCCTTGTACGGGTGTTTTTTTTCGATACTGTCACAACTTAATTCATAATTCAAAATTATTTTATCTGAAATACAGCCCCCCCGCCCCCCTGTGGCAGCGCAGGAGTCTGGCTCTCAAGAGTGGCGTGATGTGCATAACATCAAGCGAACGATTGGCACATTGCGCCACGCTGAACGTCTGCCGAGCGCCTGATAAAAAAAACGGCCCACCAAAGGTGGGCCGAAGAGGAGCGATTGCGGAGCCGGGGAAAACGCCGGTGCGGCGGGCATCTCGCCGCAACGACTCTGTGTCACCCTCTTTCCGGAACTCGCTAAGACATGCTGTTGCTTTCGCCTTTCAGACTCAGGCGCGCTGCGCCGCGGGAACGGCGGAATCGCGCATCAGCCCCCAGTGAATAGCACCACCCAGCAATGCGCCAACGATCCAGCCGTAACCCGACATCAGTGCCAGTGCCGGCACCCAGACAGTGGCGACGGAGAAGATCGCGGCAACGCTGAAGCCGATGATCGCCTTCTTGTTCCAGCCGCCATCGTAGTAGTACTTGCCGCTCGGGTCTGCCGAGAACAGGTCCTGGATATCCAGGTTGCCGCCCTTGATCAGGTAGTAGTCGACGATCATGATGCCGTATACCGGTGCCAGCACCGCACCAAGCGTATCGACAAAACCGGCAATGCCGATCTGACTGACCACCGACACCCAGAGCCCGCCGATGAAGAAGGCGATCACTGCGGTGATCAGGCCGCCCAGGCGGAAGTCGATCTTGCTCGGCGCCAGGTTGGCGATGTCGTAGGCCGGCGGCACGAAGTTGGCCACCAGGTTGATACCGATGGTCGCGGCAAAGAAGGTGATCGCGGCAATGACCGTGAGGAAGGTGTTGTCCACCCGCTCGATGATATCGGTCGGGTTGGTCAGGGCCTCGCCGAACAGCACCACGGTGCCGGCGGTGACGAACAGCGCAATGAACGAGAACACGGCGAGGCTCACCGGAAGCCCGAGCAGGTTACCCTTCTTCATATCAGACTGGCTGCGCACGAAGCGGGAGAAGTCACCGAAATTGATCACCACCGCGGCGAAATAGGCGATCATGGTGCCGACGATGGCGACGAAGGCGGAGAA
Source organism: Oceanospirillaceae bacterium (assembly GCA_013373085.1). Lineage (GTDB taxonomy): Bacteria > Pseudomonadota > Gammaproteobacteria > Pseudomonadales > Balneatricaceae > Marinobacterium_A. The sequence goes on along the minus strand of JABXIM010000142.1, from coordinate 23,369 downwards.
GCTGCTGCCCTCGTAATCGGATGCACCGCTGAAGATGGTGCCGACGGCATCCAGCAGGCCCGGACCCGCCTTGTACCAGATCACCGCCATCAGCGCGAACATCACCAGGTAAACGAAGGGGCCCGCCCAGTTCAGGAAACGGGTGATCCACTCCATGCCACGCCAGAACAGGTAGATCTGGAAGAACCACACCAGCACGAACGACAGCCAGTCGACGGCGGTCATGCCGAGGAAGGTGGCCGTGCTTTCGACACTGAACAGGGTGTTGATCAGCAACGCGACGGCCGTCGAGGCAAAATAGGTCTGCACCCCGTACCAGAATATCGCCACGATACCGCGAATCACCGCCGGGAAGTTGGCGCCGCGCACCCCCATGCTGGCCCGCGCCATGACCGGATAGGGAATACCGTAGCGAACGCTCGGCTTGCCGGACAGATTGACCAGCCCCATGACGATGAAACCCGCCAGGATGATGGCCGCGAATACGGCCCAGCCGTTGAGGCCATAGGTAATGAAAAGGGATGCCGCCAGTGTGTAGCCGAAGAGGCTCTGGATGTCGTTTGACCAGACGTTGAATATTTCGAACCAGCCCCAGGTCCGCTTTTCCACGGGAATTGGCGCCAGATCCTCGTTGTGCAGACTGGAGTCGATTCTCTCGATCTTCAGGTTTTCGCCCATGCTGTATCACCGCTGTTGTTGTAGTTGCCGTTGAACCGGATAACAAATCCGGCCCACTTTTTGCTTAGTGGTTCGAGCAGGTTGCTGCGCTGTATCCGTCTTGCCATTGGCCACAGCGTCTACATCAAGGCTAAAACAAATGAATACAATCAAGCAAACATTTTTGTTAACAAAAAATAAATACAAAAAGACATACTGAAATAACATAACGTATACAATCAGGACGTATGGCTCAGCCTGGGAAGCTATCGGATGAGGAAAAAGGCATTGTAAACAGGCCACTTCAGCTTGAAGCGGCCGGAAATTAAGGCAGCGGGTCAGGACCGGTCCATAGCGGACTTACCGTGCAGTAAATTCAGTAGTTCGCAGGATGGGTGGAGCGACGCCTCGGCACGGCGTATCCGTCACTGATGCGGCCAGGGCGTCGTGCAAGCCATCTCGGGTGTCGATTCGACACTATGCATGCAGCCGACTCATTGAAGGGTTGCGCCGCGTCAGCCCCGCTGAAAGCGTTAAACAGGGTGCCAGTGCGGCTCCGCCCATCCTGCTTTTGGCCCCTGGCTTCACGCTAATCTGCGAAGAGCCAAAAAAACCGGCTCAGCCGGTAAAAATGGACTTCAGATCGATGGCGTTGTGGATACCGGAGTCCAGGTCGAGCTGCTGCTCCAGGTGCATCAGGTGCTCGCTCATCAGCTGCACCGCCCGCGCCGCGTCGCCCTTGTCGAACGCCTCGATCAGGCCACGATGCTCACTGCAGGGGTGGGATGCGGTCTGCTCGGCATGGCGCGCACTGGAACGCTGATACTGGGCGATGATCAAGGAGGTACGGGAAACGATTTCGCGCAGGAAGTGGGTCAGCACCGGCTTGCCCGCCAGTTCGCCAATCTTCAGGTGAAACTCGCCGGAAAGGCGGATGCGCCGGTTAAGATCTCCGTCACGATGCGCCTGCTCTTCGAGGTCGACGTGATCTTCCAGCGCCTGCTTCTTGTACTCGTCGAAACAGCGCACCAGCTCGTGCACCAGCTCGGTTTCGATCAGCCTGCGGGCCTGGAAAACCTCCCTCGCCTCCTCCACCGTGGCTCTGGCGACATAGGCACCGCTATTGGGCACCAGCTTGATGAGGTTATGATGCGCCAGCCGCTGCAGCACCTTGCGGATCCCCCCGCGACTGGTCTCGAATACCTCGCACAGGTCCTCCTCCTTGAGACGCGTGCCCGGCTGCAGCTTGCGCTCCATGATGGCGGTCCAGATGCGGTTGTAGACCTCGTCATCGCTCGGCTTGTGCTTGGTACTGGTTTTGCTCATGCTACTCTTCCGCAATCTGAAAACCGCGCCCTTTCGACAAAACGGCAAACAGCGGCAACCAAAACGTTACCTGGATCATTAACAACGCCCTATTATAGTGCATATCGCAATGTCATACCCATGATTAACGTCACAGCCGTACCGATTCAGACCTGCGTCGGCAGTCGCCAGTCGATACTCCCACGGCCATGGGCCTCGAGATAGGCGTTTGCCTGGCTAAAGTGACGGCAGCCGAAGAACCCGCGGTGCGCCGCCAGTGGCGACGGATGCGGCGACTGCAGCACCAGGTGGCGCTGACGGTCGATGAAGGCGCCCTTTTTCTGGGCGTAGCTGCCCCAGAGCAGGAACACCACGTGCTCGCAACGGTCATTGACGGCATGGATCACGCGATCGGTGAATTGCTCCCAGCCCTTGCCCTGGTGAGAAGCGGCGCGGCTCTGCTCGACGGTCAGCACGCTGTTGAGCAGCAGCACGCCCTGGCGCGCCCAGCTTTCGAGAAAGCCGTGCCCCACCGGCGCGATACCGAGATCGCTCTGCAGCTCCTTGTAGATGTTCTGCAGTGACGGCGGCACCCGCACACCGGGTCGCACGGAAAAGCAGAGTCCGTGAGCCTGATCCGGCTGATGGTAGGGATCCTGGCCCAGAATCACCACCCTCACCTCGTCCAGCGGGGTCGCCTCCAGGGCATGGAACCAGTCACTGGAATGGGGATAAATGATCTTCTGGCTGTCTTTTTCATCACGCAGAAACTGCTTCAACGCCTGCATGTAGGGCTGCTCGAACTCGCCGGCCAGCGCCGGCTGCCAGCTCGGGGCCTGCTTCAGTACCATCGTTTAATTACTCCTATGAAGGTCCATGCCAACGGCAACCAGTCGATGCGCAATTCGATCGATATGATGGGTTACGCGATGTCCGTAATCCGCTGCCAAAATGCAGCCCACCGGTGCATCGCTTTACCCATCCTATGCCTGCGCCCCCATTCAGGGCTGCCCCGAATCCTTGACGGCGCCGTCGGCATCGCGCAGCGCCTTCACCACCCGGCCGTGGTAGAGCGAATAATACCGGATCTTGCCCGGTGCATGAGCGAAGAAACCCGAGATCAGGATCGACAGCACGAACACGGGCACCAGCAGCTGCGGCCAGGGTATGACCAGCCCGAGCAAAGACAGCTTCAGCAGAATCGCCTGCCCACGCAGTTGCAGCAGCCAGACACCGTCGCAGTAGAGCTCGATCAGCACCATGGTCAGCCCGGTGCCGAAGCCGAGCCAGAGGAAGACGAGCCACTGCTCGGAAGGAAGCCGGTACAGGAAGTGGCCGGCGAGACCGGCAACGCCGACCAGGTGCAGGCTGCGCAGCATCAGATTGATGAAACGCTTGGCCGGCACCCGGCGCGACGCGGGTGGAAACAGCAGCGCCTGCAAGGTCAGGCGCTGCCGAACAGCGGGCGCGCTCAGAGACGCGGCCGCATGGCCGGGAACAGGATGACGTCGCGGATCGACGGCGAGTCGGTGAACAGCATCACCAGGCGATCGATGCCGATGCCCTCGCCCGCGGTCGGCGGCAGGCCGTATTCGAGCGCATTGACGAAGTCTGCATCGTAGTGCATCGCCTCGTCGTCGCCGGCTTCCTTCTCGGCCACCTGGGCACGGAAGCGCTCGGCCTGGTCCTCGGCGTCGTTAAGCTCGGAAAAGCCGTTGGCCAGCTCGCGGCCACCGACGAAGAACTCGAAGCGGTCGGTGACGAACGGGTTGTCATCGCTGCGACGCGCCAGCGGGCTGACTTCGGTCGGGTACTCGGTGATGAAGGTCGGCTGATCGAGACGGTGCTCGACGGTCTTCTCGAAGATCTCGATCTGCACCTTGCCCAGGCCCCAACCATCCTTGAGCTCGATATCCAGGCGCTCGGCGATCTGGCGCGCGGCGTGCTCGTCGGCCAGCGCCTCGGCATTGATATCGGGGTTGTAGTGAAGAATGGAATCGAATACCGACAACCGCTGGAACGGCTTGGACAGATCGTATTCGAAGCGCTCGAGCACTTCGCCGTCTTCGCTGCGCACGGTGTTGACGATGGTGGTGGTGCCCAGCACCTGCTGCGCCACGGTCCGCAGCATGTCCTCGGTCAGGTCCATCAGATCGTTGTAATCGGCGTAGGCCTGATAGAACTCGATCATGGTGAACTCGGGGTTATGACGCGTCGACAGACCTTCGTTGCGGAAGTTGCGGTTGATTTCGAACACCCGCTCGAAACCGCCGACCACCAGCCGCTTGAGGTACAGTTCCGGCGCGATACGCAGGTACATGTCGATATCCAGCGCATTATGGTGGGTCACGAAGGGACGCGCGCTGGCGCCACCCGGGATCGCCTGCAGCATCGGCGTCTCGACTTCGAGGAAGCGACGTTCGGTCAGGTAACGACGAATCGCCGAGACGATACCGGAGCGAACCTCGAACACTTTGCGCGATTCCTCGTTGGTGATCAGGTCGACGTAGCGCTGACGGTAGCGCATCTCGGTATCCTGCAGGCCCTTGTGCTTGTCGGGCAGCGGGCGCAGGCTCTTGGTCAGCAGCTCGAACTCGGCCATGTCGACATAGAGGTCGCCCTTGCCGGACTTCTGCAGCTGGCCACGGACAGCGATGATGTCACCCAGGTCCAGCGACTTGGCGAAGTCGCGCGCGGCCTTGTTGACATAAAGCTGGATACGGCCGCTCATGTCCTGCAACACCATGAAGGCTCCGCGGTTGAGCATCACACGCCCGGCAACCGCCACCTCGATACCGGCTTCTGCCAGCTCCTCCTTGCTCTTGTCACTGTGCGTCTGCTGCAGATCGGCGGCATAACTGTCGCGACGAAACCGGTTGGGGAAGGCATTGCCCTGCTCGCGCAGCGCATTGAGCTTTTCGCGCCGCTCCGCGATCAGGCGGTTTTCGTCTTGCGGCTGCTGGATGTTTTCGGACATCGGATAACCTTTTACCTGTAGCGCCGACACTGAGCGGCCAGCACTGTCGCCCCTGTTACTGCGGGCGTAAATTCATATCATCCCTTGATGCTCAAGGGCTCGCATATATTGGCGGGCGCCGTGGACCGGCGCCTGGAATCAGAGGCCCGCCTTGAGACTGGCTTCGATAAACATGTCCAAATCGCCATCCAGTACCCGGTCGCAGTTGGACGTCTGGACATTGGTGCGCAGATCCTTGATGCGGCTGTCGTCGAGCACGTAGGAACGGATCTGACTGCCCCAGCCGATATCGGCCTTGGAGTCTTCCAGTTTCTGCGCCGCCTCGTTACGCTTGAGCATTTCCAGCTCGTACAGCTTGGAGCGCAGCTGCTTCATACAGAAGTCCTTGTTCTGATGCTGCGAACGCTGGCTCTGGCACTGCACCACGGTATTGGTCGGAACGTGGGTGATACGCACCGCCGATTCGGTCCGGTTGACGTGCTGACCACCGGCGCCGGAGGCGCGGTAAACGTCGATGCGCAGGTCCGCCGGGTTGATCTCGATCTCGACGTTGTCGTCGATTTCCGGCGACACGAAGACCGATGCAAACGAGGTGTGACGGCGACCGCCGGAGTCGAACGGCGACTTGCGCACCAGACGGTGCACGCCGGTCTCGGTGCGCAGCCAGCCGAAAGCGTACTCACCCTCGAAGCGGATGGTGGCACTCTTGATACCGGCGACTTCGCCCTCGGAGACTTCGACCAGTTCGGTCTTGAAGCCCTTGTCTTCCCCCCAGCGCAGGTACATGCGCAGCATCATGTTGGCCCAGTCCTGCGCTTCGGTACCACCGGAGCCGGCCTGGATGTCGAGGAAGGCATTGTTGGGGTCGGCCTCGCCGGAGAACATGCGACGGAATTCGAGCCGCTCCAGGCGGTCGTTCAGACCTTCGACTTCCTTCTCGACCTCGGCGACGGTATCGGCGTCATCTTCCTCGACCGCCATGTCGAGCAGCTCGCGCGCATCGGCGACGCCGTTTTCCAGCGCTTCGAGCGTGCTGACGACCTCTTCGAGCTGGGCGCGTTCCCGGCCCAGCTTCTGGGCATTGTCCGGATCGTCCCAGACAGACGGTGATTCAAGTTCGCGCTCGACCTCTTCCAGACGCTCTTTCTTGCCGTCATAATCGAGGTACACGCGCAGGCCACCGGCACGTTCGCCGATGTCCTTGAGGGCGTTGATGATCGGGTTGATTTCCATCGCTGGCGTTGGGTCTCGGATTAGAAAAAGGGCGTTATTTTAACCGATCCGCACGTGGCTTTAAATAATAGTGTGGCAACGGCAAGGCGCTGCAAAAGGGGCGATAACAGGGATGCATTACCACCGGACGCCGCGCGCGCAAGTGATCAGGCACAACCTTAACCACTCCACCGGTCCACTCCACCAGTGACGCCCCTGCTGCGTCTGATCCTGCCGTTCGCGTTCGGCTATATGCTGTCGTACATATTTCGTGTCGTCGGCGCCGTGGTATCCCCCTCGCTGGTCGACGAACTGGGCCTCAGCGCCGCCACCCTCGGTCTGATCTCGAGCAGCTACTTCCTCGCCTTTGCCGCCTGCCAGCTGCCGCTTGGCGTGCTGCTGGACCGCGTCGAAGTGCGCAAGATGAACGCGGTCCTGCTACTCGTCGCCAGCGCCGGCAGCCTGGTTTTCGCGCTGGCCGGAACAGCATCGGAGCTACTGCTCGGACGCATGCTGATCGGCGCCGGGGTCTCGGCCTGCCTGATGGGCGCCTTCAAGGCCTACGTGATCTGGCTGGAGCCGGCACGCCTGCCGCTGGTCAACGGCATCCAGCTCGCCTCCGGCGGTTTCGGCGCCATGCTGGCGACCAAGCCGGTGGAACTGGCGCTCGGCGTCACCGACTGGCGCGGGCTGTTCATGGCGATGGCCGTTCTCTGCACGCTGGCCGCGGTGCTGCAGTGGTTCATGGTCCCGCGACGCGCTATCGAGCCCCACCCCGGCACGCCGGAACACCCGTTGCGTACCGTGCTCACCATCATCCGCGACCCTCGCTTCTACCGCGTGGCGCCGGCCAGCCTGTTGCAAAGCGCCACCTTCATCTCGGTGCAGTCGCTCTGGGCCGGCGACTGGCTGCGCCAAGTGATGCAGCTATCCCCGGCTGCCGCAGCCGACATACTGTTTGTCTGTGCCTGCGGCGTGATTTCCGGATTCCTGTTGATGGGCATGATCGCCGACCGGCTGCAGCACCTGGGCATTCCACCCCGCGCCCTGAGTCTGACCGGGATTCTGGTGTTCGTTGCGCTGCTGGTGCTGCTGCAGTTCGACGACGGCAGCCCCAACCCGGAGCTCTGGGCCATGCTGGGGTTCTTCAGCACGTCCGGCTCGCTGATGTTCGCGAGCCTCGCGCAGCAGTTCCCTCGCCACCAGAGCGGGCGCGTCAGCACCAGCCTCAACCTCGGCATCTTCATTTCGGCGTTCCTGATCCAGTGGGGACTGGGTGGCATCGTCGAGCTGTGGCCTTCGGACAGCGCCGGTCGCTACCCGGCCGAGGCTTACCGCGTAGCCTTCGCGCTGGCCGCGCTGATTCCCGCCAGTGGTCTCGCCTGGTACGGACTGAGTGCGCTGCGCATTCAGTCCAGAGCAAAAGCGTCCAGGACCTGAGGTACCCAGATCTCGAGCCGGCCGTCGGTTTCGGCACGCTGACTGTCCTCGTCGAGGGCCAAACCGACGAAGTAGCGGCCATCCGGGGTCAGCGCCTTCGAGCCCTCGAAATCGTACCCCTGCACCGGCCAGTAGCCGACCGGCTCGGCGCCGGCGGCGCGCAGCTTGTCATGCAGCAAGCCCATCGCGTCCAGATACCATTCGCCGTAACCGAGCTGGTCGCCCAGTCCGAACAGCGCGCAGCGCCGGCCGGCGAGCTTCAGGCGATCGAGTTCCGGCCAGACCTCCAGCCAGTCCTCCTGCTGTTCGCCGAAGTCCCAGGTGGGAATGCCGACGATCAGGTATTCGTAGTCTTCCATCGCGGCGGGAGCGATGTCGATGATGTCGTGCAGATCGACCCGCTCAGGACCGATCAGGCGGGCGATGCGTTCGGCCACATCGGCGGTATTGCCGGTGGTCGAACCGAAAAAGAGGCCAATGGGCGCGGACATAAAAAACCGGAAATGACAATAAAATGGACGGCGATGCCGGAGCGGACCGCTCCGGCACTCGGGATGGAGGGCGCTTTACTTCTTGTTGAACGCGTCGAACTGATCCTGGGTGATTTTCTCGATCGCGGCCCTGGCGTCCTGCAGCGCCTTCATATTCTGCTCACCAGCCAGGCGCAGGGTTTCCTCGAGCTCCTTGGCGTAGGCTTTCTGCAGCTCCATCAGATCGCTGGCATTGTGGCACTTCTGCAGCTCGCGGGTCTGCTGAATGGTGGCCTCGATGCAGGACTTGGTGCACTCCATCTGCTGTCGGGTCAACTCTTCAAGCATCTTGGTCTGAATATTGACGAGATCCTTGAACGGCTCCATTGAATCACCGAACTGCTTGGATAACTCTTGAAACATGGCACACACCCTCTATTAGGCGGGAACTAATTCGAACCGTCGCTGCCGCACCACTGACAATTTGCCGGAACAACTTTATCAGGGCCCGGGCGCGATAAGTCTTTATAATACAGCACTCGAATGGAATTTGGGCAAGGGCTCGGCCCCTCCCTGACGACAGGCATCAAACCTTACGGAGAGTGGTTATGCGTATCCTACACACCATGTTGCGGGTTTCGGACCTGCAGAAGTCGATCTCCTTTTATACCGAACTGCTGGGCATGCGCCTGCTGCGTCGCAAGGACTATCCGGATGGCCGCTTTACCCTGGCCTTTATCGGCTACGGTGACGAGTCGGAAAACACCGTGCTGGAACTGACCCACAACTGGGATACCAACAGCTACGACCTCGGCAACGCCTACGGTCATATCGCCATCGAAGTCGACGACGTCTACGCAGCCTGCGACGTGATCAAGACCAAGGGCGGCCAGGTCGTGCGCGAAGCCGGGCCGATGAAGCACGGCACCAGCGTTCTGGCGTTCGTCAAGGACCCCGACGGCTACATGATCGAGTTGCTGGACAAGTCCCGCAACGACTGACGTTGCGCGCCAAAGCGGGCATTCCTTGACCGGGGTCTGCCCGGTTGCGTTTTCTCGCTGCCCCCGCGCCGCTATAATGGGCGCCGAATTGAACTCAGACGAGCCCGTATGCGGCGCAAGGGAGCACCCAATCCGATGAGCAAGAAAGTACTGCTGGCGGCGGCCGGCCTGCTGTTGAGCCTGCACAACGCCCCGCTGCTGGCGGCCGATCTCGGCAAAGCGACCCGGGCATTCGAAAAGCAGGACTACTCGGCCGCGCTCGGTGAGCTGGAGTCGCTGAGTCGCGAAGGCAACCCCGATGCCCTGAACATGCTCGGACAGATGTACGAAAACGGCTGGGGCGTCGCCGAGGACCCGGCGCGGGCGATGGAGCTCTACAAACGCGGCGCCAACCAGGGGCACCTCGACAGCGTCAACAACCTGCGTCGGATGAAGAACATCGAGTATCGCAAGGAGCTCGAGGAGGTCGAGCCCCGGGCGAAAGAAGGTGATGCTCAGGCCCAGAACCGTCTCGGCGAAATGTACGAGTTCGGCTACGGCGTCGATCGCAATGCGCTGGAAGCCTATAACTGGTACCGCCGCGCCGCCGATCAGGGACTGGTCAGCGCGATGCACAACATCGGCCGCTGCTACAACTTCGGCACCGGCGTCGAGCAGAACTACGCCGAAGCCGAACGCTGGTATCGCCGCGCCGCCGAACAGGGCCACATGGACGCGATGTTCTTTCTCGGCACCCTCTACTCCAACCACCACGGCAGCGACGACAGCGCCGATGCGGACGTCATCGCCTATGCCTGGATGCACAACTCGGCGCAGCTCGGCAATGTCACCGCCGCGGCGATCGAAAAGCGTCTGCTGATGAAGCTCGATCCAACTCAGACGACAGCGGCCGAAACGCTTGCAGCCGACTATCTGTCCAAGTATGTCACCCCCTTTAAATAGCCGCTCGCCACGAGCTGCAAGCGACAAGCCCTGAAGGTGCCGCTTGCAGCTTGCAGCGCCCGGATTCCTGCCTGCAGTTTAAAACGTGTAGCTCATAACCATGCACATTCCCTATCCCGACAGCCCCCGGGTGCTGTGTCCGGCCACGCTGGCCCGTCGCCTGCTGGCCATGCTGTATGACGCTCTGCTGGTCATCGCCCTCTGGATGGTACTCGGCGCCCTGGCCGTCGGCCTGAACGGCGGCGAAGCGGTCACCGGCCCTTTCTGGAAATCGGCGCTGTTCATTGCCACCTACGGTTTCTTCGCCTATTTCTGGACCCGCTCGGGCCAGACACTTGGCATGCTGGCCTGGAACCTGCGTGTGCAGAGCACCGCGGGGGGCCATATCAGCTGGACCCAGAGCCTGATCCGCTTTCTTGTTGCCGGTCCCTCGCTGGCGCTCGGGGGCCTCGGCTACTGGTGGATGCTGCTCGGCGACGAGAAACTGACCTGGGGCGACCGCGCGTCCGGCACCCGCGTCGTGCAGTTGGAGAAGAAAGCCAAAAGCGCCAAGCGGTAATACGATCGCCGCGGTACTCGTAAGAGCAACGCCCTCGTTGCGAATACTCCCTCCGAGCAGGGCCTGTTCGCCGGGAGGCCCGGCTCCCACATGCCGCCGCTACTTCGCCCGCTTCAGCATCCAGCCGCCGGCGAGGAAACAGACCAGGATCGGCACCAGCACCGCCAACAGCGGCGTAAATCCGTAGACGCTGCTGGCCGGTCCCAGCAAATCCTGGGCGAACTTGAATACCAGGCCCACCATGATCCCAACGATCAGGCGCTGACCGACGGTCACGCTGCGCAGCGGTCCGAAGATGAAGGAAATGCCGATCAGCACCAGCGCCAGGATACCCAGGGGCTGCAGCAGCTTTTTCCAGAACGCCAGCTGGTAGTCGACGTTGTCGAGTCCCTGCTCGGCGAGGTAGCTGGAGAAGGCCCGCAGGCCGGAAATCGACAGATCCACCGGCTCGACCACCACCACCGACAGCAGCGTCGGCGTCAGCCCCGAGCGCCAGACCTCCTGCTCGCGATTGACCACTTCGGTCCTGTCGTCATGAAACAGCGTCTCGCTAATCTCTTCCAGCTGCCAGGCGCCGTCACGATACTCGCCTTGTTTGGCATAGCTGGCGGATACCAGGTCGCGCCCGCCGTCCAGGCGGTAGCGAGTGACGCCGAACACCACACCGTCCGGCTGCACCGCGTTGATATGGATAAAGGTGTTACCCTCGCGATGCCAGACACCGTGACGCGATTTCAGCGCTTCGCCGCCCGACTGCACCAGTGCGCGGCGGCTCTGTGCGACCTGCTCGGTGTAGGGCACCACAAATTCGCCCAGCAGCAGCGCACCGATCACCAGCACCAGCACCGGCTTCATGACACCGCCGACGATACGACCGGTGGAGACGCCCGCCGCCCGCATCACTGTCAACTCGCTGTGCGACGCCAGCATGCCGAGACCGATCAGACAGCCCACCAGGCAGCTCAGCGGCAGGAATTCGTAAATGCGGCGAGGCGCCGTCATCGCCAGGTAGATCACGACTTCGAGCAGGTCGTAGCGCTCGTTGACGGAATCCAGCTCGTCGATCAGCGCGAACAGCAGGTCCAGGCCGACGACGATCAGCATCACCACCAGGATCGCGCCCAGTACGTGTTTGCCGATATAAACATCCAGTTTCTTCATGATCCCTTCCTCGTCAGGCGCGGCAGCGACGGAAGGCGGGCAGACATCCGCTCCCAGAACTGCTCGGCGAAGACCAGGTTGACCGCCAGCAGCACGAAGGCGCCGTGCACCAGCCAGATCAGCGCCACCGGCGCTTCGGCGTCCTCGACCCGGGTGCGGGCGGCGCCAAGCAGCGTCAGGTAGGCCAGGTACAGCAGGATCGACGGTATCAGCTTGGCGAAGCGCCCCTGGCGCGGATTGGTACGGCTCATCGGCACCGCGATCAGCGCAACCACCAGCGCCAGCACCGGCAGCGACAGGCGCCAGTGCAGCTGCGCCCGGGCTTCGGGCCGCCCATCGGACAGCAGCTCCAAGGTGCTGTAGGACTCCAGGTTGTCGTCATCACGGGCAGCGCTGGACTCGGGCAGCCGGACGCCGTACTCGCCGTATTCGATGCGGCGATAGTCGGCCTGGCCGGGAATGCCCTCGTAGCGCACGCCGTTACGCAACACCAGGTAACGGTTGCGATTGTCGCTGTCGTAGCGGTAGCCACTTTCAGCCAGCACCACCACCGGCTGTCCCTTGCCGCTGCTGTCGGAAATGAACAGGTTCGACAGGCTGCCCTGGCTGTCGCCCTGCCCCTCGGTGTAGGAAACACGGTTACCGCCCGGCAGCGCCTGGAAGCGCCCCGGCAACAGGGTATCGAACTCACTGACACCCTGCTGACTGTCGTAGGCCCGGTCGATCATGCTGGCCCCGATCGGCGACAACCAGGTACTGAAGCCTCCCACCAGCACGGCCACCAGCAGCGCCGGCCCCAGCGCATAGAGCACCAGTCGGCGCTGGCTGAAACCGCAGGCCCGCAACACCACCATCTCGCTCTCGAGATAGAGACGACCGAACGACAGCAGGATACCGAGAAACAGTCCCAGCGGAAGGATCAGCTCGAGGAACCCCGGCAGGCGGAACAGCAGCAACTGCGACAGCAGGTCCGGATTGATTTTACCGGCAGCTGCGTTGCCGAGGTATTTGATGAAGCGCCCGCTGACAATGATCATCAGCAGAATGCCACTGACGGCGGCGGTGCTGACGAGAACTTCGCGGGTCAGATATCGGAAAACGATCAAGTCGCACTACCCTGTCGATTGCGAATCCGTGAAAGCATCCCCGGGGCCGGGCGGGTTTGATACGACCGGCCACCGCTGGCAAAGAATTCAGCGGTTTCCTGATTCTGGATCGGTTGGCCGTTACCAAGCGACCTCGGCGTTGCGCCTGCAACGGCAACACCCGGGGCTTATTCAGCGGCTACCGAATAGTTTATAGTGCATAGCACTTGGGATGCGGAATTATCCCTGAAACAGCGTTTAAAGTCTTGCCTGGAGCGATCATGGATTTTGAAATAGTAAGCGGCGCCATCGAGGCGCTCGAGACGGAACTGCTGATCGTCGGCGTCGAGGCCGACGGCAACCTGACACCGGCGGCACGGACACTGGACAGCGCCAGCAACGGCTACCTGTCCGACATTCTGGGCGGCGGAGACATCCAGGGCAAGGTCGCCGAGAGCCTGCTGCTGCACCGCATACCGAACGTCAAGGCCAAACGCGTGCTGCTGCTCGGGCTCGGCAAGGCCGACGAGCGCAACGACCGCAACTTCCGCAAGCTGATCAAAACCGCCTTCGCCAGCATCAAGGGCGTCCGCGCAGGCAGCGCCCTGTTCGCGCTGGACGTTCCCTGCATCGCCGATGACGATCTCTACCGCCAGACCCGCATGCTGGTGGAATGGGGCACCGCCGAGCTCTACCAGTACGACGAAACCAAGAGCAAGAAAGCCGATCCGCTGCAGCTGGCCCATATCCATATCCTGCTGCCGGACGATGACGTCGAGACCGGCGAACATGCCCTCGTCGACGGTGTCGCCATCGCCAACGGCGTCTCGGTTGCGCGCGATGTCGGCAACCTGCCGGGCAACATCTGCACCCCGACCTACCTGGCGCAGCAGGCCATCCGTCTCGGCGACGAATACGAGAGCGTCAGCACCCAGGTCCTCGACGAAAGCGAGATGGAAAAGCTTGGCATGCACTCGCTGCTGTCGGTCGGCAACGGCTCCGACCAGCCGTCGAAGCTGATCGTCATGCAGTACAACGGCAGCGACAACGCCGATGACCAGCCGTTCGTGCTGGTCGGCAAGGGCATCACCTTCGATACCGGCGGCATCAGCCTGAAGCCGGGCGCGGCGATGGACGAGATGAAGTTCGACATGTGCGGCGCCGCCAGCGTGCTGGGTACCCTCAACACCGTGGCCGAGATGGCGCTGCCGATCAACGTCGTCGGCATCATCGCCGCCGCCGAAAATATGCCGAGCGGCCGCGCCACCAAGCCGGGCGACATCATCACCACCATGTCCGGCCAGACCGTCGAGGTGCTCAATACCGACGCCGAAGGCCGCCTGGTTCTCTGCGATGCCCTGACGTATGCCGAACGCTTCAACCCGAAAACGGTAGTGGATATCGCAACCCTGACCGGCGCCTGCATCGTCGCGCTGGGCAACCATGCCTCGGGTCTGCTGGCCAACGACGACGACCTCGCCGGCGAACTGCTGGAAGCCGGCCAGTTCGCGTCCGACCGCGCCTGGCGCCTGCCGCTCTGGGACGAGTACCAGGAACAGCTGGACTCCAACTTCGCCGATATCGCCAATATCGGCGGACCGGCCGCCGGCACCATTACGGCCGCCTGCTTCCTGTCGCGATTCACCAAGAAGTACCGCTGGGCGCACCTGGATATCGCCGGCGTCGCCTGGAACAACAAGGGCAAGGAGAAAGGCGCGTCCGGCCGCTGCGTACCGCTGCTGAGCCAGTACCTGCTGGATCAGGTGGAAGAGAGCGAGCACGCCCATTGAGTCGTGCCGACTTCTATATCCTGGCGGCGCCCGACGAGGACAGCCGCCAGCATTTCCTCTGTCGCCTGAGCGAGAAGATTCTCGGCATGGGCCTCAGGGTTTTCGTGCGGGTGCCGGATGAGATCGGCGCCGCTCGCCTCGACGAGCGGCTCTGGTCCTGGCGCCCGGACAGTTTCGTCCCCCACGCACTCAAGGGACAATTGCCCGAGGCGCCGATCACCATCGGCTGGGGCGACGACCTGCCCGACCACCGCGAGGTGTTCGTCAACCTGTCACTGGAATTGCCGCCCGAGGCACTCGAGTTCCAGCGCATCGTTGAAATCGTGGTACAGCAGCAGGATCTGCTGACCGCCAGCCGCCACAACTGGCGCCTGTGCCAGCAGCACGGCCTGGAAATGCACCGCACCGATAGGCGGGGGTGATGGGTGGAGGGGCGCTGACCTCTCGATTTCAGGTTTGGCGTATTTTGACGCGCCGTAACTCATCCATGGATTTCACGGCCTCACCCCCGCTATTTCCTTGTTGGGTGAAGCGACGCAGGAGCGAAACCCAACACCCACTACCGCTGTTACCACCTGAAACCAATCGATCTGTACTGCGATCGATATGACGGGTTCCGCAATGCCCAATATACGCAGAAACCGGTGAATACATTGCCACCGCATCGCCGCGCCCATCCTCCGACCTGCCCCAGATCAACGCTTTGAGCGCCGTTCCCTGCTCCTATGATTCCTATACTGAGCGGGTAGGATGGGTGGAGCCGCCATCAATATTGTCTTGCCACATAGCGCTAGACTTTCAGCGGCGTAACCCATCATGCGGCGTCAGTCCAGCACTGTGGAAGCAAGGGTCATTGATCGGTTAAGCCGCAATGGTGCAGTTCGTCGGTATTTGCTCCTGCAATACCGATCTTCCCGCGGGGCGGCCTCCCGCCATCCATGGCGGTTGCTTCGCTCAGTGCACCCTACATAACCAAACCGGGAAGCGGATGTGCCGATGAACAAAAGCCTGCTGCTGATTCCACTGGCATTGCTGGTCGCCGCGGGCGTCTACTGGCTGCAACGGGAGGAGCCGGTGTCGGTGGTGCTGACCGGGGTCGAACGGGGCAGCGTCGAGTGGATCGCGGCCAACAGCCGCGCGGGCTCCATTCGCGCCTGCCAGCGCTCGCGGCTGTCGATGCCGCAGGGTGGCCGGGTCGAACGACTGCTGGTCGAGGAAGGCGAGCGGGTCAAACCCGGACAGGTGCTGCTGGAGCTCTGGAATGCCGACCGCAAGGTGCGTGTCGAGCAGGCCGAGGCAACATTAAGGGCTCGGCAGATAGAACAACGCCGCGCCTGCGACAATGCCGAGCTGGCACAGCGCGACTTTCGCCGTACCGAATCCCTGGCCGCGCGTCGGCTGGCGTCGGACGAGCAGCTCGACCAGCGCCGCACCGAAGCCCAGCTGGCGGCGCTCAGCTGCGACGAGGCCAGCGCCCAGAGCGACCAGGCCGCCGCCGCGCTGAAACTGGAGCAGGTGCTGCTGGATGATACCCGGCTGCGTGCGCCATTCGCCGGCATCGTCGCCGAGATCAACGGCGAACCGGGCGAGTTCGTCACCCCCTCGCCGCCCGGTATCCCGACACCGCCCGCGGTCGACCTGATCGACGACAACTGCCTCTACGTGCGGGCGCCTATCGACGAGATCGAAGCGGCCCGACTGAAGGTCGGCCAGCCGGCACGCATCACCCTCGACGCCTTCCGCGGCCGCATCTTCGAGGGTCGGCTCAACCGCATCGCCCCCTTCGTATCCGAAGTCGAAAAGCAGGCCCGCACCGTCGACGTCGACGTGCTGTTCACGCCGGCGCCGCAGGATACCAGCCTGCTGGTCGGCTACAGCGCGGATATCGAGGTGGTGCTCGATCGCCGTGATGGTGTGCCGCGCATTCCCACCGAAACCCTGCTCGATGGCACGCGGGTGCTGCGCTACGACCCGGATAGCGGCACCCTTATCGACACGCCGGTATCGACGGGGCTGGCCAACTGGACCTGGACCGAAGTCACCGGCGGCATCGAGACTGGCGCCCGCATTCTTCGCTCGCTGGACCGCGAGGGAGCCGGGGCCGGTGCCCGGGTGAAGCCCGAATGATCCGACTCGAAGCGGTTTGCCGCACCTACCGGTTGGGCGACCAGCCGGTCAAGGCGCTGGACCGGGTGGACCTCGATATCGATGCCGGCGCCTATGTCTCGGTGATGGGACCGTCCGGCTCCGGCAAGTCTACGCTGCTCAACGTCATTGGCCTGCTCGACACACCCGACAGTGGCCGCTACCAGCTCGAGGGCCGTGAAATGACCTGCCTCGACGAGGAGGCCCGTGCCGCCGAGCGCAACCGCCGTATCGGTTTCGTGTTCCAGGCTTACCACCTGATCGACCGCCTCAGCGCCCGCGAGAACATCGAGCTGCCGCTGGTGCTGGCAGGCATGGCGCCGTCCGAACGCCGCCCGCTGGTCGACGACATCGTCGACCGGCTTGGTCTTACCGAACGTGCCGGCCACCTGCCGCGCCAGCTCTCCGGCGGTCAGCGCCAGCGCGTCGCCATTGCCCGGGCGGTGATTCGCAAGCCCGCGCTATTGCTGGCCGACGAGCCCACGGGCAATCTCGACAGCCATTCCGGCGCCGAGGTGATCGAGCTGCTCGAGGAGCTCAACGATCAGGGCATCACCCTGCTGGTCGTCACCCATGATCCCAACATCGGACGTCGCGCCGGGCGCCGCCTGCGCATGGAGGACGGCCGCATCACCGCCGACCGCAGCGGCACGGAGACGGGCGATGCGCTTCGCTGACCTGCTGCAATTCAACGGGCGGCTGCTGCTGCGGCAGCGTTTTCGCACCGCCATGAGCCTGTTGGCGATGGCAGTCGGCGTCGCCGCAGTGCTGCTGCTCACCGGGCTCGGCGAGGGCGCGCGCCAGTTCGTGCTCAACGAGTTTTCGCTGCTCGGCAGCGACGTCCTGATCATGCTGCCGGGACGCAAGGAAACCACCGGCGGCATGCCGCCCATCACCGGCGAAGGCACCCGCGATATCACCCTCGAGGATGTCGAGGCGCTGGGCCGGCTCAACGGCGTCCGGCGCGTGGCGCCGCTGATCGTCGGCAATGCCCAGACCCATGTCGGCGGCCGCAGCCGCGAACTGCTCACCGTCGGCACCAGCGAGGTGTTTTTCGCCATCCGCAAGCTCAAGACCCTGCAGGGGCGGCCACTACCGGTCATGCCGCTGAAACGGGCGGAACCGGTCTGTATCCTCGGCACCGACGCGCGCCGGGAGCTGTTCGGCGCCCGACCGGCGTTGGGTGAATGGCTGCGCATCGGCGACCGGCGCTTTCGCGTCATCGGCATTCTCGACGATCGGGGCGAATCCCTCGGCATGGAGATGAGCGAAGCCATCCTGATCCCGGTTGCCGCTGCCCAGCAGATCTTCGACGTCCAGGGGATGTTCCGGGTGTTTCTTCAGGTTCGCCCTGGCAGCCCGATGGAAGACGTTCGCGGGGAAATCCTGGCACTGATGCAGCAGCGCCACGGTGGCGAACGCGACGTCACCCTGATCACCCAGGATGCGCTGCTCGGCGCCTTCGACGATATCCTCCGACTGCTGACGCTCGGCGTCGGCGCCATCGCCGCGATCAGTCTGCTGGTCGCCGGCATTCTGATCATGAACATCACCCTGATCAGCGTCAGCCAGCGTACCCGCGAGATCGGCCTGCTGAAGGCCCTCGGCGCCAGCGCCGCCACGGTACGCCTGCTGTTCGTCTGCGAAGCCCTGCAGCTGGCACTGCTGGGTTGCCTGATCGGCATCGCCAGCGGCTATGGTCTGCTGGCGCTGGGCCACTGGCTCTGGCCGCTGCTGCCCTTCGTGGTTTCGTTATGGGCGCTGGGCGCGGCACTGCTGATCGCCATCGCCACCGCGCTGCTGTTCGCCTGGCTGCCAGCCTCCCGAGCCGCCCGCCTGCCTCCGGTGCTGGCGCTGCAGGGCATGCAGGGAGGCGCCCGATGATGCAATTGCAGCCAGTCAGATTGTCCGTTGGTTCTCTAGCGACTGCAGGGGTCGCCTGGCTACCCCGCTCGACCAATCGCCGAGCCGCCCGCCTGCCTCCGGTGCTGGCGCTGCAGGGCATGCAGGGAGGCGCCCGCTGATGCCATTGCAGCCAGGCAGCTTGTCCGTTGGTTCTATAGCAACTGCAGCGGTCGCCTGGCTACCCCGCTCGACCAATCGCCGAGCCGCCCGCCTGCCTCCGGTGCTGGCGCTGCAGGGCATGCAGGGGGGCGCCCGCTGATGCGCCCGCTCGACGCCATCCGGCTGATCGGGCGTGCGCTGCTCAGCGCCCGGCTGCGAACCTTTCTCACCGTGCTTGGCATCGCCGTGGGGATCGCGGCGGTCAGCCTGCTGACCACCGTCGGCGCCGGCCTGCAACTGTATGTCCTCGACAACTTTTCCCAGTTCGGCAGCCGTATTGTCGCGATCAATCCCGGCAAGACCCAGACCGGCGGCATCGGCGGCCTGCTCTCCAGTACCCGGCCGCTGTCGCTGGCCGACGCGGAAAGCCTGCGCCCGCTGCCCTTCGTCGAACGAGTGGTACCGGTGGTGCAGGGCGCCGGCGCCATCGAGTTCGGTCGCCGCGTCCGCCATACCGACATCATTGGCGGCAACGGTGAACTGGCCGCGGCATGGCGCTTCGAGGTCGCCCAGGGACGCTTTCTGCCGGTGGTCAGCGGCAACTCCCAGCCGTTTGCGGTACTCGGCGCCAAGGTGAAACGGGAGCTGTTCGGCGAGTCCCCCACCCTGGGCCAGTTCATCCGCGTCGGCGGCGAGCGCTATCGCGTCATCGGCGTGATGGCGCCCAAGGGCCAGATGCTCGGCTTCGATCTCGACGATATCGTCTATATCCCCATCGACCGCGCGCTGGCACTGTTCAACCGCACCGGCCTGATGGAGATCGACGTCACCTACCGGCCCGGCATCGACGCCAAGACAATGGCCGACCGTATCCGTGACCGGCTGATCCAGCGTCATGGCGTCGAGGACTTCACCCTCACCACCCAGGACGAGATGCTGTCGACCCTCGACCGAATACTCGGTCTGTTGACGGTCGCCATTGGCGCCATCGGCGGAATTTCGCTGCTGGTCGGCGCCATTGGCATTGTCACCATCATGGTGACGACCGTGCAGGAACGCACCGCCGAAATCGGTCTGCTGCGAGCCCTCGGCGCCACCCGTCGCCAGATACTGCTGCTGTTCCTCGGCGAGGCCCTGCTGCTGGCAATCGCCGGCGGGCTCTGCGGGTTGCTGCTGATGGGGCTGATGCTGGGCGTGCTGGCGCTGGCGATTCCTGCGCTGCCGATCAGCCCGAGCCCCTTTTACCTGGTGCTGGCACTGCTGCTCGCCGCCATCGTTGGTCTGGTCGCCGGCGTCTCGCCGGCCTGGCGCGCCGCCGGCCTCGATCCGGTCGACGCATTGCAACAGGAATGAGCCGTGGGAGCCGCGCCCCGCGGCGAACGAATCTGGCATCAAAATCGATGGGTTACGCTGCGCTTCACCGCATCCTAAGGGTGGTTCCGGGGAGGTTGGGTGAAGCGACGTAGGAGCGAAACCCAACACGGCCCGGGACTATCTCAACCTGTGGCTATACCGGCTTCATATGGGCCCTTGTTTCATCGACCAGATACTTGAGCAACTTGAGGTAGGGCGTGCCGCCGGTTTCATGGGGGTCGCTGCTGCGCCGGGCGATGTACTTGATAGCCCAGTGGTAATGCACTTCGCGGAAGGCGGCTATGCCCTCGAGCACGCGGTTCCAGGCCTCCCGGTCGGCCACCGGTTTTACGTCCGGCAGGGTCTCGGCGTATTCCACCCAGCGCCGGTGCGCTTCGGGCATGTACTGGCGCATGTCAATCAGGTGACGCATCAGCTTGTTGGGCTGGTGCGGAATCTTCATGAAGCCGATCAGCGTCGGCATGACCGAGCTCTGGGCGCCAATCTCGCCGTGGCGGTTCTGCGGCAGCAGGTCCACGCCTTCGAACTCCACGTCGCGGAACTGGCTGACATAGGGCCGGAACTTGCTGAAAAAGAGGTCATCCGAGAGTTTTTCCGGGATGCGCTTGAGCACCACCAGCAGCCGGTCCAGCGTATCGGCGATCTTTGTCAGAGCAGCATTGACCAGCGCCTCGTCGCCGAAGCCCTCCTGCTCTTCGAGCCCGAGGATCGCATCGAGAATCTCCGCCGCCACCGCCTCGATCTCGACGTGAACCAGGATGAACCAGTGCTCGTCGTAGAGATGCACGAAGTTCTGCAGGGTATCGATATTGCCCAGTTCAACCGGCTGATTGCGGTCGAATCGCTTCCAGTTGTAGAGGGCATAAGCGTCGTAACTCAGCACCGGCGGACGATGCAGCAGATGACAGATACGTGCCAGCGGTTTGGCGATATTGGCCGGCAGCAGGTGACAGGCCGGCTGGCCGATCTGATTGATATAGCCGGATGCCAGGAAGGCAAGCCGCATGTAGTAAAGCCGGGCCTGCCCCAGCAACCGGTTGGGTATGGTTTCGTAGGGCCACTTCGGAATATTCCGGCCGGCGAGATAGGCCCGGCAGTCCGGCTCGAGCAGCAGACTCGGCAGCTCCGTCCCCAGCTCGTCGAGCATCGCGAAGGATGCGCCGACACGCAATTCGGTCTCGGGATCCTCGCAGGGCAGAAAGCCGCGGCTTCGCAGGCACTCGGTCATT
This sequence comes from Oceanospirillaceae bacterium, assembly GCA_013373085.1. Lineage (GTDB taxonomy): Bacteria > Pseudomonadota > Gammaproteobacteria > Pseudomonadales > Balneatricaceae > Marinobacterium_A. Next base: position 2,018 of record JABXIM010000142.1, on the reverse strand, counting down.
GCTCACCTCCCCTAGGGGCTGTTGACGTTTGCGGGTGAATCCTGTTGTTCTGCAAAAGGCCTCAGACAATGAAGCGAACGCTGCTCAGGGTGGCCCCCTTTGCCAGTTCGCTGCAGCCGTATGAGGCCCTTGGCAGACCAACCCTGAAAGGCCGGGGCTGTCTTCGAACAACACGGCGTTGCTCGCCGCTTAATTTGGAGCAACCAAACTGCGCTACTCGCGCCTTGCCTTGTGCGAAAACAGTCCCGGCAGGACATATCCGCAATCATCAACAGCCCCTAGCACATCGACAGTAATGCAAGTCTAGACCGCCCTACCGGGAGCGGGGGTCTATCTGTATAATCTTGCGATTCGTTAAGTCGCAGGGAACCTGTGTACAAGTCTCCGGCGCCACAGGCGCTGCCAACTTGTCCAGAGGTGCCCGGAAACCCCAGAGATACCGACCGTAATGGACAAGACTTACCAGCCGCACGAAATCGAAAAATCCTGGTACCAGACCTGGGAGCAACGGGGCTATTTCACTCCGTCCGGTGAGGGCGATGCCTACAGCATCATGATCCCGCCGCCCAACGTCACCGGCAGCCTGCACATGGGCCACGCCTTCCAGCACACCATCATGGATGCGCTGATCCGCTATCGCCGCATGCAGGGCCGCAACACCCTGTGGCAGGTCGGTACCGACCACGCGGGCATCGCCACGCAGATGGTCGTGGAGCGCAAGCTGGCCGCGGAGACCGGCGAGAGCCGTTACGACCTCGGTCGCGACGCCTTCATCGAGAAGGTCTGGGAGTGGAAGGAGCAATCCGGCGGTACCATCACCCAGCAGATGCGCCGGCTCGGCAACTCGGTGGACTGGGATACCGAACGCTTCACCATGGATTCGGGCTTCTACCACGCGGTGCAGGAAGTCTTCGTCCGCCTGTATGACGAAGGCCTGATCTACCGCGGCAAGCGTCTGGTCAACTGGGATCCGAAACTGCATACCGCAATCTCCGACCTCGAGGTCGAGAACCGCGAAGTCAAAGGCAAGATGTGGTACCTGCGCTATCCGCTGGCGGACGGCGTCAAGACCCGTGACGGCCTGGATCACATCGTCGTCGGTACCACCCGCCCCGAAACCATGCTCGGCGACAGCGGCGTGGCGGTGAATCCGGAAGACGAGCGTTACCAGGACCTGATCGGCAAGTTCGTCGAGCTGCCGCTGGTCGGCCGTCGCATCCCGATCGTCGCCGACGAATACGCCAACATGGAAAAGGGCACCGGCTGCGTCAAGATCACCCCGGCCCACGACTTCAACGACAACGAGGTCGGCAAGCGCCAGAACCTGCCGCTGATCAACATCCTGACGCTGAACGCGGATATACGCGACCAGGCCCAGGTGTTCAACATCGACGGCAGCGTCAACGACGAAGTGGACCCGACTCTGCCGGAGAAATACCGCGGCATGGAGCGCTTCGCCGCGCGCAAGCAGATCATCGCCGACTTCGAAGAACTGGGCCTGCTGGAGAAGATCGAGGAAAACGCCATGACGGTGCCGTACGGCGACCGTGGCGGCGTGGTCATCGAACCGATGCTCACCGATCAGTGGTTCTGCGACGCCAAGACCCTGGCCAAGCCGGCCATCGAGGCGGTCGAGAACGGCGACATCAAGTTCGTGCCCAAGCAGTACGAGAACATGTACTTCGCCTGGATGCGCGACATCCAGGACTGGTGCATCTCGCGTCAGCTGTGGTGGGGCCACCGCATTCCGGCCTTCTACGACAACCAGGGCAACGTCTACGTCGCCAACTCGGCGGAAGCCGCGCGCGAAAAATACGGCCTGGATCTGGAACTCGAACTGCGCCAGGACGACGACGTCCTCGACACCTGGTTCAGCTCCGCGCTCTGGACCTTCGGCACCCTGGGCTGGCCGGAGAACACCGAGCGTCTGCAGACCTTCCATCCAACCGACACCCTGGTCACCGGCTTCGACATCATCTTCTTCTGGGTGGCGCGCATGATCATGATGACCATGCACT
>JABXIM010000178.1 GCA_013373085.1 Oceanospirillaceae bacterium | reverse complement strand
GAAGATGTAGCCGGTGTGGTCGACACGAAAGCGATCACGGGCACTGGCCGAGAGCGCCGCCAGATCCTGGCCGAGCAGGCGGATATGCCCGCGCTGGGCCTTCTGCACGCCGCCGAGCAGGCCCAGCAGGGTGGTCTTGCCACTGCCACTGGGGCCTTTGAGAAACAGGGTTTCACCCTGTTCAAGGGTGAAGGCGGAGATGTCGAGCAACTCGGGCTGGCCGGGCCAGGCGAAACCGAGGTCGGACAGTTCGATCAGGGCTGAACTCATTGCACACTCGTTGGGCGTCTTGGGTCGCGCTGCCCGCTGGCAGGCAGGTTGAATCGCGGAGGTGATATTACGCAGTTGTGCAGCGCGAAACCTCTTCCCGCAGCCCAGGCACGCAAGCGTGCCCGGACTTTCAGGCATCAGAGGTTCAGGCGCGGTTGCGCGGCGCTCAGTTCGGCACCTTGCTGGCCGCTCGGGCCGATCAGTTGTACGTTGATCTTGTGGGTGGCGGGGAAGCGCTTGAACAGTTCGCTCAGATCCAGTTGCTTGAGGGCATCGATCTGCTTGCAGGAAAGCTGATAGTTGGCTTCTATGTCGCTGTGCTCGTGCTCGTGCTCGTGCTCGTGCTCGTGCTCGTGCTCGTCGGCATGCTCATGCGCGTGTTCATCGTGGGCGTGACCACCGAACAGCGGGCTTTCCAGCTCCTGCTTGGTCACCTGGCAGGCGCCAGCCGCCAGGCCGAACAGCTCGATGGGTTTTTCCAGCTCGGCCTTGGCAGCGGCAACCTTGGCCTTGTCTGCATCGCTCTTGGCCGCGTGCTCGAAGCCAACGAAGTTCATCGCCGGGCTGTCGATCTGCAGTTCCAGGGTCTGGCCGTCGAGCGCCACGTTGAGGCTGGCTACGCCGTGCTCGTGTGCGCCGAGGCTGCCGTGTTCGTGGTCGTGGTCGTCATGATGCTGAGCGGTACTTGCCCCGGTGGTCAGATGCTGCTCGACACTGGCTTCGTCCAGCAGGCACGCCGCAGCGTCTGGAAGCAGCAGCATCTGATACCCCTGCTGCAGCAGCGATACTGCCGACCCGACACCTTTACGGTCCTCGTCAGTCAGCGCCTGATGTTCGAACCCGACCAGGTTCACCGCCGGCGAGCTCAATTGAATGTCCAGTGTCCGCCGCTCCAGCGCCAGGTCCAGTTGCGCCACGCCATGGGCATGGCTGCCGTGCTGACGCTCGAACGTATCGGCCTGTGCCAGACCGCTAAGGCCGGCCAGCAATATCAGGGGCAGTCCTTTCATGCTCGTCCTCGATGTATTCCGCAACAAAAATGCTACAGTATAACATTTCATAAATGATCGCCAGTGACCTCAGGCTGTACCCTTATTCAGACGGGTGGCAGTATGTACACCACACGCCTCGCCTCATTGGCCTCCAGGGATGAACCAGACAGATGGCAAACGCCTTTCTCAACCGCTCCCGCGCGGCGTCCGAACGGCTCGCCCGCGATATCGGCATCCAGATCGACCGGTTGCGCGACCGCCGGCTTTGTCTCGGCGTCACCGGGCTCAGCCGTAGCGGAAAAACCACCTTTATCGCCAGCCTCGTGCATCAGTTGCTGCAGCACAAGAAATCCAGCCTGCCGGGTTTTTCGCCGGTCATGAGTGGACGCCTGCTCGACGTCCGCATGCATCCGCTCGAAGATCCGCACCTGCCGCCTTTTCCCTACAGGGACGCCTGGCAGCAGCTGTCGGGGCAGCCTCCCGCCTGGCCCGAGCCGACACGCGACAGCAGCGGCTGCCTGCTGGAGCTGCGGCTTGGGCGTAAACCCGGTGGACTCAACCCCTTCGCCCGGGACCACTTTTCCCTCTGGCTCGAAATCCGCGACTATCCGGGCGAGTGGCTGCTGGACCTGCCGCTGCGCGAGACCGGCTTTCGCGACTGGAGCCTGGAGTGCGGTCACCGCTTCGCTCAGTCCCCGCGCGCCGCGCTGGCACCGGATCTGCTGCAGGCCCTGGCGCAGATCGATCCGTTTGCCGAGGCCGACACCGCTCGGCTGGCACAGCTGCAGCGGGCGTTCCGCGACTTTCTTGCCGCCGCCAAGGCGCAGGGGCTGAGCCAGATTCAGCCGGGCCGTTTTTTGCTGCCGGGTCGAGATGACGACGCCGAGCTGATGCAGTTCGTGCCGTTGCCGGGGCTTGCAGACCATGACGCCGCGGCACTGGACGCGGCCTCGGAGCGCAGTTGGTATACCCTGTGCCGCAAGCGTTACGAGCGCTATGTACGCGAGCTGGTCGAGCCCTTCTATCGGCACTTCTTCAGCCGTATAGACCGTCAGCTGGTACTGGTCGATGTGGTCAGCGCGCTCAATGGCGGGCCCGCGATGATCGACGACATGCGCGAAGCGCTGACGCGCATCACCGACAGCTTTCACTACGGCCGCCAGCATCGTCTGATGCAATTGTTCAGGCCCCGTATCGACCGGGTACTGTACGCTGCGACCAAGATCGACCAGGTCATTTCCGATGACCATGAAGCGGTCCGTGCCTTCCTCGCCAGCCTGGTCAGCGACGCTTACCGCCACGCCGAATACGAGGGCATACAGCCCGCCTGTGAAGCCACCTCGGCGGTGCGCTGCTCGCGCGAGGTCGAGGATCACGGCGACCGGGCGCTGTCGGGATTCGATACCGAAGGCCGGCCGGTCGGATACGTGCATCCGCGATTCCCGTCCCGCCTGCCCGACAGCGAACACTGGCAGCGCCTGATGGACTGGGAAATTCCGCCGTTGCGCCCCCCCGCGGGCCTGTCGGCTCGCAACGACGATGCCATTCCCCATATCCGGCTGGATACGGTGCTTAACCTGTTACTGGGAGATAAATGCGTATGACAGAGGAACCCGACGACACCGAGCGCAGCAGCCGTCGCTTCGCGCCGGAGCCCGCGCCTAGCACGGCTCAGGCGGAACCCGAGCGCCGTGCCCGACGCTTCGTCCCGACAGAGGAAGCCCAGTTGGCAGCGGTACCGGAAGCGGTCACTGCCAGCGAGCCTCTTCCCGGCGTCAATGAATACGGATCGCTGCAGCTGGAGCGTCTGCCGGTGAAAGGCCTCGGCACTTTGGGCGCGGGCCTGCTGGTACTGGTGATGGTGATTGCGGTCGCCGAACTGGTCCGGCTTTTCGATGCCGCACTGAGCCTGCACTGGAGCGCGGCCGCCGCACTGGGCGTGCTGATCGGCGGCGTGGGTGTGCTGGCCCTGCGCTCCCTGCTGTCCTTCCTGCGCGCGCGGCGCAGTCTCGGCCGGCTTCAGCGGCTGCGGCTGCGGGCCGAACAGCAGACCGGCCGACACACCGCCGGTCGCAGCGGCGGAATGCTCGCCGAACTGCAGGCCTTTTACGCCGACAAGCCGCAGGCGCCCATTCTGGCGGGCGCACTGGACAAGCTTCCCGACTACAGCGACGACTGCGAAACACTGCTCCATTTGGATCGCCACTTCGTCGAGCGCCTCGATCGCGAAGCGATGCACAGGGTTTCCCGCTACAGCGCCCAGACGGGACTGGCGGTGGCATTCAGCCCCTGGGCCGCGCTCGACATGCTGATCGCGTTATGGCGCAGCGTGCAGATGATCGACGATATTGCCCAGACGTATGGCGTCGTGCCGTCCTGGCCCACCCGGATGCGCCTGCTGCGCAAGGTTCTGGCGCAGCTGACCTTCGTCGGCGCCAGCGAAGTGGCGATCGATCAGCTGTCTGACGACCTTGGCACGGCCGCACTGGCCGGTACGCTCAGCGCCCGTGCCGGTCAGGGATTGGGGGCCGGCATACTGAGCGCGCGTATCGGACTGGCGGCAATGCGCGTGCTGCGGCCACTCCCCTTCCCCGCAGGCCGCGAGCCGGGGATCCGCTCGCTGATCGCACCACTGCTGGAAAAACTGAAGTCACGGCTGGCGCGCCGCCGGGGCTGAAGCCGTCCCGTCTTGTGTCGGCTCAGTTGCCGGCGATCAGCGCCAGCTTGTGGCGGCGGGCCAGCCGCTTGATTTCCATCTCGCGGCGCAGTGCATCGCCCCGTCCATCACGACGTTCGCACCAGGCCAGCGCCACGGGCCGCCGTGCCCGGGTATAGCGCGCCGCAAGACGATCGTCCTCGTTATGTTCGCGCACCCTGCGCGCGGGATCGGTGGTAACGCCGGTATAGAGACTGCCATCGGCACAACTGAGGATATAGACATACCAGTACTGCGGTTCCGTCACCCGGACTCCTTCGCTTAGCGCCAACTCCAGGGTCAGGAGACTACCGCGCGAACCGGCGTTCGTCACGCGGCTGAACACTGCCAAGCGCATTACGGCTGCCACGCCACCGCCGGTTTCGATAGAATACCGCGCCGGGGAATCAATACAGACGCATTATGGCCAGACGACGCAACAGTTTCTTCGAGTGCCGCCAGTTCCGCATCGACCAGGGCGACTGTGCGATGAAGGTCACCACGGACGCCAGCCTGCTGGGCGCCTGGGCGCCGATCGAGGACAGCAGCAGGATACTCGATATCGGTACAGGTACCGGTTTGCTGGCACTCTTTGCCGCCCAGCGATGTTCAGCTGCGATCGATGCGGTCGAGGTCGATCCCGCGGCCGCCGGCCAGGCTCGACGCAACTTCGGCGCCAGTCCCTGGGCCGATCGACTGCGTCTGTTCGAGGCTGATGTTCGTGATTTCGAGCCGGATCACGGATTGTACGACGCCATTCTCTGCAACCCACCTTTCTTCACCGCGTCAACGCAAAACCGCTGCGACCGGCTGGCCCGGGCAAGGCACAACGACGCCCTGCCGCTCGCCGATCTGCTTACGGCGATTTCGCGGCTGCTGGCCGGGAATGGGCGCGCCTGGCTGCTGTTACCGCCGCCCGAAGCCGCCACGGTTAGCGAGCTCTGCACAACGGCGGGGCTTTATCTGAGGCACGCGCTGCAGGTGTGCAGTGAACCCGGTACCGCGCCGCACCGACTGATACTGCAACTCGAACACCACCCGGGTGGCTGCTGCCAGTCGGAAATATGCCTGTATGACCGCCACCCGTACCATAGCGAAGCGTCGGCGGCGCTGTTCCGGCCCTACTACACCCGACTGAAGGTCGGACCGCCCCCGGATAGCGCTGACGACTAAGCAATCACTACAGATTGACGCCCTGGCACGCGTAATCGAGCGTGGATGCGGTTATTGTTAGTGAATGTAACGGCTGCTACCCATTCTTAACCGGGAGACCCGATGACCGGCCATAAACTCGATCGTATTGATCGCCGCATTCTGGAACTGATGCAACTGGACGCCCGCCTTTCGGTGGCCGAGATCGCCGAGCGCGTTGGGCTTTCGGCGACTCCGTGCAGCCGGCGTATCAAGCGCCTGGAAGAAGAAGGATTCGTCGCCCGCCAGGTCGTGATTCTGGACCAAGCCCGGATCGGCCTGCCAATGACGGTACTGGTTCATATCTCGCTCGAGGCCCAGACCCAGGAGCGCCTGAGCAGCTTCGAGCGGACCATCAGCGAGTTGCCGGAAGTGATGGAGTGCTACCTCATCACCGGCAGCACCGCCGACTATGTGCTCAAGGTTGTGGTGCCGGACCTGGATCATTACCAGCAACTGCTGCTGAACCGGCTCACCAGTATCGACGGCGTGCGTTCGATCATCTCCAACTTTGTGCTGCGACAGCCGATCAACCGCACCGACTACTCGCTGGAACATCTGGTCTAGGCGGTAGGTTACCGCTTTCTTTAAAGCTCCTCGATCTGGCGCTTGAGATCTTCGATCTTGTGCGACACGACCTTCTCGAGGTGCGCCAGCTCTTCGAGTAATTGCGCCTTGCGATCCAGCGTGCTTTGTTCCTGCGTCACCAGCTGGTCCAGCTCTGCCACTGCGCGCAGGTAGTAAGGCGACGATTCGGTCGTGGCGCGGTAGGGCACCAGCCCTTCGTTCACCTTGATGTTCTTGTGCAGCCGCTGGAATTTGAATTTCTTGCTCTTGGCGAACCACTCGCCATGCTGACGATGGTAATAGATCTTAAGTACATCGATATCACCCTCGATCCGGGTGCTGTAACGTTCGATGTCGTGAAGATCCTCGATTCCCATCGATTTGAGAGTTTCGAATGTCTGCTCGTTCATGTGGTTGCTCCATTGGATGAAATGTCCGAATTATAGGTCGGATGCAGCCGAATCTAAGGAGCCAGCGAACAAGTCCCAGTTGTCCTCTGCGAATCCGGATTGCGCTGGAAGCCAGAGACTCATTGGGACTTATTCGCAGGCTCCTTAACTTGTCTATACTGTGGAAAAGCGCAGGATTTTCACAATAAGAAGATGCAAATTCACCCGCATTCCAGCCAGATGACAGGACCCTCAGGCACCCGGAACCGCCTCTCAAGCTACCGGAAAGTTGATCTGCCTCCTGCGAATCGTGCGGCCTGATTACGCTTCGCTTAGCGGGCCGTGAGGGTTAATCTCTTTAGACAGGGCCTCTACATGGACTGCAAAATTTCCGGATTGACTGCCGATACGATATTGCGAACCCTGGAAACCTATCCGGGAGCGGAGTGGGTTCAGATCCCATATCACTGCCCCTGGGAAAAGACAGTCACCCGCCACCCACTGATATCAGACCGTATGGCCGAACGCATCCGTTTCCGACTTCCCTTTCCCGCAAGCACGCTTGAAATCCGCATTCTTGCCGCGCTTTCAGGCGGCAAGCTGTTTGAAGAGGATCTGGTGACACTGCTCGGAGGCGATGAAGAAGACAACCTGGAAGCGATTGAGATGCTGCATCAGCGCGGCCTGATCGCACTATGCGAGAGCCATAACGTCCGGCACTGGCTGCTGGCGGACGCCGACCTCCACTCGCTAATCAAACAGGAGCTCGAGCTGGTGTAATGAAGGGTGCCGGCAGCGTCTGTTACAGCTTACCGAGGGAAAAGCGCTCACCGCAGCTGTAGACCACCAGCTCCTCCCCACCACCGTCGGCAGGTTCCGCCCTGGCCATGTCCACGAGCTGATAGAAGAGATTTCGGTGAATCCGCCCATACATGCCGAAGCGAACCTTGAGTGCCGGGGCCGGTTCGCCGCTGACGGGGTCCTCGGCAACTTCGATCGGATGAGCGGGACCGGCCACGATATGGTCGTCCGTCGCACTGGTGAAATGCAGCTCGGGGCCCTGAGCCCCATCACGCACGTCTAGATTGACGATCTGGAACGGCAGGTCATCGACCTTGATACCGACTTTCTCCACCGGCGTTTTGAGAAAGTAGGCTCCGTCTTCAAGCCAGAGTACGCGGGAGAACATTCGCACCATCGCCTTGCGACCAATGGGAGTACCGCAGTAGAACCAGGTACCGTCCCGGGCGATGCGCATATCGATGTCGCCACAGAACTCCGGGTTCCAGCGCTCCAGCGGCGGTATGCCGTCTCCCTGCTCCTGGAGTTGCCGCTGGGTTTCGGTGAGGTCGAATCCGCTCATGATGAAAAGTGTCTCCGGACCGGATCAGCCGCTCCGGCGTCAAATTTAGAATCCTTCAACTTTACTGAAAAACATTTCAACTTATAACCCAATTACATGAAAAACGTTCACTGTTAGACTAATCAGCACTTACAGAACACGAACCGGGCACCGAGCAGACATGAGCACGATACTGGAACAGAAATTTTCCGACCGCTCCCGCGGCGTTTACTTCGTCGGTACCACGCCGCCCCGAGACAACACGGCACCGGAAATGGTCTCCGAAATTGCTGACAAGCTGCTCGCCCGCCTCAGCCAGATCGACTACGACGGCCTGATCGTCTACGACATCCAGGATGAAAGCAGCCGCATCAGCAAACCCCGACCCTTCCCCTACATGCGGACACTGGATCCCCGGGAATACTCCGCACTGCTGCGGGAGAAAAGCGGCCACCCGATAATTACGTACAAAAGCGTAGCACAGCGCGACCGGGCCGATTTCGAGCGCTGGCTCGAGTCCTCGCGCAGCGAATACGGTCTGAGCGACCTGGTGCTGGTCGGCAGCCCGTCCTCCGAGGGTGAAATCCGGCTGCCTCTGCCCGATGCCTACGACAGTCTCGCGCAACACCCGCTCAACTATCACCTGGGTGGTGTCACCATTGCCGAACGCCATGCCATCAAAGGCAACGAACACCTGCGCCTGCTCGACAAAAGCGCACGGGGCTGCAGCTACTTCGTGTCCCAGGCCGTTTACAACGCCCAGGCGACGATCGACCTGCTGAGCAGTTATGCCCGCGAGTGTCGCGCCCGGGGCGAGGAACCGCGGCGCGTCATTCTGACCTTTACCCCGTGCGGCAGTGCCAAGACGCTGGAATTCATGGAGTGGCTGGGCATTTCGGTACCGGACGCGACTCGCTGGCGCATTCTCGATGCCAAGAACCCCCTGTCCGAGTCGATCCGGGTCTGTCGCAGCAATCTCGAACAGATCCTGGAAGCCGTCGCGCCGCTGGGAATTCCGCTGGGTCTGAATATCGAGAGTCTGACCAACCGAAAGGACGAGATCGATGCTGCCATCCGGCTGTTCAAGCTGCTCAAGGCCACCCTCGATCTCAAGCTGGCGGAACAGCAGCTGTAAAGCGGTAAGCGGTAAGCGG
>JABXIM010000009.1 GCA_013373085.1 Oceanospirillaceae bacterium | reverse complement strand
TCGGGTATTGTTGGTTTTATAAACAGCGCATACTAAGGGATCGAATATAGGAAACATATAGTGCAATTTAGGGTATTGGTGCCAAATACACCCAGTGGATTTATTGCGTTAATTAGCACCACTTTCACACTATTTGCACTTTTCATACCCTCCTTTACCAGTAGAATGGCAGCAAAAAATGAATGTCATTAGGGGTACTGCATGGCTGATCTTAATAGCCTTAATTTTGTTAAGGGTAAATACACACTAAATCTCATGATTAGCCTATGTTTGGGTTTGGTATTAACGGCCTGTGGCTCAGGCTCCAATTCAACTGATCCAGAAAATAATAACCCGCCGCCAACGATTACAGACCCAGAAGACAATCAAACCAGCTATCGCTTTAATGTAGGCACTGGTGTCATCGCAAATGCCACGCTTACCATCGAGTCTTACACCCAAGGTTTGGGCTGGCAGCAAGATACTCAACTCACCAGTTCGGGCAGTGAAGTATTTTCAGACGCGGGTATTGTTACTACATCAGCGGTAAGTTTTAACAATGAAACCTGGTATCGCCTAACCACAACCGGTGGGGAGATACTAGACGTGAATGTGGACGGTGTTGCCGATGACACTCCTAGCTTATTCCAAGGGCAAATGCGCGCTATCGCGAAAGGTGAATGGATCAATGCATTACAAGGGGCCAACATCAGTGTTTATTCTGAAGCTGGATATACTTATGTGGCGGCAAGCTTAGCCTCCGACACACTAGATTGGTCTACCATTGAAAACAGCCTTGAAACTATGGCGAATCAACTGTTACAGAATGATCCTAGCGATGACGCCACTATTGCCACCTCGGACTTAATCACCATCGAATCAGACGACTTCAGCTACTTAAACTTTGTTAACCAAAAGAATGCACTGAATATGGTTAGCATCATGACAGACGGCTTAAGCAGTATACTGGCTTGGCTGCCATACAATGAATATCAAGAACTGAGCACAGATAGCTCAAGCAGTTACAAACACATCACATTATCTGACCGCTCAAAAATTTACACCCTCAGCCTAAGACGCGGCATCATTGAAGTAGACTTAGCCACCGGCACCTCTACCACCATTACCACCGGCACCAACACCAACCAAACCTTTGCCCTAGATGAAACCAACCTCCTCGCTTACGTGGCCAATGGCACTGGCAACGGCGTGTATGTAATCGACATTGCTACGCGCACCCAAATCGAGACCATCATGACCGATGTCCGCGCGTTTGATCTTGAGATCAGCTCAGATGGCAGTACCTTGTATTACGGCAACAGTGACGGTTTGCATATCTACGATATCGCCACGCAGCAAACCACCACCATCGCTATGGAGCGCGTTTCAGCGATTAAACTCAGTGAAGATGGAACCACGGTATACATCAGCGGTAACGAATACATCGCCGAATATGATTTAAAAAATAACACCACACTGTACAGCTATGACATCGGCAGCAGCGTCAATTCAAATGGATTTTTCATTAACAACTCCGGCACCCACGCCTACGTAGCCACATACAGCGACGGTTTAACCGTCGTTAATCTTAGCGATGGCAGCTACCAATCTTACCCAGCCCCTGATGATGAAGACGTTTACAACGTATTGCCAAGCCCAGACCAAAACATTGTGGCCGTGATTTCTGAACTGGGCTTTCACAGTTTTAACGCCAACACACTGGAATACGTTGATACCGAACACAGCGACTTTGTCTTCGATTCCAGCTACTACACCACCTATTACCCAGAAGATGGCATTTACATCACCGGCGACAACCTTTGGGTCATTGGTGGTTTTAGTGGCCCGGATCTATTGACCTCCTCTACGGAGTACATTGCCGCTGTTAATAATGTGACTCTAAACACAGCCAAACAACAAGTGGCCTTTACTCGTTATGATGGTTACTTAGGTTTGCTTGATCAAACAACTGGCGAAGTGGCATATATTGAGCTTAGCGATCGCCCCAATCAAATCACATTGAGTGACGACAATGAAACCTACTATGTGGCCATAGCCGGCGTGGGTGTAGACATTGTGAATGCCAGCACCCATGAGGTGGAGAGTATTACTTATGCTGATGCTACGAATTTTGCTTACCCAGTTATTCATAAAGCCAGTAACACGCTCTACATAACAGATGTCAGCACCTATGATATTCACGTATTCAGCTTAACCGACAATAGCTACGTCAAAACCCTAGATCGAGCTGGCTGCCAAACCGATATGATTATTTTTGACGAAGCACAAGAGTATTTGTATGCAGCTTGTGGTAATGCAAATAGTGGCGTGCGCCGATTAAAATTGAGTGACGATACATGGGAGACGTTTGCAGTAGGCGTCAGTACTTCAGTCACTTTAAGTGCTGACGGAACAAAATTCTACGCAGGTCGTTATCAAGAAGTAGATGAATTTGATTTAGCAACCCAACAAATCACCCGTACCTTCACCACAGATCATACCGCCTATGGATTAGCTATTTGGGAAGAGAAAAACATACTGATCACAGGTGGTAACGACGGCCCATCTTTCGTTGACTTAAACACTGGAGCGTTTTACGAATTAAGTAATGAATTTGGTAATCAATTTGCAATAGATAAAATCACAAATATTCTATACTTTGCCTCAGGTAATAGTGGGTTATTAGAAATGGATTTATCCGATCTTGGAATCGAAGAGTAATTAATACTTTATCGAGAGTGGTACGACCACTCTCGATTTCTAAACTAGAACAGATCAATAGTATCAGTAGGAACAACACCTGATTATTGTCCAGAATCTGAAATGGTATTAATGGATTCCATCTGATTATGTATCTCTTTTAACTTTTGCTGAATTGACTTCAATAAATTCTCAGCGGTTTGCATCTTCTCTGAGCCTTTCTCCACCATATTTGTAAAATAAGTTTCTTGCTCATCGGTCAAATCTAATTTGTGATAACTTGCAGAAATTTCCACAATCATCCCACTCATTACTTCGTTTACCACGATATTATGTTCAGCCAGACTATTACTAATTTCAGAGATGGCGCCACCTAAATTATGTGTCGCGTCTATGATTGCATTTTTAACTTCCAATTCATCAACCTTGGATTCAATGCCTTCCACTAATGCGGCTAAAAAATCTCGCGCCTGACCGGCTTCATGCTCATCCTGAGGGAAGTTTTTAACTAAAAAAGGCCCTCAGGGACAATCCCCAAGGGCCTTACTTTCTAGCTGTAGATTTT
>JABXIM010000193.1 GCA_013373085.1 Oceanospirillaceae bacterium | reverse complement strand
CCGGCATCATCCCCGGCCTGATCATGGCGTTTCTGTTCTTCCTTGCCATCAGCCTGATGGGGCTTGTCTACCAGTATCCGAAAGGGGAGTGGCCAAGCCGGCAGCAGGCGAAAGAGTATTTCCTGATGGGCCTTCCGGCCGGGCTGATCCCGCTGATCATCATCGGCGGCATTCTCACCGGTCTGGCGACCCCGACCGAATCGGCGGCGTTGGCGTCGCTCGGCGCGCTGCTGATCGGCAAGTACGTCTACCGGGACCTGCAGTACTCGCAGCTGTTCGAGGTACTCAAGCGCACCGCCTTCAACTCCGGCATGGTGATCATGCTGATCGCGGCGGCCGGCGTATTCGGCTGGGTCATCGTGTTCGAGAAGATTCCGCAGAATGCGGCGATCTGGATCGCCGCCCAGACCGCCGATCCGTTCATGTTCCTGCTGATGGTGGTGGGCATCCTGCTGCTGGTCGGGATGGTGATCGACGGCATCGCCGCACTGATCCTGGTGGTGCCGATCCTGCTGCCGATCGCCCAGGCCCAGTTCGGCATCAGTCCGTATCAGTTCGGCGTCGTCGTCTGCCTGACGCTGGTGCTGGGGCTGCTGACGCCGCCGGTCGGCGCCGGGCTCTTCATTGCCTCGACCATGACCGGGGCCTCGCCAATGCGCATTTTCCGCGCGCTGACACCTTTCCTGATCGCCACCCTGGTGACCCTGGTGCTGCTGAGCTGGAAGGGCGAGCTGGTGACGATGCTGCTGTAGCCGTTTCCGCCTTGTTTAACCCTCGATCGGCAGGAGCGGCGCCTCGCCGCGAACATCGCCGCGAAGAAGGCCGGCGCGAAGCCTGCGGGATTCGCACCGGGGCGGCGTTTCTACCCAAGATTAGCCGCCTTCATCGCCCGCGCCAGCAGATTGGCGGGCGCGTCCCGTCGCTCGTCCTTGCGCAGCACCACCTGCCAGTCGATAAAGAGCCCCTGCTCCGTGACCCGGGCGGTGTGCAGCCCGCCCTGTTTCAGGTAGGGGCCGAGCGTCCAGGTTGGCATGATGGTGACGCCAACGCCGGCGCGTACGAACTCCACCACCGCTTCGGTGACGCCGGCGCGGACGACCCGCGGCGGCAGCAGCTGCAGCGGACTGAACAGCTGTTCGTATTCCCGCCCCGGTCCCGGGTTGGTGTGGTAGGTGATGTAGGTGTTGTCGACGATCTCCTCGGCCGACAGCCATGCCCGGCCGGCGTCCGGGTGTCCCTCAGGCAATACCGCCAGCATTTCGTCGCGAAACAGCTTTTGGACCCGGAAACCGGACTGCACCACCGTGCCCGAGACAATCGACAGGTCGATGCTGCCGTTGCGCAGCGCCGTGTACGGGTCCAGCGAGACGTCCGGAATGATCTCGACGCTGATGGTCGGGTGAGCGGCGACGAACCCTTTCAGAAACGGCGGCAGCCAGTGGTAGCTGCCGTAGACCTCGTTGCCGATCCGCACCACATGCTCGATGCCCACCGACAGTTTGTTGATGTCGTTTTCCGCCCGCTCCAGTTCGCCCAGCACCACCCGCGCCGAATGCAGCAGGCGCTTGCCGGCGCTGGTCGGGATCAGCTTCTTCTGCTTGCGATAGAACAGCTCGGTATTGAGCAGACGTTCGGCCTCGCGGATGCGGTGGCTCAACGCGGACTGGGTCAGGCCGATCTGGCTGGCGGCTTCCGAGACGCTGCCGGTAATGGCGATGGCCTGAATCATCTGCAGATGACGGGTACTGATGCGGGTCGGCATAGGTATGTAAAAAATTAATAGTTTTGAGAAATTTTATGAAATTTACAGTTAATTGACCACTACGTAAACTGCTCGAAAGTTGATCACCACAAGGGTACAGAACAATGAGCCAGGGTTGCCCGTTCCATCAGAGCGAAACGCAGCAGGTCAGTCTCGACGACGAGAAGGTGCACTGGGACCAGGACATGAGCTATGGCCAGTACCTGGCGCTGGAGCCGCTGCTGGCCTGTCAGAATCCGGTCTCCGACGAACATGACGAGATGCTGTTCATCGTCATTCACCAGGCCTCCGAGCTGTGGATGAAGCTCTGCCTGCACGAGGCCTATGGCGCCGCCGAGCACATTCGCAACGACAACCTGCGTCCGGCGTTCAAGATGCTGACCCGCGTCGCCCGCATCCAGGAGCAGCTGATCCAGGCCTGGGAAGTGCTGGTGACGATGACACCGGCCGACTACGCCAGTTTCCGTGACGAGCTGGGGCAGAGTTCCGGCTTCCAGTCCTACCAGTACCGCGAGCTGGAGTTCCTGCTGGGCAACAAGAATGCCCGCATGATCGAGGCACATCGCGCCCATCCGCAGCACTACGAACACCTGCAGGCGGTACTGAACGCTCCGAGCCTCTACGACATCACGCTGCAGCTGCTGAAGAAACGCGGCTTCGCGATTCCCCGCAGCCACCTCGAGCGCGACTGGGCCGAGCCCTACAGTGCCAGCCCGGAGATCGAAGCGGCCTGGTCCGAGATCTACGGCAACACCCGTCAGTACTGGGATCTCTACGAGCTGGCGGAGAAGCTGGTCGACATGGAGTTCAACTTCCAGCGCTGGCGCTTCAGCCACATGAAGACCGTCGAGCGCATCATCGGCTACCGCCGCGGCACCGGCGGCACCGCCGGCGTGAACTACCTGGTCAAGGCGCTGGAGCTGCAGTTCTTCCCGGAACTCTGGTCCGTGCGGACCTCGATCTGAGGTACGGGACATGAGCCGAATCTGGGATATTTCGCAGACGCTGCGCCACGGGCTCCCGGTCTGGCCCGGCGATACCGCCTACGAAGCCGATCCGCACTGGGTGCTGGACGATGGCTGTCCGGTCAACGTCGGGCGTTTCCGGCTGTCGACCCATTCCGGCACCCACGCCGATGCGCCGCTGCACTACGACGCCGACGGTCAGGGGATCGCCGAAGTGGCACTGGATGCCTACATCGGCCGTTGCGTGCTGATCGACGCGGTGTCGGCAACCGGGCGGGTACGGCCGGTGGATATCGTCGCTCAACTGCCGGAGCGCGTCGAGCGGGTGCTGCTGCGCACCTTTGATGTCTTTCCGCATGAACGCTGGGTTGAGGACTTCACCGCCGTTGCCGCCGAGACCATCGAGCTGATCGCGGCGCGCGGCGCCCGGCTGATCGGGATCGACAGCCCGTCGCTGGATCCGCAGACCAGCAAGACGCTGGATGCGCACAGGGCGGTGCGACGCAACCGCATGGCCATCCTCGAAGGCCTGGTGCTGGACGGCGTACCCGCCGGCCATTACGAGCTGATCGCACCGCCACTGAAACTGGACAACCTTGACGCCTCGCCCGTACGGGCCTTGCTTCGGAGCATCTGAACATGACAACACTGACGCGCGAACAATTCGCCGAACTGGATCGCCAGGATCCGCTGGCCGGCTTCCGGGACCGGTTCGACCTGCCACAGGGGCACATCTATCTCAACGGCAACTCCCTCGGGGTGCTGCCGAAGGCCGCCAAGGAACGCGCCCGCGAGGTGGTCGAGAACGAATGGGGCCAGGGCCTGATCCGCAGCTGGAACAGCGCCGACTGGATCAATATTCCGCGCCGCGTCGGCGACAAGATCGCCGGCCTTGTCGGCGCAGCGCCTGGCGAAGTGGTGGTGGCCGACTCCACCTCGGTCAACCTGTTCAAGCTCGCGGCGGCTGCGGTGAAACTGCGCCCCGGTCGCGGCAAGCTCCTGTCGGAGCCGGGAAACTTTCCCACCGACCTCTATATCCTGCAGGGACTGGAGGCGTTCCTGGACGGCAAGGTGTGCCTGGAAACGGCGCCGCGCGACGAGATTCTGGCGGCGATCGACGAGGATACCGCGCTGGTGGTGCTGACCCACGTCCACTACAAGAGCGGCGCCATGTTCGACATGGCGGCGATCACCGCCAGGGCGCACGAAGTCGGCGCGCTGGTGCTCTGGGATCTGAGCCACAGCACCGGCGCGGTACCGGTGGCGTTGAACCAGGCCGGCGCCGACTTCGCCATCGGCTGCGGCTACAAATATCTCAATGGCGGTCCCGGCGCACCGGGCTTTCTGTTCGTGGCGCAGCGTCACCAGGCGCAGCTGCAGCAGCCGCTGAGCGGCTGGTTCGGCCACGCCAACGCCTTCGCGATGCGTGACGACTACGAGCCTGCGCCCGGTATCGAACGCACCCTCTGCGGTACCACGCCGGTGGTGGGCGCCAGCCTGCTCGAAGTCGGCGTCGACATCATGGCCTCGGCCGATATGGCGCTTATCCGCGAAAAATCGCTGCAGATGGGTGAACTCTTTATCGCGCTGGTGGAGCAGCGCCTCGGGGGCTACGGCTTCGGTATCGCCTCGTCGAAGGACCCGGCGGTGCGCGGCAGCCAGGTGTCGCTGACCCACGAGCAGGGCTTCGCCATCATGCAGGCGCTGATCGCGCGCAACATCATCGGCGACTTCCGCGCGCCGGAGATCCTGCGCTTCGGCTTCACACCGCTGTACGTGCGCTACGTCGATCTTTGGGACTGCGTCGAGGCGCTGGTCGAGATCATGGCCAACGGCGAATGGGACCGGTCCGAGTTCAGAAAGTTGACCGCCGTGACCTGAGCGATTCGCCCGGGGCCGGGCTCCTGCGCCATCTGCACGAGCTCGCCCTGCCAGCGAATGGTGCCGTGAATATCCCACAAGGTTTGCCCGGAAGCCGGGCTCCTACGAATAACTATAACCAATAGGAAAGCTGCATCCATGAGCAATAACAGTATCGCTACCGGCGCCGTTGCCGGTTCGACGTCCGTGCCTGCGCAGGCGGGCGCGCAGGGTCGGATCCAGTGGTCTACCCGCCTTGCCTTCATCCTGGCCGCCACCGGCTCCGCGGTCGGCCTCGGTAATATCTGGAAGTTTCCCTATATCACCGGCGAGAACGGCGGCGGCGCTTTCGTGCTGCTGTACCTCGGCTGCATCGCGCTGATCGGGATTCCGCTGCTGATGGCCGAGGTGCTGATCGGCCGTCGCGGCAAGCACAGTCCGCCGGATGCGATGAAGGCCCTGGCGCAGGAGGCGGGCGTTAGCCCGCGCTGGCAACTGGTGGGCTGGGTCGGCGTTATCACCGGCTTTGTACTGCTGAGCTTCTATCTGGTCGTGGCCGGCTGGGCCGTGGCCTACATTTTCAATGCCGGTTCCGGCGCCTTCAACGGTGCCTCCGCCGATGACATCGGCGGTTTGTTCGGCGGCCTGGTCGGCGACCCACTGGCGACGACGTTCTGGGGCACGCTGGTGCTGGCGATTACCGCCGCCATCGTCATCAAGGGGGTCAAGCAGGGGCTGGAGCGGGCTGTAACGATCATGATGCCGGGGCTGCTGGTGATCCTGCTGATCCTGGTCGCTTATGCCGTGACCACAGGGCAGTTCGGCCGTGGTTTCGAATTCATGTTCAGCCCCGATTTCAGCAAACTGAACGGCCATAGCGTGCTGGTGGCGCTGGGGCATGCCTTCTTCACCCTGAGCATCGCCGGCGGCGGCATGATGACCTACGGCTCCTACCTGCCGAAGAAGGTGTCCTTGGGCAAGACCGTGCTGACCATCGGCGTGCTCGATACCCTGGTGGCGCTGGTCGCAGGTCTGGCGATCTTCCCGGTGGTGTTCGCCAACGGCCTCGAGCCCGGCGCCGGTCCCGGCCTGATCTTCGTTACCCTGCCGCTGGCCTTCGGTCAGATGCCGCTCGGTCAGCTGGTGGGCGTGCTGTTCTTCATCATGCTGTCGTTCGCGGCGCTGACCTCCGCCATCTCGATGCTCGAGCCGGCGGTGTCCTGGTTGACCGAAAAACGCGGCCTGTCGCGTCTCAAGGCCGGCCTGCTGACCTCCATTGGTATCTGGGTGCTGAGCCTCGGTTCGGTGTTCTCCTTCAATATCTGGGAAGAGCACAAGCTGTTCGGCAAGACCTTCTTCGACGTGCTGGACTACCTCACCAGCGGCTGGATCATGCCGCTCAGCGGTCTGGCGATGGCGATCTTCACCGGCTACGTGATGAGCCGCGTCGCGACCCGTGACGAGATCGGCGACGGCACCGGCTACCGTATCTGGCGCTTCCTGATTCGCTATATCGTGCCGGTTGGCATCGTGGCGATCTTCCTCAACGCCATCGGGGTGCTGGGGTAAGGGAGGGTGACGCGTTACGCGTAACGCGTCACTTTTCTAGCAGAAAATTGCGGATCAGCCGGGTCATCAGCGCGGGCTTCTCGGCATGCGGCCAGTGCCCGGCGCCGTCGATGACCTTGTAGCCGGCGTTCGGAAACAGCGCCAGCAGGGCGTCGCGGTAGTCGGCGCGGATGTAGTCCGAGGTGCCGCCCTTGATAAAAAGCGTCGGTCCCTGGAAAGCGCTGCCCACCGGGGCTGCGCTGATGCCGGCGTAGCTCCGTTGAAGGCCGTCGAGGTTGATGCGCCAGGCAAAGACGCCGTTTTCGTCCCGGTACAGATTGCGCAGCAGGAAGGCGCGCACCATCGCGTCCGGCACGAAGGGGGCGAGCTGTTTGTCGGCATCGCCACGCGACTTCAGGCTGTCGAGCTGTACCGCGAAAAGCCCCTTGAAAACATCGTCATGGTGGTTGGGGTATTGCACCGGCGCGATATCGACGACGATCAGCCGCTCCACCCGCTCGGGGTATAGCAGTGCCAGCTGCATTGCCGCCTTGCCACCCATCGAGTGTCCCAGCACCAATACCCTTTCCAGCCCCAGGTCATCCAGCAGCTCGACCAGGTCCGCTGCCATTGCGGGGTAGGTCATCTCGTCATTGTGGGGCGAGCGTCCGTGGTTGCGCAGGTCGACGCTGATTACGCGATATTCGTTCGCCAGTGCTTTGGCCTGGCTGGCCCAGTTGTCTAGATTGCCGAACAGGCCGTGCAGTATCAGTAGCGGCCGGCCTTCGCCCAGGATCTGGTGGTGCAGTTTCATCTCGGTTCCGGGTGGATGTCGGAGAGCTGTTGTGGCCAATGGTAAGTGTTGGGTTGCGCTGCGCTCCACCCAACCAACACTCGTGCCGTAGGCTGGGTGGAGCTGCGAAGCGCGTAACCCAACATCCTGAATTACAGGATCTCGAGCAGCTCGACGTCGAAGACGAGGGTCGAGTAGGGCGGGATGCCGCCCGGCGAGCCCTGGGCGCCGTAAGCCAGCTTGTAGGGCACGTAGAGACGCCACTTGGCGCCCTTGGTCATCAGTTGCAGCGCTTCGGTCCAGCCGGCGATAACGCCGCCGACCGGGAATTCGGCGGGCTGACCACGCTCGTAGGAGCTGTCGAAGACCTTACCGTCGATAAAGGTGCCGTGGTAGTGGGTACGGACCTTGGACTCGCGGGTGGGGCTGGCGCCGCCATCGCCGTCCTGGATCACTTCGTACTGCAGTCCGGATTCCAGCACCACGATGTTGTCGCGCTTGGCGTTCTCGGCCAGGAAGACTTCGCCGGCTGCGGACATTTCCTTGGCTTCCGCTTCCTTCTGTTCGCGGATGCGACGATTGATTTCGGTAAAGGCGGTCTGGATATCTTCTACCGGCACGCGCAGCGCCAGGTTGTTGTAAGCATCCTTGATACCGGCCGCGACCGCGTCGAGGTCGAGTCCGTCGAAGCCGCCCTGGGCGAGCTGGTCGCCCATCTGGCGGCCGATACCGTAGCTGGCGTGTTGTTCCAGAGTGTCGAGTTTGGATTCGGACATGGTGTGCCTTGTGATTGCTTGAAAGGATGGAGAAGGCGCAGGCTATCACAGCGCCCCGGTCATTGCTCGTCGGCAGCCAGGGTTTCGGTCACCTGGCTGCGCAGCCGGCCGCGGGCCAGGCGCGTCTCGATGATATCCCCGGCGGCGACCTGGCTGGCGTCTTCGATTACCTGGCCCTGGCTGTCCCGCACGATGGCGTAGCCGCGTTCGAGCGTCGCCAGTGGGCTGACCGCATTGAGCTGTCCGGCCAGCGCCGCGCTGCGCAGGCGACGGTCGTGCAGCAGGTGGCGCATTTGGCGTTCGAGCTGCAGGCGCAGCGCATCGAGCTGCTGGCGCTGGCGCAGCAACTGGCGTTCCGGACGGATCTTAACCAAACGGGCCTGTAGTCGCTCCAGACGGCTGTGCCGGTCCTGCAACAGTCGCCGGGTCGCCTGACGCAGACGCAGCTCCAGTTCGTCGAGCCGCTGGCTGCGTTCGCGCAGTCGGTCGCCCGGGTGGCGCAGGCGGCTTTGCAGTGCCCTTACCCGCTCGTGCCCCTGAGCGATCTGCAGTCTCAGCCGTTCCCGCAGTCGGCGGCGCGCCTGATCGAGGCGCTGTTGCAGTGCCCGGACATCGGGGCTCAGCAGCTCAGCAGCGGCGGATGGCGTCGGTGCGCGCACATCGGCAACGAAGTCGCTGATCGCGACATCGGTTTCGTGCCCTACGGCGCTGACCACCGGGATACGGCAGGCGTGAATGGCCCGGGCGACCCGCTCGTCGTTGAATGGCCAGAGGTCCTCCAGCGAGCCGCCGCCGCGTCCGACAATCAGCACGTCGCATTCGTCGTGGCGCTGCGCCAGCTCCAGGGCCCGTACGATCCCGGGTGCGGCCTCGTCCCCCTGCACCGCAGTGGGGTATAGGGTCACCGGCAGGCCCGGAAAGCGGCGCTTGAGCACGCTGAGGATGTCGTGGATCGCCGCCCCGGTGGGCGAGGTGACGACCCCTAGATGTCGTGGGTGTGCCGGCAACGGCAACTTCTGATCAACGGCGAACAGGCCTTCGCGCTGCAGTCGGAACTTTAGCTCCTCGAACGCCTGCTGCAGGCGGCCGATGCCGCTTTCTTCCATGTATTCGCCGATCAGCTGGAATTCGCCTCGCCCCTCGTACAGGGATACCTTCGCCCGCAACACCACCTGGTCGCCGTCTTTCGGACGGTATTTCAGGAACTGGTTGCGGTTGCGGAACATGGCGCAGCGCACCTGGGCGCGCTCGTCCTTGAGGGTGAAGTACCAGTGACCGGAGCTGGGGCGCACGAAATTGGAAATCTCGCCCTGCACCTGGATCTGCATGAAAGAGTTCTCGAGCAGTGAACGCACCTGGCGGTTCAGCTCGGAGACGGTAAACGCCTGTGTGTGGGGGGCTGCGGTCATGACGGCATCTTAAGGACGGTCAGGGAAACTGACAAGCGGGTAATAATCCTGTTTGGCAGAAAGCGGCACGGTCGGAGGATGGGTGTAGCGATGCATACCAGCCCAAGCAAATGTTTGTCGCATCGTATGGGCATTGCGGAACCCGTCATATCGATCGCATTACAGATCGATTGGTGTCGGCTGGCAGAACGGTGTTGGGTTACGCGGCTTCGGCATTGCACTCAAACTACGACAAGCAGGCTGCGTCCCCCCGTGATCTGTAACAACTATTTTGTACTTCTACAATGGTCTTCTGTATAATGTCGCGTTTAATTTTTCACCCTCACGACCTTATGGGCTGCCACTAAAATGTTACGAATCGTTGAAGAAGCGCTCACTTTTGATGATGTCCTGCTGGTGCCGGGCTACTCCGACGTGCTGCCCAAGGATGTGTCGCTGAAAACTCGCCTGACCAAGGGGCTTGAGCTGAATATACCGCTGGTTTCGGCGGCAATGGACACCGTTACCGAAGCCCGCCTGGCGATCACCATGGCGCAGGAAGGCGGTATCGGTATCATCCACAAGAACATGACCGTCGAGCATCAGGCCGATGAGGTCCGCAAGGTCAAGAAATTCGAGGCCGGTATCGTCAACGATCCGGTGACCTGCACCTCCGACATGACCGTCGGCGAGCTGCGTGACCTGTCGAGCCGACTGACCTATTCCGGTTTTCCGGTGGTCGACAACGGCGAGCTGGTCGGTATCGTGACCAGCCGCGACGTGCGCTTCGAGCAATACCTGGACGAGAAGGTGTCGACCATCATGACGCCGAAAGAGCGTCTGGTGACTGTTCACGAGGGGGCCGACCCTGAGAAGGTCCGTAACCTGCTGCGCAAGCATCGCATCGAGCGCATCCTGGTGGTCGATGACAACGGCAAGCTGACCGGCATGATGACCGTGAAGGACATGTTCAAGGCCAAGGCATATCCGAATGCCGCCAAGGACAACCGTGGTCGTCTGGTGGTCGGCGCTGCGGTCGGCACCGGTGCAGACACCGAGGATCGCGTCAAGGCGCTGGTCGATGCCGGCGTCGACGTCATCATCGTCGATACCGCGCACGGTCACTCCAAGGGGGTGATCGATCGCGTTGCCTGGGTCAAGCAGAACTTCCCGCAGGTGCAGGTGGTTGGCGGTAACATCGCCACTGCAGACGCCGCCATCGCGCTGGCCGACGCCGGTGCCGACGGCGTTAAGGTCGGTATCGGCCCGGGCTCCATCTGCACCACCCGTATCGTCGCCGGCATCGGCGTACCGCAGATCAGTGCTGTCGCCAACGTGGCGGCCGCGATGCGCGAACGCGGCGTGCCGGTCATCGCCGACGGCGGCATTCGTTTCTCCGGCGACCTGGCCAAGGCTGTCGCCGCTGGCGCATCCGCCATCATGGTCGGCTCGATGCTGGCCGGTACCGACGAGGCGCCGGGTGAGGTCGAACTGTTCCAGGGCCGTGCGTTCAAGTCCTACCGCGGTATGGGTTCGCTCGGTGCCATGTCGCAGAGCACCGGCTCCTCCGACCGCTACTTCCAGGACGCCTCCAAGGGCGTCGAGAAGCTGGTGCCGGAAGGTATCGAAGGCCGTGTTCCCTGCAAGGGCCCGGTTGCCGGTGTGGTACACCAGCTGATGGGCGGTCTGCGGGCATCGATGGGTTATACCGGCAGCGCCACCGTCGACGAAATGCGCACCAAGCCGAAATTCGTTCGCATCACCAACGCCGGCATGAGCGAGAGCCACGTGCACGATGTGAGCATCACCAAGGAAGCGCCGAACTATCGTATCGGCTGAGCCCTGACAATCGCCGATAAATGGAGCGGTAGCCATCCGCTCCGTTTTTTTTTTTTTTGCGGGTCGCACGTGAAAAAACGGGCACCGGTGGAGACACTGACGAATGACACAAGATATTCATGCACAACGGATTCTGATCCTGGACTTCGGTTCCCAGTACACGCAGCTGATTGCGCGTCGGGTCCGTGAGCTGGGGGTCTACAGTGAGATCCATCCCTGGGACATGGACGAAGCGGCGATCCGCGAGTTCGCGCCCAAGGGCATCATCCTCGCCGGCGGACCGGAGTCGGTCACCGAGTTCGATTCGCCCCGCGCGCCCATGGCGGTTTTCGAGATGGGCATTCCGGTGCTGGGTATCTGCTACGGCATGCAGACCATGGCCGAGCAGCTGGGCGGCAAGGTCGAGAGCTCTGACAAGCGTGAGTTCGGTTATGCCAAGGTTCGCCTGGCGGACAGCCCGAGCCGCCTGCTGGAGGGGATCGAGGATCACCTGGCCAACAACGGCGCGCTGCTGCTGGACGTCTGGATGAGCCACGGCGACAAGGTTGTGCAGATGCCGGAGGGCTTTTCCGTCATTGCCTCGACCGACTCTGCGCCGGTGGCGGCGATGTGCGATCCCAAGCGCAAGCTCTACGCGGTGCAGTTCCACCCCGAGGTGACCCACACCAAGCAGGGCGGCCGCATCCTCGAGCGCTTCATTCGCGAGATCTGCGGTACCGACGGCCTCTGGACCGCTGCCAACATCATCAGCGACCTGGTCGAGAAAGTGCGCGAGCAGGTCGGTGACCAGAAAGTGCTGCTGGGCCTTTCCGGTGGTGTCGATTCCTCGGTGGTGGCGGCACTGCTGCACGAAGCGATCGGCGACCAGTTGACCTGTGTCTTCGTCGACAACGGCCTGCTGCGCAAGGACGAGGGTGACCATGTCATGGACATGTTCGCCAAGAACATGGGCGTACGCGTGATCCGTGCCGATTCCGAAGAGAAATTCCTCAGCCGCCTGGAAGGGGTCAACGATCCGGAACAGAAGCGCAAGCTGATCGGCAACACCTTCATCGAGGTGTTCGACGAAGAGGCAGCCAGACTGACAGACGTCAACTTCCTCGCCCAGGGCACCATCTACCCGGACGTGATCGAGTCCGCCGCCGCCAAGACCGGTAAGGCGCACGTGATCAAGTCGCATCACAACGTCGGTGGTCTGCCGGAGGACATGAAGTTCGAGCTGGTCGAGCCGCTGCGCGAGCTGTTCAAGGACGAGGTCCGCGCGCTTGGCCGGGAACTCGGCCTGCCCGACAGTTTCATCGGCCGCCACCCCTTCCCCGGACCCGGCCTTGCCATCCGCTGCCCCGGAGAGATCACCCGCGACAAGCTGGAGATCCTGCGCACGGCGGATGCGGTCTATATCGACCAGATCCGCAAGCACGGTCTTTACGACGAGATCTGGCAGGCCTTCGTGGCGATCCTGCCGGTGCGCACCGTG
>JABXIM010000137.1 GCA_013373085.1 Oceanospirillaceae bacterium | reverse complement strand
GTGTCGGCATCGGCTTTGGCATGCTGTACCGTTTCGCCGCTGTTGAGGCGGCACCGCCAGCGCAGCAAAGCCACGCCATTTCACTGGTGATGGCCGGTGGGGTCCTCGCCGCGGTGCTGGGGCCGAACCTGGCGATCGCCAGCCGCGGCTGGATCGGCGCGACGCCGTTCAGCGGCGCTTTCGTCGGGCTGCTGGGACTCTATGGGCTGGCGCTGGTGCTGCTGACCTTCGTACGGTTGCCGGTCGTGTCCGCAAGCCGACATGACGAACCCATTCGCCCGCTGGGCCGTATTCTCAGCCAGCCGGTTTTCCTGGTTGCCGTCGTTGCCGGCGTCACCAGCTACACGGTCATGAATCTGCTGATGACCGCCACGCCTCTGGCGATGGACCGGTGCGGCTTCGCCTTCAACGACTCCGCTCATGTCATCCAGTGGCACGTGCTGGGGATGTTCGTGCCGGCGTTCTTCACCGGCCGGCTGGTGCAGCGTTTCAGTGCGCCGGTGATGATGCTGGCTGGCGGCGTGCTGATGATTGGCTGCATCGTCGTCAATCTTCAGGGGCAGAGCGAGTGGCATTTCTGGACTGCATTGGTGCTGCTGGGCGTTGGCTGGTGCTTCATGTTCGTCAGCGCCACTTCGTACCTGACGCGGACATACCGTCCCGCTGAAAAGGCGCGGACCCAGGCTGCCAACGAGTTTATGGTGTTCAGCTGCGTCAGCCTGTCGGCGCTGTTTGCCGGCTGGCTGGAATCCAGCATCGGATGGCTGAACATGAACTGGCTGATGCTGCCGCTGGTGATAACGGCAATGGCGCTGATCGCACTGTTGACCTGGTTACCCGCTGGCGCGGCTATAACCGACTCTGCGCCTTGACGCGCTTCACACTGGCCTCACGTAGACAGAGTTAGGGTAGGGCGCAACGATCACCGTATTGGGGACAATGCTCCATGATCCTTGCTCTGCCTGCAGGCTGGAAACGTCTGCGCCCTGTGCTGTCCGCCGGACAGTTTCGCCTGCTGCTGTGTTTGGTGCTGGTGCTCTGTTACAACACGCCGTTGTGGCATCTGGTATCGAGCCAGCCGGCCAGCAGCCAGTTGTCGCGGCTGCTCTTCGTTGGCGGCTTTTTCTCTTTTATGGTCGCGATTTATCTGCTGCTGCTGACACCGGTAGGATTTAGGCCGCTGCTGAAGCCGCTGGCGGTATTGCTGCTGTCGAGTGCCGCCATGGTGTCCTACTTCATGACGACGTACGGCATCCTTGTCGACAAGTCGATGGTGCAGAATCTCTTCGAAACCGATATCGCCGAGGCAAGCGAGCTGTTCAGTCTGCCGCTGCTGCTGCATTTGCTGCTGTACGGACTGCTGCCGTCGCTGCTGGTGCTGGCGATTCGGATTCGCAAACAGTCAACCGCTGGCGAGTTGCGTTCGGTGCTGGTGTCGGTGTCGCTGTGCCTGGTGGTGATCGGTCTCAATGCGGCGGTGCTGTTCAAGGATTATTCGTCACTGTTCCGCAACAATCGCCAGATCCGCAACCTGGCGGTGCCGTCCAACTACCTCTACTACGGCAGCCGCTATCTGGCCGGCGCCTATGATGCCGAGTCGGCGCCGCTGCAATCGGTCGGCGAGGATGCGCAGGTGGTCGAGACCTCGAGCCCGAATGCGCGTCCCAAGCTGCTGGTGCTGGTGGTGGGGGAAACCGCACGCGCGGCCAATTTCTCCCTGGGCGGTTACGAGCGCGACACCAACCCCAGTCTGCAGCAGGCATCGGTGATCTATTTCGACCAGACGACCTCCTGCGGCACCAGTACCGCGGAATCGCTGCCGTGTATGTTTTCGCTCAAGCGGCGCAGCGACTACGACAAGGGGCTGGAGCGTCATCGTGAGAATCTGCTCGATGTGCTGCACCATGCCGGTATCGGAGTGCTGTGGCGCGACAACAATTCCGGCTGCAAGGGCGTCTGCGAGCGGATCGACCAGCAGCCTCCGAGTCTGTTCGACGCAGCGCAGTTCTGCGGCGAACACGAGTGCTATGACGAGACCATGCTGACGGCGCTCGATGACTATCTGCGCTCCGGTCCGGGCGACAAGGTGGTGGTGCTGCACCAGAAGGGCAGCCATGGCCCGGCCTACTACGAGCGTTATCCACAGGCCTTCGAACGCTTTACGCCGGTATGCGACAGCAATCAGTTGCAGGCCTGCAGCGAACAGTCGATCCGCAATGCCTACGACAACACCATCCTCTATACGGACCACTTCCTCGGTCGGGTGATCGCCTTTCTGAAAGCACGACAGGATCGTTTCGACAGCGCCATGCTATATATGTCGGATCACGGCGAGTCGCTGGGCGAGGGCAACATTTACCTGCACGGCATGCCATACCTGCTGGCGCCGTCCGAGCAGACCCATATTCCTTTCCTGATGTGGCTGTCGCAGGGAATGGCGCAGCGCGACGGCGTCGATACCGAATGCCTGCGCGCCGAGCGTCAGCAGGCGGTCAGCCATGACAACCTGGCGCATTCGGTTTTGGGACTGATGAACGTCCGCACCCGGGTGTACGATCCGTCGCTGGATATCTTCCAGGGTTGCCGTCATGCCTCCGCTACACTGGCACTGGATCGCAAGCGCGACGCTCAGGGCCCGGTCTGATCGCCGAAATGCAGACGCGCGCAGTAGCGTTCCGGCTGTGGTGTCAACTCCAGCACGATGCCGGCCTGCTGACATAGCTGCTCGGCGATCAGCAGGCCGTAGCCGTGGCTTTCTCCGCCACCGGGCTCGCTGTCGCTGATGTCGTTGCAGATCGACAGGGTGGCGGCATCGCTGCTGATCCTGATCGTGCCGTCACCGTGAATCAGGGCATTGCGCAGCAGGTTGTCGATGACGACCGACAGCACGAACGGCTGTACCTTCCAGCGACAGTCGCCAAGCGTCACCTCGAGGTGGCGCGACTGCAGATCGGGATGAGTGTTGAACAGGTCCTCGAGCAGTCGTACGAGCGCAGCCTTGTCGACGATGCTGTCCGGCGCCGGCTTGGCTTCGCGGCCGAGCCAGAGGAAGGCTTCGATCAACTGATTCATGCGCAGCGTGGCGTCGTCGATACGTTTCAGAGCGCGGCTGTTGACCGGCGTTGGCGGTACTGTCTCGCGCAGCAGGTCGAGAGAGCTGCGTACCACCATCACAGGTGATCGCAGTTCGTGGCTGGCAAAGCGGGTGAAATCGCGCTCGCGGCGCATGAAATCCGCTGTGCGCTGAAGCAGCGTCGAGAACTGACGGCTCATGAAGCCGATCTCATCGTCGCTTTCGAGCGGCTGCAGCGCGGGCTGCGCCGGATTGATCTGTTCCAACTGCCGGGACAGCTGCCGTATCGGCCGGGTCAGCTGCCAGGTGATCAGCAGCGTCAGGCCCATGGCACCGACGGTGATCAGGGCGATGCCGCCGAGCACCAGACCCATTTCAACCTCTTCCTGCTGCTGGCTTTCCAGCACCTGATCGAGCTGGTGCAGCACGAGATAGTAGGCTGCGCCGGTTTGCGGATGGGGACGCACGACCAGCAACGCCTCGTCGGACAGTTCCTCGGTCGTCGGCACCGGCAGCGAGCGCCAGGCGCTCGGGACCTCGTCGGATGCCTGCAGCAGCGTCAGCATATCGAACAACTGCAGCGCCTGTTGCGGGACCTTTCCGGTCAGCACCTCATCGACTCGCGAGCCGATATAGTCGACGAACTGCTGGCGGCTCTGATATTCGATCCGCTCGACCAGCTGCCAGCCCAGCAACCAGTAGAGGCTCATCAGCACAAAGGTCGACAGGCCGACGGTGAGGATGATCTTGCGGCTAAGCTTCTGTTTCATCGTGCACCCCTGTCGCCGGAGCGACCAGGCGAAAGCCGACCCCGCGTTTCGTCTCGAGCATAGGGTGCGGGAAGGGTTTGTCCAGCTGCATGCGCAACTGGTAGAGGTGCGAGCGCAGGGCGTCGCTGCTGGGGGGCTCCGAGCCCCACAGCTGGTGCTCGAGCTCCTCGCGACTGACCGTGCGCGGAGCTCGGGCGACCAGGTGCCTGAGAATGCGGAAGGTCAGCGGCGTCAGCGCCAGCGGCACGCCGTCGCGGGTCGCGGTGCCCTGTTCGACGTCGAGCTCCAGCGGTCCGAATGTCAGCTTCCTGAGTTTCTGGCGCGAGATCCGCTGGCTCAGCGCTTCCACGCGGCATACCAGTTCGGCCATCGCGAACGGCTTCACCAGATAGTCGTCGGCGCCGGCCTGGAAGCCGCGGATCTTGTCCTCGAGCGTGTCCAGCGCGGTGAGAAACAGGATCGGCGTCGTGCAACCCTCCTCGCGCAGCCGCTCGCAGGCCGAAAGACCGTCCAGTCGAGGCATCATCACATCGAGGATCAGCACGTCGTAGCGGTTCTGGCGGCACAGCTCCAGCACCTGGCTGCCGGTGCCGGCGCAGTCGGCGTCGATGCCGCGCCATTCGAGAAAATCGGCGATACCGGCCAGAATGTTGGCGTCGTCATCGGCAACCAGTACTTTCATCGCGATACGGAGTCCCTTTCGGCGACGGGTTCGAACGGACGCTCCAGTGCGTCCTAGCTGTCCTGCCGAGGTTGTTTTCGCACAAGGCAAGGCGCGAGTTACGCGGTTTGGTTGCTCCAAATAAGCAACGAGCAACGCTGCGTGGCGCGTCAACAGCCCCTAATTCGAATTATGCGGCAACAGCAGCCAGCGGTACAGCAGCAGCGAGCTGAACCAGCAGATCGCCAGGGTCCAGAGATCGTGAGACAGAAAATGGGCGCCTCGCAGTTGCTGCGCCAGCCCGAACAGCAGCCCGAGCAGCAGGCCGGGTAGCAGCGCCAGGCGGTGACGCTTCGAGCGACCGTGGAGGCAGACGAAATACAACGCCAGCCAGGCATAGCCGGCGCTGGCATGACCGGCCGGAAAACAGCCGTCGCTATCGCTGCCGGGGGGGGCGCCGAACAGCGGATGGTAGAGGCGGTCGCCGCCATAGCGTAGCAGACTCCAGGGACAGTCCTGGTGGCTCAGGTGTTTGCCAAGACTGACCAGCGCCACGCTGGTCAATGCTGCGATAGCGAGATAAGCCAACGGCCGGCGCCAGTGCGCGACCTTGGCGTGGCTCCAGGATAGCAGCAGCAACAGCAGTACCAGACCGAGCAGCGCGAAACTGAGTTGCCGACCGCCGTGGTGCAGCAGTTCGGATGTGAGCCAGTTATTGCGCAGCGCCCAGGTGCCCCCCTCCAGCCGATACCAGTAGTCGGCCAGGTGCAGGTCCAGCGAGAACCTACTGATGGCCTCCTGCAGCGCGGCCAGCGTCAGCAGTGGCAGCAGGCCATGACCGATCCAGAAGCGTTTCAGATCGGCAGTGGGGGCGGCGACAGCGTCGTTACGGACATTTTGCGTCGATGTTGGCAATTCGGATCTGTCTCTCTGCAGCGGACCGGACTCAGCGCCAACCTAACCCTTCCCGTGTGAAGCCCGGGTGAAGAGGGTTCGCGAGCGGGACGGGCAGCAACTATCCTGAAGGTCAGGCTGACGGAGGTGCTGCTATGAGCTATCTGATCTCCCTCAATCCGGCGACAGGCGAGCCGGTAGGGGAAGTACCCACGACTCCGCTCGAAGCGATTCCGGCCATGGTCTGCGCCGCCCACGATGCGCAGATCGAGTGGAGCCACCTCAGCGTCGAGGAGCGCGGTCGCTGCCTGCTGCAGGCGGCCGGGGCGCTGGAACAGGAGGCCCAGGCCCTCGGCGAACTGCTGAGCCAGGAAATGGGCAAGCCGCTGCGCAAGGGGATTGGCGAAGTGCGCTTCTGCGCCGCCTCCATCCCACCACGGGTCAAGCAGGCGCTGGCGGCGCTGCAGCCGAGGCTCAGTGCCGACGAGGATACGGAGTCGACGCTCTACTACGACCCGCTCGGGGTTTGCGCGGTGATCAGTCCCTGGAACTACCCGATGTCGATGCCGCAGTGGATGCTGTTGCCGGCGCTGCTCGGCGGCAATGCCGTGCTGTTCAAACCGTCCGAGGAAACGCCGCTGACCGGTCAGGCGTATGCCGATCTGCTCAACCGCTTCCTGCCCCGCAACGTGTTGCAGGTGGTTCAGGGCACCGAGCAGCAGGGACGGGCGCTGGTCGAGGCCGACATCAATATGGTGGCCTTTACCGGTTCGCGCGAAGCGGGCAAGGACATCATGGCGCGCGCCGCCTCAGGACTGAAGCGCCTGATGATGGAACTCGGCGGCAAGGACCCGCTGCTGGTGCTGGACGATGCCGATCTAGACGCCGCGGCGGAGTTCGCCTGTGCCAACAGCTTCGAAAATTCGGGTCAGGCCTGTGTATCCACCGAACGCGTTTACGTCGACCGCCAGGTATCCATCTGCTTCGAGCAGCGAGTGGCGCGGCTGGCGTCTGCCTACCGCCTGGGGCCGTGGCACGACGAGCAGGCCCGGCTGGGGCCGATGATTCACCAACGTCAGCGCCAGCACGTGCTTGACCAGATCGCCGCGGCGCTCGCCGCCGGGGCGCGCCGAATCTACGGTGATGACGATCATCCCGAGCGTTATGTGAAGCCGACCATTCTCGCCGATTGCACGCCGGACATGGCGATCATGCGCGAGGAAACCTTCGGTCCGGTGATGTGCATCCAGGCGTATGACGGGCTGGATGAGGCGCTGCGGCTGGCCAACGGTACCCAGTTCGGTCTCGGCGCCGTGGTATTCGGCGAGGACGAGGAGCAGGCCTGGCAGGTGGCGCGTCACCTCGATGCCGGCATGATCGGTGTCAACAAGAGCTGTTTCGGCACTGTCGAGTGTCCCTGGGTGGGGGCCCGTCAGAGCGGATACGGCTATCACGGCTCGGTTGAGGGGTTTCACCAGTTCTGCCAGCTGCGGGTGATCAGCAAGGGCCGGGATGGCTGATGACAGGCGCTGATGGGCGATGCTGGTGCTGGCGCTGTGTGGTCAGCCGTAAGTGGTGAGCGGCAGTTCCTGTGCCGCGCGGGGATAGCTGTGTAACCTCTGAGCACCGAGCGGGCCGGGCGCTGTTGTATACTGTCCGCTCTGCACTCTGCCTTGAAAAGGGATCTTGCCTTGCCAGCGTTGTTCGCACTGTCCAGAACCGAGGCGGGGCCGGTGGGCCCCGAATCCATCCGGCGTCCCGCCGGTGATCTGCCGCTACAGGGGTTGGCCTGTTACGACGGCCCCGATGCACTGCTGATCCGGGATGCCCACAGCGACGGCCTGATCGAGCATTTTCTGCAGGGCTACCGGCGTGACTGCAAGCTGTTGTTGGCCCGCCGGGCGCTTGCCGGGGACGGCGCCCTGGCCGACAGTCAGCCATTCGCCCGCGAGCTGGAAGGACGCAGCCACCTGTTTATTTTCGAAGGCGAGCTGAGCGGACTGGAGGACGGCCGCAAGTACCCGACCGGCCCGTATACACCGATCGGGCAGACCGTGGCGGAGCGGGCATTCTGCGTGCTGATGGCGCGCATGCGCGCGCTCTGGCTGGACGGCAAGCCGCTGCCGGAGGTGCGTCTGGCGGTGGTCACCGACTTTGCGGCGCGAATGCGCCCGCTCGGTCTTGCCAATTTCCTCTACAGCGACAGCGAACTGCTTTTCGTCCACGGCCATCACCGTCCCGACGACCCGGATCTGTCGGGCCTCTTCGTCGGTCTCGGCGCGGGTGAACTGCGAATAGCCTCCCGCCCCGGTCGCGACGGCGACTGGCAACCGCTGATCTCCGGCGAAGTGCTGATGATCCGTGGCAGCGAAATACTCGAACGTGTACCGCCGGTGATTCTCTGGAGCCAGATGAAGGATTGAATGCAGGTCGTAGGATGGGTCAAGCGATGCGGCGGTAAGATTTTTCCGCCACCTCGTGATGCGGGCATCGTGGACCCATCATGTCGATCGTAGTGCAGATCTTGTTCGGTAGGCACGGATGTTGGGTCCGCTCCTGCGTCGCTTGACCCAACCTACGATTTTCCATCTAGGGGCTGTTTTTGCACAATCCGGCGTTTCTCGTCGCTTATTTGGCGCAACCAAACCACGCAACTCGCGCTTTGCTTTGTGCGAAAACAGTCCCGGCAGGACATCCGCAAACGTCAACAGCCCCTAGCGTATACAGGACACCAGGTAATCGAGCTCCGGTGCCGACTGGCCGGGCTTCTCGAGGCATTTCGGCAGGTATTTCGGCGGCGCCAGCAGTTCGCGGGCGAGCAGGTCGTCGATCAGGTCGAGGAACTCGAAGCCGGTCTTGCCGATGAACAGGCCGCGAATATCGCGGCTGCGGTACAGTTGCAGGGCGTCACGGAAGCCGCTCAGATAGAGATGGTCCTTGGTGAAGCCGCCGCCGCGGTGGACCCGGGTGCAGACGCGAAAAGCCTCTTCGTGCTCGACGTCGTAGTCCTCGACCAGGGTGCGCCAGGTGCGGCAGAAGTCACCGTAGCGGATCATCAGGTCGACGGCGATCACGCGCAGGGCCAGGCTCTTGAGGCGCTTTAGCGTCAGGTTGCCGGAGAGATACTCGCTGAAAATCGCCAGGCCTTCCTGGGTATGGGTGTTGCCCGGCAGGCCGAGGGAGAATACCTCCAGCGGCTGCAATTGGGCATTGAGCGAGGTGGTCATATGGACGCCGAGTTCGTGGTGCGCCAGCGCGTGCAGCTCCACCGGCGAGACCTTCGCCGATCGTCGCACGAGCAACGCCTTGCGGCCGTTATTGACCATCGCCGCTGCGATCAGGCGGTCCGACAGCTCGACCTTGCACTTCAGCCCCCATTCGTTGGCCAGCTGCTGGAAGCGCGGCACCATCTCCTTCGAACTCAGCTGCTCGCCGTTGACCTCGTCGGGGCGGTCGGCGGCATGCAACAGAAAACGGGCGTTGGCCAGTTCGCCGGGTGTCGGTTCACCGTAATAGCGCAGCGAGTTGTAGAGGAAGCTATCGGTGCCGATGCTCACCAGCAGGTCGATGCGCTCGGCGAGGGCGTCGATCACCAGGCGGTAAAGCTGGCGCAGCGAAGGGTCGCGGATGGCGTCGACCGGCAGGCGGTACAGTTTCTCGCGATGGGCGTAGGGATCGATGCGCAGCTGACGATAGCGGAAGCGTGGCGCCTGCCGTCCGTGGGATTTGAGGAACCGGCGCTGTTCGCCCGGCATGTTGATCGGGTTGATATAGAGCAGCGTCTCCAGACCGCGGGCAAGTTTTTTCAGCTCCTGGTCGACCAGCAGCACCTCCGGCGGCAATTCCGTCGGCAGCAGGTCGTTGCGTCGCAGCGAGCGGCCGGGGAAAGTGCGACTGGCGTCGGCGGTGGTCTCGAACAACACGTCGTGCAGGCCGTGCTGCAGGGCATCGACAACGAGGGGGTAGGGCTGGCCGCTGTTGAGGTCGAGAAACACCTTCTGGATCTCGATCGGAATGGTCAGGGCCGTGCCGTGATGCTCGCTGATATGGCTTGCGGTGTAGCCGCCGCCGTGCTGGCGCTCGCCGAAGCTGACGCGGTTGGCCAGGTTCGGCAGCTCGATATCGCTGAGCCGCCGCTGCAGGCGCTTGAGCAGCGGTTGCCACTGGTCGCCTTCGATATCGTCGGCGGCGATGTTGATCTTGTTCTGGCCATCGCGCATCTCCTCGAACGGGCAGCTGTGAATATCGAACAGCACCACGTGGCGATGGTCTTCCTCCAGGGCCCACAACAGCGCGTCGAGGATGCGGTAGATCCGCTGGTGGCGCTCTTCGCCGCGGCGGCGCATGGCCTGGGTGACCGGCCGCTGCCACAGCGGTATGCCGCTGATTTCACTGCGTACGCATTTGCCCGGCGGCAGGCTGAGGTCATACTCGAGGCGTGAATCGAGGGCGCAGAGGGTGATCGGCATCAGGGCGATGAGCCAGTCGCTGCCGCGGTCCTCAAGCTGCATGCGCTGCTGATCGTCGGCGGCCAGGCGCGTCAGGTTGTCGTCCTGCATCCGGGTACCGGCATGCAGCGCGGTGCAGACCAGCGGCAGATATTCGTCGATGCGGATGCACAGCGAGCCATCGCGCAGGCGGGCGTTGAATGGAGTGCGACTGTGAATGCGCTCGAGAATCTGGTTTTCGGTCAGGGTCTGCATCCATGGCTCCGGAACTGACGGGGGTTCCGAGATTTTCGGCGCTTTTACCCCGCCTGTACAGCATTCATTCCGGCGCTGTCAGATCCCCATACGGACCGCGTTCGGCGACTCGGCGCCGCAGCAGCTGCGGCGCTCATGCCACCCTGCGTGCGGACCTGCAGTCGAGCCCTGGTGCCGGCCCTCAGCTTTCGCTACTGCCCAGCGGTTCGGGTCCGGTCAGATTCTTAAGCCCCAGGCGCTTGAGCTCGGCGCCGAGCATCTCGCGGATCTCGGCTTCGCTGCTGAGCTGCATCGCGCGCTGCAGCAGGGCGCGGGCGGCACGGCTTTCGATCGAGCGGATCAGCCACTTGATCTTGGGAATGCTGTGGGCGCTGAGACTCAGGGTGCGCAAGCCGAGACCGACCAGCAGCAGTACCGCCGCCGGGTCGGCCGCCATCTCGCCGCACAGCGACAGCGGCGTGCCGTTGTCCTCGCAGTGGCTGACGATCTGTTCCAGGGCGACCAGCATCGCCGGGTTGAGATTGTCGAACAGCGCCGAAACCTTGGGATTGTTGCGGTCGACCGCCAGCAGATACTGGGTCAGGTCATTCGAGCCGATCGAGACGAAGTCGACCAGCGGCAGCATGCGTGGCAGCAGCAGTATCGCCGACGGCACCTCCACCATCATCCCGATCGGCGGACGCACCACGTTGAAGCCCTCGGACTGCAGTTCCTCGAGCGTGTCCTCGACGATGGCCATGAAGGTCTGCAGTTCGTCGACACGGCTGACCATCGGAATCAGCAGGCGTAGGTTGCCGGTCTCTACGTTGGCCCGCAGCATGGCGCGCAACTGGGTCACCAGTAGCGAGGTGTTGTCGAGGGTGAAGCGGATACCGCGCCAGCCGAGAAAGGGGTTTTCCTCTTTAATCTCGAAATAGGGCAGTTGCTTGTCGCCGCCGATATCCAGGGTTCGCATCGAAACCGGCAGTGGAGCATAGGCATCCAGCACCTGGTGGTAGACCTCGTACTGCTCGTCTTCGGTGGGAAAGTTCTCGTGCAGCATGAAGGGGATTTCGGAGCGATAGAGCCCGACTCCTTCGGCGCCGTTCTTGCGGCCCGGCGTGACATCGGCCAGCAGCCCGGTATTGGTCAGCAGCTGGACGCGCTCGCCGTCGAGGGTCTCGGCCGGCAGCTCGCGCAGGCAAGCCAGCTGGTCGATGAACTGTTCGTCGGCATGCTGCAGACGACGATACTCGTTGAGCATCGCGTCGGACGGTGTGGTAATGCACTCGCCGCGGTAACCGTCGATGATCGCCAGCTGGCCGTCGTGCTTTTTCAGGTCCATTCCGGTGACGCCCATCACTGCCGGGATACCGAGCGCATTGGCGACGATGCCGGTGTGCGACAGCGCTGAACCGCCGGTACAGATGACGCCCTTGATCTGTTCCGGGTGGTAGACCGAGAGGTCGGCGATGCTGATCAGCTCGCCTGCCAGCAGCAGGTCCTGGCGGGCGTTGCCGTTGCCGAGCGGCTTCTTGCTCAGCATGTGACGCAGCAGGCGATTGCCGATGTTGCGGATGTCCTCGCCGCGGGCCCGCAGGTAGGGGTCTTCGGCGGCATCGAAGTGCGCTGCCAGTTCCTGAATACACTCGCGCAAAGCCCAGGGCGCGCTCGAGCTCCCGCGGATATGGCGTACCACGCCGTCCCGCAGTTCCGGGCTTTGCAGCATCATCAGGTAGACCGAAAAGAGATTCGAGACGTCAGACGGCAGGTTGTCGCCGAGACGTGAGGCGCCGAGCTTGAGTTCGTCCTCCAGCAACTCGACTGCCGCGTCGAAGCGTGCCAGTTCCGCATCGGTATCGCTGCTGTGCTCCTCGTTGACGTCCTGCAGATTGAGGTTGAGATGCAGCACTTCGAGATGACCGCAGGCGATGCCGGTCGCGGCCCGGACGCCAGCATGGCGATTGTGCTCGAACGCGGTCGGTCCCTGCGGCAACCAGTCGCCGGAACGCTGAATCGAGTGCAGGGTAGCGGCCAGCTGGCTGGCGACGGTCACCATGAAGGCTTCCTCTTCGCGGCTGAACTTGTCCTGCTTGGTGCCCTGGATCACCAGTACCCCGATCAGTTCGCGCAGATGTATCAGCGGCACGCCCATGAACTGATGGTAAGGGGCCTCGTGGGTTTCCGGTATGTAGACGAATTTGTCATGGGTCGGCGCGTCGGCCAGGTTAAGCGGGTGCAGGGTGCGGCCGATCTTTCCGACCAGCCCCTCGTTCAACGCCAGGCTGACGCGACCTACGGAGTCTCCGGCAAGCCCCGCGGTAGCCGCCAGCACCAGACGTTCCTCCGAGGCCGACTTGAGGTACAGGCTGCAGACGGGCACCGAGAAAATCTCGGTCAGCTTGATGACGATCTGATGCATCGCCGCGACTGCATTCTCGGCGCGGGCAA
Organism: Oceanospirillaceae bacterium; assembly: GCA_013373085.1. Classification (GTDB taxonomy): domain Bacteria; phylum Pseudomonadota; class Gammaproteobacteria; order Pseudomonadales; family Balneatricaceae; genus Marinobacterium_A. The sequence goes on along the minus strand of JABXIM010000137.1, from coordinate 27,848 downwards.
TTTCCTGAACCAGCGACGTCAGCGTCGATAGCGAATGGTACATGGTCGAACTCCGGAGTCCTTGTTTCGGGGAGTTGACGGGTCACCGGACGGGCCGCGAAATATGCGACAGCCGGTAGGATCCGCATGGCGCCTCGAGGAATCGATCGGTGGGCCTTGTTCGATACTCGCACAAGGTTTGAAACGGCGCAATCGGAGGGGAGGGCCGCAGCCGGGCGGCTGCGGCCCTGCACTGTCAGTGCAGCTTGAGGCGCGGGCGGATGACCCGGTTAATGCGATCGACCAGTGTCACCAGCACGGTCTTGGTAACGCCAAAGAGCGCCATCTGGTGCATGCGGTACAGCGAGATATAAACCAGGCGCGCCATGCGGCCCTCGATCATCATGCTGCCGCGGGTCAGATTGCCCATCAGGCTGCCGACGGTGCTGAAACGGCTCAGCGAGACCAGGGAGCCGTGATCGCGGTACTCGTAGTCCGGTATATCCTGGCCGTCGAGCATGGCGCGGATATGCTTGAGCAGGTGCGAGGCCATCTGGTGTGCGGACTGGGCGCGCGGCGGTACCGTGCCGCCGCTGGGTGTCGGGCAGGCGGCGCAGTCGCCGAGCGCATAGATGTTTTTATCCAGGGTCGTCTGCAGGCTCGGTTTGACCACCAGCTGATTACGGCCGTTGGTCTCCAGGCCGTCAAGATCGCGCGTGACCGCAGGCGCCTTGATACCGGCGGCCCAGACCATCAGGTCTGCTTCGATGAGCTCGTCCTCGTCGGTGATCATCCCCTCGGCGGTGACTTCCCGGACGCGCGTTGCCGGCCGCACCCGTACGCCAAGTTTCTCCAGCTCCTGGCGCGCGGCGCCGGCAATTCGCTCCGGCAGCGCCGGCAGGATGCGCGGCCCGGCTTCCACCAGGGATACTTCCAGCGGATGGGAATGGGCGTTCTCGAACCCGTAACTGGTCAGTTCGCGGGCGGTGTTGAAGAGTTCCGCCGACAGTTCGACGCCGGTGGCGCCGGCACCGACGATGGCGATCTTCAGCGGCACCGGATTGCTGCTGGAGCGCAGGTAGGCCTGCAGCAGCTGCTGACGGAAATGCTCCGCCTGGTGGCGGCTGTCGAGGAACACGCAGTGCTCGGCGGCGCCGGGCGTGCCGAAATCGTTGGTCACGCTGCCGATGCTCAGTACCAGCAGGTCATAATCCAGCGAGCGGCGCGGTAAAATCTCGTTGCCGTCGGCGTCGGTGACCGGGGCGAGGTGGACCTTGCGGTTTTCTCGGTCCAGTCCCTGCAGCGAACCGATACGAAACTTGAAGCGGTTGTTGGTGGCCTGGGCGCGATAGCTGAGTTCGTCGATACCGGCGTCCAGCGAGCCGGTCGCGACTTCGTGCAGCAGCGGCTTCCAGAGGTGGGTCTGATTGCGGTCGACCAGGGTAACGTCCAGCCCCTTGCGGCCGTGGCGCCGGCCGAGGCGGGTGGCCAGTTCCAGGCCGCCTGCTCCGCCGCCGACGATGACGACTTTCTTGTTCATGGGAACCTCAGTTCGTAGTTGCTAAGAAATCTGCGAATAACCCCCCTGTCCGGAGGCTTATTCGCAGGTTCCTTGAGGCTCGCAACGGGTCGCACAGAGGCATATTCAGGTCGTGAATGGCGCGGCGGAGATTAGCATAACAACAAGCTGTACAGGACTTAAGCAGTTTTGAAAATTTATTTCGTAAATTTTATAAAATATGACGCCTCATCGAAAAAACAGCTATCAAATTGCGGGTGAACTGGGGTTGGCCTTTGTGCGATGATTTCCGGCCTAGGAGGGCGAGATGAAAAGCTATCTGTTCAGTACCGAAAACGGCCGTGGCGGTGTCATCCTGTGTGATATCGACACCTTCGAGGAGGCCGTCGACTACCTGCGCCAGCGTTTCGACGGGGTGATCAAGGTCGAGCAGGGTCGCACGCTCTGGACGCTGGAGTCCGGGTTCGGCGAGTTCGTGCCGGTCAAACCGGAAGATCTGGAAGACGGCGGCGATCCCGGCAGCGGGGTCGGCACGGGCTAGACGAGTGCGGCCGCGATCTCGTACTGCTCCGCCAGCCAGAGATCGCTGCCGTTACGTGCCTGGCGGCGAAGTTGGCTGGCCTTGTCGAGCAGGCGGGCGCGGCGCTGATCGCGGCTGGGCAGATGCCCGCGCAGCGGCCGGTTCGGCAACAGTGATGGTATCTGCGGATGCATGACCGGGGCTCCGTTCTTGATTAAGTAGAGGCCGATACGTTACTCGCCGATTGCGACAGCTGTGTTAACGGCGCACCGGAAGCTCGATCGGTGATGCCATCGTCAGTTTGAGAGGGCGTCCCGAGGCGGTCATTTACAGGCCGTAAACTGTTTCATTTCGCCCGCCGCCCGCGACCTCGCCACTACCGTTCAATCGCCGCCACGCCGCCGGCAAAGGTGCGGACCGGCACCAGGGACAGGATATGCTGAAGATTTACCATTCCCATTCATTGCTCAATCTCAAGGATCTGCTGGTCCTGCTGATCGAACGCGACCCCTTGCCGGACCCGTTTCGCGACGAGCAGATTCTGGTACAGAGCCCCGGCATGGCACAGTGGCTCAAGCTCGAGCTGGCGAGCGGCCTTGGTATCGCCGCCGGTGTCGAGTTTCCACTGCCGGCGACCTTTCTCTGGGACAGCTTCGCGCGCCTGCTGCCCGATGTGCCGGAGCGTTCGGCGTACCGCAAGGAGGCCATGTGCTGGAAGCTGATGGGACTGCTGCCGGACATGCTGGCGTTGCCCGAGTTCGCTCCGCTCCGGCACTATCTCGAACAGGACGAAACCGGGTTCAAGCGCTACCAGCTGTGCGGTAAGATCGCCGACATATTCGACCAGTACCTGGTCTACCGCCCGGACTGGATCGATGCCTGGAGCCGCAGCGAGTCTCCACTGCAGCCGCTGGGCGATCAGGCCTGGCAGCCATTGCTTTGGCGGGCGCTGCAGCAGCGCACCGAGGCCCTTGGGCAACCCGGCTGGCATCGTGCCAACATGATGGAGGCCTTTGTCGAGTCGTTGCGCAGCGCGCCCGCCGACTGCCTGCCGACGCGGCTGTTCGTGTTCGGCATATCGGCGCTGCCGCACACCTACCTGCAGGCTCTGCAGGCGCTGGGCCGGCGCGTCGATGTGCACCTGATGATCCTCAATCCCTGCCGCCACTACTGGGGGGATATTGTCGATCCGGCCTATCTCGCCAAACTCAACCGGCGGCTGTTCGGCGAGCGCGGACCGGAAGCGGCCGCCGATTATCTCGAAAGCGGTAATCCGCTGCTGGCATCGATGGGCAAGCTCGGTCGCGACTATCTGCACCAGCTGCAGGAAATGGACCTGCCGGGGTTCGATTTCTTCGACCTGCCGGGCGACACCTCCGGCGAAAACGACACTCTGCTGGGGCGGATACAGCGCGATATTCTCGAGCTCGAGGACCGCAGCCGGGAGCCCGAAGGGGCGGACCATTCCGGTTGGAAGACACCGCTTGCGGATACGGACCGCTCGCTGCAGCTGCATAGCTGCCACAGCCCGCTGCGAGAACTGGAAGTGCTGCACGACCGCCTGCTGGCGCTGTTCGAGTCAGCCCCTGGACTGACGCCGCGGGATATCATCGTGATGATGCCGGATGTCGCCGCTTACGCGCCCCATATCGAGGCGGTTTTCGGCAGCGCGCCCGCGGAGCGACGTATTGCCTATTCGATCTCCGACCGTTCGCTGGAACAGGAGAGCCCGCTGCTGCAGGGATTCCTGACGCTGCTGCAACTGCCGCACAGCCGTCTGCGCGTCGCCGACGTGCTGGACCTGCTGGAAATACCGGCGACGCTGCGACGCTTCGGGTTGGACGAGGCGGCTTTTGAGCTGTTGCGCGGCTGGATCGAGCAGGCCGGGGTGCGCTGGGGGCTTGATGCCGGCCAGCGCGAGTCGCTGGGGCTGCCGGCGTTCGAGCAGAACAGCTGGCGCTTCGGGTTGCGTCGCATGCTGGCGGGTTTCGCCCTCGGCGACTGCGATGGCTTGTGGCAGGACCTCGCGCCATACAGCGAAGTCGAGGGGCTCGAGGCGGTGCTGCTGGGCGCGCTGGCAGACTTTATCGACCTGCTCGAGGAGGCTGGCGCGCTGTTTCGCGGCGAGCGTAGCGTGGCGGACTGGGTGGTCGAGATCAATGCCCTGCTGTCGCGCTGCTATGCGCCGGACGAACAGGACGAACTGGCGCTGTCGCAGGTAAGGCGCGCGCTGGAAAACCTGGCGCTGGAGCTGTCGGACGCCGGCCGCGATGAGCCGCTGCACGCCGAAATACTGGTGGATTACCTGACCCAGGCCCTGTCCGGCGAGCTCAGTGGCCAGCGCTTCATGATCGGCGCACTCAACTTCTGCACCCTGATGCCGATGCGCTCGATCCCGTTTCGCGTCGTCTGCCTGCTGGGCATGAACGACGGCGTCTATCCGCGCACCCTGCCGCCGATGGGGTTCGACCTGATCGCCCGCCATCCGCGGCGCGGCGACCGCTCCCGCCGCGACGACGATCGCTACCTGTTTCTCGAGGCGCTGCTGTCGGCACGGGAGCAGCTGTACATCAGTTTCGTTGGCCGTTCGATCCAGGACAATCGCGAGCGGGTGCCGTCGGTGCTGGTCAGCGAGCTGCTCGAATACTGCGCACAGGGCTTCGTATTGCCCGGCGATGAGACGCTGGCGCCCGACGACAGCGCCCGCAACTTGCGCTCCAGACTGGTCGTCGAGCATCCGTTGACCGCCTACAGCGAGCGTTACTTCGATGACAGCTCCGCGGAGCTGTTCAGCTATGCACAGCAGTGGCTGCCGGCCGCCGGCGCGGGCGCCGCCGAGGCGCCGCCGTTCTGCGCCGCGCCGCTGGCGCCGGAAACGGTTTCGGCACTGGAGCTCGACGAGCTGCTGGCATTCTTCCGCAATCCCTGCCGCCACTTTTTCCTGCGCCGCCTCAGGGTTGGCTTCCGCGACCTGGCCGCGGATGCCCTCGACGAGGAACCGTTCGTGCTCGACAACCTCGAGAGCTATGGGCTGCGGTCGCGGATACTGGCAGCGCAGCTGGACGGGCGGGCCAGCAGGGCGCTGGCCGAGCGGCTGCGGGCCGAAGGCGGACTGCCGGTCGGCACCGCCGGCGACCGGCTGTACCGCCAGCTCAGCGACGAGGTTGCGCCGCTGGCGCAGGCGCTGGAGCCGCTTATGCAACACCCGGCCCGCCGTGCCGAGATCGACCTCCAGATCGACGGCCTGCGGCTCACCGGCTGGATCGACGGCGTGCGCGACGACCGGTTGCTACGCTACCGGCCCGCGAGCCTCAAGGGCAGGGATCACTTCCTCGGCTGGATCGAGCATCTGGCGGGCTGTGCCAGTGCCGGCACCCTTGGGCTCCATCTCTATGGCGTGGAGCGCAGGAAAGGGGTGCAGCAGGCACGCTTCCGGGCGTTGCAGCCGGATGCTGCCCAGGCGGAGCTTGCGCGCCTGCTGCAGGCCTATCGCGAGGGGCTGTCGGAGCCGTTGCCGTTCGCGCCCAACAGCGCCTGGGCCTGGCTCAGACAGCCGGATCCGGATAGGGCTCTGCGGGACGCGGAGGGCGTGTTCAGCAGTGGCTATAACCAGCCGGGGGAAGGGGACGATCCCTACATCGCCCGTGTCTACGGCGACTTCGACAGTATCCGCGAACGGATGCTGGCGCTGACCGAATCGCTGTTCGCGCCGCTGCTCGATCATCTGGAAACGGAGAAACGCCCGTGACCGCACCGAAAATGCTCGATTCCGCAACCTTTCCGCTGCATGGCATGCGCCTGATCGAGGCCAGTGCAGGCACCGGCAAGACCTTCACCATCGCCGCGCTCTACCTGCGGTTGCTGCTCGGCCACGGCGACGGGCACAGCCGTCACGCCCGGGCGCTGGACGTCGACCAGATTCTGGTGGTGACCTTCACCGAGGCGGCGACCGAAGAACTGCGCGACCGCATCCGCCGCCGTATCCAGGAAGCGCGTCAGGCGTTCGTGCGCGGCGAATCGAGCGACCCCTTCCTGCGGCTCCTGCTCGCCTCGGAGACCGATCACGCCCAGGCGGCGCGCATTCTCGGCGATGCTGCCCGCAACATGGATCAGGCTGCGATCTTCACTATCCACGGCTTCTGCCAGCGCATGCTGCGCCAGCATGCCTTCGAGAGCGGCAGTCTGTTCGAGACCGAACTGACGCAGGACGAAGCGCCGCTGCGGCGCGAAGCGATGCTCGACTACTGGCGCACCCGGATCTATTGCCTGCCGTCGATGCTGGCGGAGGCGGTGCTGCAGCTGTGGCCGGAGCCGGGACGTCTGTTGGCCGAAGTCGACGGACTGCTGGCGACCGAGGGCCTGCGGCTCGAGCCCGACTACGCCGACCGCGAGCTGGCCGTCGAATGGCAGCGCCAGGTGGAGCGCGTCGAGGCGTTCAAGCAGGCCTGGCGCGACAACGACACCGATCTTCTGGCGCTGCTGCTGGCGGGGGGGCTCAACGGCAACAGCTATCGCAAGACGTCGGTACCGGCATGGCTGGCGTCGGTGGACGCCTATGTCGAGTCGCTGCAGGTGCTGCCGGACGCGGATCTCGCCGCGGTGCTGGAAAAGTTCGCCCAGGGACGATTGCGGGAAAAGACCAAGAAGGGCGGGGCGACGCCGGAGCACCCGTTGTTCGAGCTGATCGAGCAGCTCTGTGACAGCTGGATGCCGCTGCGTGAACTGGTGCTGGGCGAGGCGCTGCGCGAGGTCCGGATGCGCCTGGCGCAGCACAAGCAGCAGCTGCGTCTGCTTGGCTTCGACGATCTGCTGTCGGGCCTGGGCCGGGCGCTCGACTCGACCGTTGGCGAGCGGCTGGCAGCGGCGATCCGCGAGCAGTTCCCGGTGGCGCTGATCGACGAGTTCCAGGATACGGATCCGTTGCAGTATCGAATTTTCAGCGGCCTGTACCGGGAGGCGCCGGAATGCGGGCTATTCATGATCGGCGATCCGAAGCAAGCCATCTACGCCTTCCGCGGTGCCGATATTTTTACCTATATCCAGGCGCGCCGGGCGGTGGCGGATCATTACACCCTCGGCACCAACTGGCGCTCGACCAGCGCCATGATTGCGGCGGTGAACCGGCTGTTCGAGGGCCATGACGCGCCCTTCATCTATGACGACGACATTCCGTTCCTGCCGGTCGATGCGGCCGGCAAGGCCGACAACCGGCCGCTGACGCTGGACGGCGAGGCAGTGCCGGCGTTGACCATATGGCACAGCCCCGGCGAGCCGGTGGCGAAGAACGACTACCTGCGCCGTTTCGCCGAGGCCTGCGCCAGTCAGGTGGTGCGGCTGCTGAACGGCGATGCCCGTATCGGAGACGCTCCGCTCGAGGCGCAGGATCTTGCGGTGCTGGTACGCGATCGATTCGAGGCCGCGGCGGTTCAGCAGGCCCTGCGCCGCCGCCAGGTTCCGTCGGTCTACCAGTCCGGACGTGACAGCGTCTTCGCGACCCAGGAGGCGCTGGATCTGTATCGCATCCTGCAGGCGGTGCAGGAGCCGCAGCAGGAGCGTTATCTGCGCTCGGCCCTGGCGACATCGTTGCTGCTTCAGGACGCCGCCGCGCTGCAGGCATTGAACGACGATGAAGAACTGTGGGAGTCGCTGGTGGCTGAGTTCATCGACTACCACGAGCGCTGGAACCGATACGGTGTGCTGGCCTGCATGCACCGGCTACTGGAAAACCGGGATCTGGCGTCCGGTCTGCTGGCGCGGGCCGATGGCGAGCGGCGCCTCACCGATCTGCTGCATCTGGCCGAGCTGCTGCAGGAGGCCAGCCAGGAGGTCGAGGGCATGCCGGGGCTGATGCGCCGCTTCCGCGAGCACCTGCTAAACCCCGGTGGGGGCGGCGATGCGCAGCAACTGCGGCTCGAAAGCGACCGCAACAGGGTCACGTTGATTACTATCCACAAGTCCAAGGGACTGGAGTATCCGGTGGTGATGCTGCCGTTTCCGGTCAATCATCGTAGCGCCAGCCGCGCGCTCTACCACGATGACGCAACCACGGCGCCGGTGTTCGATCTTGAAGGCGGCAGCGAAGCGATGGCTTTGGCGGAGCGGGAGCGGCTGGCGGAAGACCTGCGGCTGCTGTATGTGGCGCTGACGCGTTCGGTGCATGCCTGTTACCTCGGCATCAGCGATCTCAAGAAGGGCAACAGTCGCGCCAGTGCGCTGCCACAGAGCGCGCTTGGTTACCTGCTGCTCGGTAACGCCAGCAGCGAGCAGCTGCCGTCGATACTCGGCGAGCTGGCCGAACATCAGGGCATGCATCTCTGCGCGCCACCGCAGGACGAGACGCCGTTGCGTCAGACCGAGGTCGAGCCGCCCACTCTCCATGCCCGGGTTTTCCCGGGGCCGTTGCCGCGGGACTGGCGCATCGCCAGCTACTCGATGCTGAGCAGTCACGGGTCGTCCCGGGAGCTGCCGGAACAGCCGGGTCTGGACCTCGAGGTGGTGGCGGAAGCGTCCGACCCTGCGTCGAGTGGGGAGCTGAGCATTTTCGGCTTTCCCAAGGGCGCCCGCGCCGGTACCTTCCTGCACGGGCTGTTCGAGCAACTGGACTTTCCCGCCGCCGGCGGCGAGCCGCTGCAGGCGCTGATCCGACAGCGGCTGCAACTCGAAGGCTTCGACGAGCACTGGTGCGGAGTGCTGGAGACACTGGTCGGAAACGTACTGGACACTTGCCTGAACGATGAGGGGCTGCGGCTGCGGGATATCGGTGCCGCAGACCGTCTTATCGAACTCGAATTCTTGCTGCCGGTCGCGGGTGTCGATGCCGCTGCGCTGAACCTGCTGCTGCAGCGTTGGGACCCGCTGGCCAGGACGGCCGCCGCACTGCAGTTCGAGCGGGTGCAGGGGATGCTCAAGGGGTTCGTCGACCTGGTATTCCGTGCCGGCGGTCGCTATTACATCCTTGACTACAAGTCCAACCATCTCGGCGGTACCCCGGACGACTATGGTTCAGGAGCGCTGGAGCAGGCGATGCAGGCGCATCGCTACGACCTGCAGTATCAGCTCTATACGCTGGCCTTGCACCGGCTGCTGCAGCAGCGGTTGCCGGACTACGATTACGACCGCGATTTTGGCGGTGTTTTTTATCTGTTCCTGCGGGGTATGCGTGCCGGCGACAGCGCCCGCAACGGGGTGTTTCACTGCCGTCCCGAGCGGGCACTGGTCGAAGCGCTCGATGCGTTGTTTTTCGGTGCAGAAGGGGAGGCCGCCTGATGGATATTCTGATGCAACTGCGCCAGGCGGTGGTCCCGGGCGGCCTGAGGCCGCTGGATGTGCAGTTCGCGCATTTCCTGCAGCAGTCGGGCGGCTGTCGCGATGCCGGCGTATTGCTGCTGGCGGCGCTGACCAGCTTCGAGCTCGGGCGGGGCAACGTCTGCCTGCCGCTGTCATCGGTACCGGGGCTGCTCGCGCTGCTGCCGCCCGACACCGCGGAGCTGTTGCGTCCAAGGGTGCCGGCAGCGGTTCCGCAGTGCGACGGCCGGGTACTCGGAGACGGTGCGGTCGAGACACCGCTGGTGCTCGACCGGGGGCGGTTGTATCTATACCGCTACTGGCGTTTCGAGTGCGATCTGGCAGCCTTTCTGCATGGGCGGTGCCAGCCGGTCGCTCTGGACCGGAGTGCGGTCAGGGCGTCGCTGGCGCGGCTGTTCGACGCGACCGATAGCGGGCCCGACTGGCAGCAGGTGGCGGCGGCGGTCGCCGTCAGCCGTCGTTTTGCGGTCATCAGCGGCGGCCCCGGTACCGGCAAGACGACCACGGTGATCAAGTTGCTGGCGCTGCATATCGAGCAGCAGCTGGCCGAGGGGCGCCGTCCCAGGATCCGGCTGGCGGCGCCGACCGGCAAGGCGGCGGCCCGGATGGCGGAGTCGATCGCGGCGGCGCGGGGGCGGTTGCCGCTGGCGACGGGTGTGGCGGAGCTGATTCCGCTCGAGGCCTCGACGCTGCATCGCCTGCTGGGGGTGCTGCCGGGCAGCCGGCGTTTTCGTCACGGCGCCGATAATCCGCTGCATCTGGATCTGCTGGTGGTCGACGAAGCGTCGATGGTGGACCTGCCGCTGATGGCGCGGCTGATGGCGGCGCTGCCGGAGCATGCGCGGCTGATCCTGATCGGCGACCGCGACCAGCTGGCGTCGGTCGAGGCCGGCAGCGTGCTGGGGGACATCTGCAGCTGGCCGGGCGAGCTGCGCTACGGCAGCAAGCAGGCGCAGTACCTGGCCGATGTCTGCGACGTCGATGCAGAGGCGCTTGGCGACACTGGCGCACCAGCGATTGCCGACGGTCTGGCGCAACTGCGCATCAGCTACCGCTTCGGTGCCGACAGCGGTATCGGGTGTCTCGCCAGGGCGGTCAATGCCGGTGATGCCAGCGGCTGTCGCGAAGTCTGGAAAGGCGGCTACGGCGATGTGCGCTGGCACCGGCTCGACAGCGGCCACTATCAGGCGTTGATCGACCGCTGCGTCGCGGGCTATCGCGGGTACCTCGAAGCGCTGGCGGCGGGGCAGTCGCCGCAGGCGGTACTGAATGCCTTCGGGCGCTTCCAGCTGCTGAGTGCACTGCGCCAGGGGCCGTACGGGGTCACGGGCCTGAACGAGCGTATCGAGCGCGGGTTGAGCGACGTCGGGCTGATCAGGCCGGCGAATGCCTGGTACGCCGGACGGCCCGTGATCGTCACACGCAACGACCGTGCGCTGGAGCTGTTCAACGGCGATATCGGTATCGCCATGCCCAATGCGACAGGTGAACTGCGGGTCTGGTTCGATCAGGGTGGTTCGCCGCGCCCGGTGCTACCGAGCCGGATGCCGGAGCACGAAACCGTCTATGGCATGACGGTACACAAGAGTCAGGGATCGGAGTTCGATCAGGTGCTGTTACTGCTGCCACCGGACGATGCGCCGGTATTGACGCGTGAGCTGCTGTATACCGGAATCACCCGGGCGCGGGGATTGTTCGAGCTTTACGCCCGGGAGGCATTGCTGGAGAAGGTGATCGATCGACGCACCGAGCGGGCCAGCGGACTGGCCGCCCGGCTCTGGGGCATGGCATAACGCCTTAGCGACGGCGTCTGCGGTCCTCGTCACGGACCCGTATGGGCACCTTGCGGACTTCGGGCCGATTGCGCTGGACGAGCAACAGCATCAGGGCGCCAGCTGCGAGAGCGGCTACGGCGATGGTGATCATGGCTGGGGTCCTCCCTCGATTTCGCCCGCTGCAGTCGGCGGGTCGTCTTTAAGACTAGCCTTCATTGCGCCCGTTCGGCAACCTCTCGGGCGAATTCGGTGTAACCGCCGATATGACGTTTGCCGCTGAAAATTTGCGGCACCGTGAGTACCGGCTTGCCGATGGTTTTTTCCAGGTCTGCCTTGCTGATACCTTCGGCGTGGATATCGATGTAGCGATAGTTCAGTGCCTGGCTCTGGCACAGCTGTACGGCGCGGTGGCAGTAACCACAGCCCTCGCGGCCAAAGATGGTGATAGGTTCCATTCGGAGTCTCCTGTCCAGCATTGGATCTGGTCTCAAACCGTTGTTTCCGGTCTTCTGGTGTCGCGGCGGCGACCGGACCTATTTCAGCAAACAGCTGGACGAGGCTGCCAATTGGCAGTTGCAATAGGGTTCATTGAACGCAGCTATGGGGTAGTCGGGATCCCGACGGGAACCGTATCAGACCCTGGAGTTCAGGCGCCGCTCCGGGCGGAGTACCTGTTCGAGCCAGATCCGGTTTTTCAGCAGATCGCGTACTCGGTAACGGTTCATGTGCGCGATCATGGCCTCGCGGGATCCGGCCAGCACGTCCCGCCAGCCGCATTGTTCGGCCAGGTTGCAGTTGGCGTGGCTGCAGTCCGCGAGTTCGCAGTCCGGCTCGAACATGGTAACCAGGTCGCCGAGCGGGTAGTCCAGCGTCTCCGGCTTGATCTGCATGCCACCGTTGCGACCGCGAACAGTGGTGATCATGCCCTGGTTGGCAAAGCGGTTGACGATCTTGGCAAGGTTGTTGGCGGAAACGCCCAGGATTTCCGACATTTCCGAAACGGTGCAGCGCTCCGTTTCCGATGCCGTGCCCAGATAAATCAGTACCCGGACCGCGTAGTCGGTTTGCTTATTGAGTTGCATGGCGCATCCAAAACCGTAGTTATTGTAAGTGATAACCGGATTTTGGCATGCAATTTAGGGTTTGTGAATATTTATTCAGGCTGCCCCGCGGCGATGCGCGGGGCAGTTGGGGTCAGAACCAGTCGTCGCGACGCTTTCGTTTTTTCGGAAAATACGGAATCAAAAGTCCCAGCAGCACGCCACCCAGCGCCACCAGACCGCCGTGGGTGAACCAGCGCATCAGGTTGCTTTCGTCCATGTTCTCGATCTGGCGGTTGAGGCTGTCGATCTGGCTGTTCAATGTCTGCAGCTCGCCGGTGTACGACTGGTTTTCGGTCTTGAGTCGGCCGAGCTCCGCCCTGAGGGTATCGATTTCCTGCTTCTGATCGCTGGTGGTGGACTGCTTCTCGGTCAAGGCGGCTTCGAGCTCCGGCAGCCGTGACAGAGTGCTCGGGCCTTCGGCGACATGTTCGCCCGGCAGCCAGCCGGTTTTGCCGTCGTCCATGCGGATCTGCACGTAATCGGTGCTCTGGTCGCGCTTCAGAATCTCCACCGGTTCGCCGCTGCGGATGCGGCCGATGATGCGGTACTGGTTGCTCGGGCCGCTGTGGTAGTAGGTGTAGACGTCATCGGCGATATGGCCGGGTTTGGCGCAGACCGGCAGGGCGGTCATCAATACGAGGCTGGCGGCCAGGCAGTTGCGGCCGCGGGAGTCCAGAATTCTAGTCATGGGATCGAAGGGTCTTAATGCTTGGGTTACCTGATACCCACCTGAAAAGCGGGCCTGGGGGAGGCTCGAACCGGTCGCTGTCCGTGCGATCGGGAAGGTCGAAGGCTCCGCGAAAAAGGCAGGACTGGGCGCGCGATCCTGCAGCCTGGTTTGTCCAAGGCCCCCGATTATAGTTCCCCAGAAAATTCTTGAAACCCCGACTATTGCGAAGATGCGGTCTTTTATTATCCTATGTCGCTTATGGGCGTCGATTTATGCATTCAAAGTCATAAATTGTCGCGCTCGCACGACAGATTGCTGTCCGGCGCCTCCCCAAGGAAGGCTTGATAGTGGTTCTGTGAAGAATCCTGTTATCACGAGGTACGTATATGGAAAGTCTCTACGCCGATTATATTGACGCTTACGCGATTCCCTGGGCGATCAACATTGTGTTGGCGCTGGCCATCTTTATCGTCGGCCGTATCGTCATCAAGATCGTCGTCAACGTGCTCGGCCGGGTACTGGCAAAAGCCCGTGTCGACCAGATGCTGATCAACTTCATCAGCTCCATCGTCAGTGTGCTTTTGCTGCTGGTCGTGATTGTTGCCGCCCTCGATCAGCTCGGCGTGGATACCACTTCGCTGATCGCTGTCGTCGGTGCCGCTGGCCTGGCGGTTGGTTTGGCGTTGCAGGACTCGCTGAAGAATTTCGCCGCCGGGGTGATGCTGATCGTGTTCCGCCCGTTCCGCGAAGGGGATTTCGTCGAGGCGGGCGGCGTATCCGGCATCGTCGAGCATATTTCGATCTTCAACACCGTCATGCGCACCGGCGACAACCGTGAGGTTATCGTGCCCAACGGTGGTATCTACAGCGGCGTTATCACCAACTACTCCAAGCGTGCCACTCGCCGCGTCGATATGGTATTCGGCATCGGCTACGACGCCGATCTGCGCAAGGCCAAAAACATTCTGCTGGAAATCCTCGATCAGGACGAGCGGGTGCTGAAGGATCCGGAGCCGGTGGTTGCTGTGGCGGCGCTGGCCGACAGCAGTGTGAACTTCAACGTGCGCCCCTGGGTAAACAGCGCCGACTACTGGGCTGTGCTCTGGGACACCAACGAGAAGGTCAAACTGCGTTTCGACGAGGAAGGCATCAGTATCCCGTTCCCGCAGATGGATGTGCACCTGCACCAGAGCGGCGACTGACCCGTCGCCATGTTGCCGCCCGTCGCGGGACCGGCGGCAACGGATATTCCGAATGGCTTAACCGGTGCAGATTCCTCCGGCGCCGGTATTGCTCCTGCTCCTGTTGCCTCTGTTGTCGGGGCAGTACAGGCGCAGCGTCGAATCAGCCGTTGCTGGCGCCCCCGGGCGTTTCACCGGCGTTGCCCGTCGATGTCCGGATTGCGCCCAGTTCGTGTCGCAGCAGTTCATTTTCCTGCCGTAACCGCTGTGCCTCGAGGCGGAAATTGAAGATTTCCTCGTAACGCCCCTCCAGCTTCGCTTCCAGGCTCGCAATCTGTGCCTCCTGAGCGGCCAGTTGCTGCTGCTGTTCCTCGATGGTGCGCTGCAGCTCGTTGATCATGCCGTAGTGGTCCGTTGTCGACTTTCCTGATTTGACGCCGGAGGCGGTGTCCCTGGTCGTCAGGTGCTGACCGTGGAGTTCGCTGACCAGATGGCTGTAAAGCGCCTTGAGGTCGGAGGCTTCCCGGTCGCTGTAGCGGATCGAAGCTTCGATGGCGTGGTGGGCGCTGGCGGCGCCGATCGCGCCGGCGAGCACGTGCTCGAGCATGCGATGAAACTCGATCAGTTCGATGATGCTGATCTCGCTCTTGCCGATCAGCCTCAGGTCTTCGGCAATACCGTTGACTGCCAGGTAGGCCTTGTCCGGGCTCAGGTACTTGGTCAGCAGGGCTTCGGCCTCGGCCATTTTCGGTTCCAGTCCGATGTAGGCTTCAAGCCCGGTCGAGCGGGCGCGGTAGCGCTGAGAGTTGGGGTGCATCGAAGCGAGAAACTCGTTGGTCAACGTACGTTCGCTCTTGTGTGGCACGTATACCAGCGACGCGAGCACGTAGAGGCCGATATTGACGACCATCGACCAGAGCACACTGTGGCTCAGCGCCGGCAGCCCTTCCACGCCCAGCAAGGCTTCGGGCCGCAACAGCGACAGTCCCCAGGGGCCGTCACTGAGCAATGACGGATCGATCCAGCCCTGACGCACGAACGTGGGCAGGGCCAGGGTGTAGAACCAGACCAGAAAGCCGCCGCACAGGCCCAGCAGCGCGCCGGCGCTGTTGCCACGGGCCCAGAACAGGCCACCGAACATCGACGGCGCGAATTGCAGTACCGCCGCGAAGGACAGCAGGCCGATGGTCACCAGCAGATAGGCACTGCCGAATTCCGCCGCGAACCAGTACGCGGCCAGCAGTATCAGCACGATCATCAGCCAGCGCACCTGCAGCAGCGAGCCGCGTGCCCGCTGCAGCCCCGGGATGCGCTCGAGCAGCGGCAGCAGCAGGTGATTCGAGGCCATGGTGGCCAGGGTCATGGTGGTGACCAGGACCATGGCGGTGGCGGCGGAATAGCCGCCCAGGAAGGTCAGCAGTGTCAGTAGCTCCTCGCCGGCACGTTGGGGGACAAGCAGCACGTAGAAGTCGGCCTGGGCGACGGGAAGGCCGCTGACGAGGCCCGCGCCGGCGATTGGCAGTACAAAGAGGTTGATCAGGATCAGGTACAGCGGAAACACCCACATCGCGGTCTTGATGTAGCGTTGATCCGGATTCTCGACCACCGCGACGTGGAATTGTCTCGGTAGCAGCTGGACGCCGGCGAAACTGAGCACGATAAAGGTGAGCCAGGTGAAACCGTTGCCGTGGTCGCTGTGTACGAGGGTCAGGTGCTGCAGGTCGCCTTCGAACAGCCGCTCGGTGAGCTCGCCGACGCCGCCGAATACGGACAGCGTGACGAACAGGCCAATAGCGATGAAGGCAACCAGTTTGACCAGGCACTCCACCGCCAGCACCGTGACCATCCCGGGATGGCGCTCGGTCGGGTCCAGCCGCCGCGCACCGAACAGGATGGTGAAAATCGCCATCACCAGTGTCACCAGCAGACCGGTGAGGCCGCCAACGCCTGCCTCGGTGCCTCGGGCGGTGATCAGGTTGAAAGAGCTGATCACCGCTTCGAGCTGCAGGGCGATGTAGGGCAGGCTGCCGATCAGTGCGATCAGCGTTACCACGGCGGCGATCGGCTGGGAGCGGTTATACCGGGTCGAGATGAAGTCGGCGATGCTGGTGATATGAAAGGTTTCCTTGGCCGCGACCATGCGCCTGAGAATGATCCACCAGCAGGCGATAGCGATCAGGGCGCCGAGGTAGATGCCAAAGAACAGCAGGCCCGACTGGCTGGCCAGGCCGACGCTGCCGTAGAACGTCCAGGAAGTGGCGAAGACGGCCAGCGACAGCGAATAGACCCAGGGGCCGTGCGTCTTGGGTCCGCGGATCTCGGCCCGCTTTTCGGCAAACTGTGCAATCGCGAACAGCAAGGCCATGTAGGCGAGCACGATGAGGGTGACCGTCAGCGGTGAGAACATGGTCGTTTAGGCCCAACTATGCGGTGTAAGAGTGCCTTTACTAAATAGTCGCTGGGACCTGAGGGGTCAATGTGCGCCCGGCGGCTATCCGATTGAGACAAAAGTGCATTTCCGACGTCAAAGGATTTACGGCAGGCGATACAATAGTGCGTGAAGCCCGAGGCGTGAGGCCTGTCAGTAACACTGAACGCCTTACCCCGGCGATTGTTAACTGACGATTGGAAATTATCCGTGAAACTGAATTGTGACATGGGCGAGAGCTTTGGAAGCTGGACGATGGGCTTTGATGCCCAGGCGATGCCGCTGGTGGACATGGCCAATATCGCATGCGGCTTCCATGCCTCCGATCCGCTGACGATGGCGCGCACCGTCGAGCTGGCGCGAGAGCACGCCGTTGAGGTCGGGGCCCACCCCGGCTATCCGGATCTGGTTGGCTTCGGCCGGCGCAGTATCGCCTGCTCTCCGGACGAGGCGGCCTGCATGCTGCAGTATCAGGTCGGGGCGCTGCAGGCGATCGCCGAGTCCCGGGGTATGCGGGTCACATACGTCAAGCCGCATGGCGCCCTGTACAACGACATGATGCGCGACGACCGGCTGATGCGGGCGTTGATGGCGGCGGCGAAAGACGTCTGTGGCGGATTGCCACTGATGATCCAGGCGACGGCGCGTAATGATCACTACCGGGATATGGCCGCCGCTGTCGGCGTCGAGTTGCTGTTCGAGGCGTTTGCCGACCGGGGGTATGACCGCGACGGCTTGCTGCTGCCCCGCTCGCAGGCCGGTGCCGTGCTGCGCGACTCCGAGGCGGTACTGGAACAGGTCCGTCGCCTGGCCGGTGAGGGGCAGCTGTTGTCGGTCGACGGCAGACCGCTGCCGCTGACACCCGATACGCTCTGTGTCCACGGCGACAACGAGGCCGGCATCGCCGTATTGCGGCAGATTCGCCGAGTGATCAGCGATGCTTGAGATCCGTCCGGCGTCGGTCGACAGTCTGCTGATCCTGCTGGGGGAGCGGGCGGACCCCGCGACTTCGGCGCGGGTTGCCGCGGCGACCGCACTGATCCGGCGTGAGCTGGCGCCGATTCTGATCGACCTGGTGCCCTCCTATGCCTCCATACTGCTCAGCTTCGACCTGCGTCGCGACAGCGTCGCGGCGCTGAGCCGGCGCCTGGAGTCGTTGTTGCAGGACCTGAACCCCGATGCCGCGATCCAGGGTGCGGGCCGGCTGGTGACGCTGCCGGTGTGGTACGACCCGCAGGTCGGGCCGGACCTCGAAACGCTGGCGCAGCGTCACGATATGACGGTGGCCAAACTGATCGACCTGCATGTCTCGCCCGAGTACCGTGTGTATGCCATCGGTTTCAGCCCGGGCTTCGGTTACCTTGGCGATGTCGATCCCCGCATCGCGACGCCGCGCCGGGATACTCCGCGTACCAGTGTACCGGCGGGCTCGGTTGCTCTGGCGGAGCGGCAAACCGCCGTCTACCCGCAGGCGACGCCTGGCGGCTGGCATGTGCTGGGGCGCTGCCCGTTGACGCTGTTCGATGCGTCCGCCGCGCCTTATCTTAGCATCCAGGTCGGTGACCGGGTGCGCTTCGAACCCATTGCCGAAGCAGAATACCGCCGTCTGCTCGAGGTGCGGGCATGACCGGATTCGAAGTCATCAAACCCGGCGCGCTGACGCTGCTGCAGGATCTGGGGCGGCGCGGTTACCAGCACCTGGGGCTGACCACCGGGGGGCCGCTCGACGAGCGCGCGGCGCGCTGGGCCAATCGCCTGCTCGACAACGAGCAGAACGCGCCGTTGCTGGAGATCAGCCTCGGACGGCTCGAGCTGCTGGCGGGCCTTGACACGCGGATTGCGCTGACCGGGGCCGACCTGGGGCTGGAAATCAACGGTCGACCGTGCGGGCCCTGGCAGTCGTACCGGATCAATGCCGGCGACCACCTGCGCTTCGGCTATGCCCGCAGGGGGTTGAGGGCCTACCTCGCGGTGGCGGGCGGCTTTGCCGGGCCCTGCAGCTTCGGCAGCCATGCGACGGTGGTGCGCGAGGGCATCGGTCGCCCTCTGGTTGCGGGTGATCGGCTCGAATGCGCCGTCGACCGCGTGCCGTCGACGCAGCTGCGGTGCGTGCCGCCGCGTTTTCGGGAGCCTGAAGACAGACCGCTGCGAATCCTGCCCTGTTATCAGTTCCATGACTTTGCCGGGGCCGAGCGTCAGGTCTTTTTTTCCGAGCCTTACCGCATCAGTGCCGACAGCGACCGCATGGGCGTGCGACTCGAGGGGCCCGCGCTGTCCTGGGAACGTGGCGGAATTCTGTCGCAGGGAATCGCCCTGGGGGCCGTGCAGGTGCCGCCGGACGGCCGGCCGATCCTGTTGCTCAATGATCGACAGACCATCGGCGGCTATCCGATACTGGGGACTTTATTGCCACTGGATCTTTACCGTCTGGCGCAGATGCGGCCCGGCACAGAACTACAATTCGCCCCGGTCGAAATCGACGAGGCGGCGGCACTGATGAGGACTTTCTACGACTTCTTCGGTTGAGTGGCGTCGCAGCCGCAGCCTGGCGGTACCGGATCGAATCCGCCGGGATGGCCGGGGTGGCACTTGAGCAGGCGCCTGAGCGTCAGCCAGCTGCCTCGCAGCGGTCCGTGGCTGCGAATCGCTTCGATACCGTACTGCGAACAGCTCGGATAGAAACGGCAGCGGGGGCCGAGCAGCGGGCTGATCAGCAATTGGTAGCCTCGAATCAGGGCTATGAGCAGTGGGCGCATGGGGAATGGTTACAGGATATTTCCCGCCAGCATACTGCAGCATGCCGGCGGGGGGAAGGGCGTGTCAGCCGACTCAGCTGGCGAGGGGCTGCCGCAATTCGGGCTGTTCAGCTGCGGCAGACGACTTTGGGCTGGAGGTTTCCAGCTGGTCGAGCTTGAGTACAGACAGCGTGCGCTTGCGTACCTGTTTCAGCAGTAGCGGATCCTCGACCAGCGATTGCCCGTACGACGGTACCATCGCTTTCATCTTGTTCTGCCACTGAGCCGATGCCATCTGCTCCGGGAAGCAGCGCTCGATAATGTTGATCATCGTGTTGACCGCCGTCGAGGCGCCCGGAGATGCGCCCAGCAGCGCCGCGAGCGAGCCGTCGGATGCGGTGATCACCTCGGTACCGAACTCGAGCTTGCCGCCACCGTTGTTCTGGTCCTTCTTGATGATCTGCACCCGCTGGCCGGCGTAGGACAGGCTCCAGTCTTCGCTGCGCGCATCCGGGAAGAACTTGCGCAGTGCGTCGATCCGGGAATCGTGGGACTGCATGACTTCGCTGATCAGGTAGCGGGTCAGGTCCATGTTGTTCATGCCCACCGACAGCATCGACTTGAGGTTGTTGGCCTTGATGCTCTTCGGCAGGTCCAGTTTCGAACCTTTCTTCAGGAACTTGGTGGTGAAGCCGGCGAACGGGCCGAACAGCAGCGCTTTTTCGCCATTGATGATACGGGTGTCCAGGTGCGGCACCGACATCGGCGGCGCGCCGATCGGAGCCTTGCCGTACACCTTGGCAAGATGCTGCTCGACGATCTCGGGCTTCTTGCACACCAGCCACTGGCCGCTGACCGGGAAGCCGCCGTAGCCATTGCCTTCTTCGATACCGGACATCTGCAGCAGCGGCAGAGCACCGCCGCCGGCGCCGAGGAATACGAAGCGGGCGTACAGTTTTTCCCGTTCGCCGGTCTGGTGATTTTTCACCTTGACGCGCCAGCTGCCGTCGGACTTGCGCTTGAGATCCCTGACGGTGCGGCTCAGCAGTACTTCGAAATCCGGCTGCTGTTCGAGATGATCGGTCATGTAGCGGGCCAGGGAGCCGAAATCGACGTCGGAGCCGTAACGCACGCGGGTGCCGGCCACCGCCTCGTCGGCACTGCGGCTCTGCATCACCAGCGGCATCCATTCGCGCAGCACGTCGGGGTCTTCGCTGTACTCCATGTCGGCGAATGCCGGATGGGCGTTCAGCGCTTCGAAACGCTTGCGCAGGAAGCTGACGTTTTCCTCACCCCAGACAAAGCTCTGGTGCGGGGTGGGGTTGATGAAGTTGTTGGGTTCGGGGAGGACGCGCTGCTCGACCAGGTAGGACCAGAATTGCAGGCTGACTTCGAAAGCGGAGTTGATCGCGAACGCTTTGCTGGTGTCGATGCTGCCGTCGGGCTTCTGCGGGGTATAGTTCAGCTCGCAGTATGCCGCGTGACCGGTGCCGGCGTTGTTCCAGCCGTCGGTGCTTTCGTGGGCAACATGGTCGAGACGTTCGACCAGGGTGATTTTCAGTGTCGGGTCCAGTTGCTTGAGCAGCATACCGAGGGTCGTGCTCATCGCACCGGCACCGACAAGAAGCACATCTACCGTTTTCGTGGTCATGATTTACTCCGCCATGTTAGTCGCTCATGGGGGTGAGATGGCTGCGGGATTTTGCGCTTGTGGCGCCTGCGCTACTGCCGCTCTCCCGAGTTCTCTTACCTTTTTAGTCGCTATATGGCTGCCGGGGCCTGGTCTGCAAGTCCCGGACGCAGCCGGAAAACTGTCTGCGAAGGCGGCCGCAAGTCGTTGCAACCGGTCAGGGTTTTGGCTGTAACGCGTTCTGTTGAGGCGCCTGGCGCCCAGGTTACAGTCGGGTTAAAACCCTGTTAATTTTATGTTTCGCAGTTGCGACGCATTATAAGCTGGGAGCGACAGAAGGAAACTTCAAATCCGTTATAGCAGCTATAAGGTGGCAAAATGGAGGCTGCGGAGCCAGTGAATCCGCGGCCTGGGAGAGGAATTCATACTTTGGTCGGGGCGGCGATGCTGCGACTGCAGCATCGCGCCGAAAGGGCTGTTGACGGGTTACAGATGTTCTTCGGCATACTGTGCCAGACGGGAGCGGAAAATGCCTTCGAAGTGGATATTGGCCGAGCCCTCGAAGCCCTTGAAGCGCTCGACGATATAGGTCAGTCCCGATGTCAGCGGGGTCAGGTAGTTGGAATCGATCTGCGCCAGGTTGCCGAGGCAGATCATCTTGGTGCCCTTGCCGCAGCGGGTGATGATGGTCTTGAGCTGCTGAGGCGTCAGGTTCTGCGCTTCGTCGACAATGACCACGGCGTCCTGGATGCTGCGGCCACGGATGAAGTTAAGCGACTTGAACTGGATATTGGCCTTCTCGATAGCATATTTGACGCTGCTCTGAGGCCGTTCGTCGTGCTCGTGCATCGCTTCGAGGTTGTCGTGGATCGAGCTGAGCCAGGGGGTCATCTTCTCTTCCTCGGTGCCGGGCAGGAACCCGATATCCTCGGCTACCGGCGGCGTCGACCGGGTGACGATGATCTTGTTGAAGCGTTTCTGTTCGATCACCATTTCGAGTGCGCAGGCCAGAGCGATCAGCGTCTTGCCCGAACCCGCCGCGCCGTTGAGCAGGCAGAGGTCGATGGTCGGGTCCAGCAGCGACTGCATCGCGAAGGCCTGGTACACGGTGATCGGCTCGATACCCCAGCAGTTTTGCTGCATCAGTCTTTCGGACCCGAGGTCCAGCAGCACGATGCCGTCGTCGTCGATGGAAATGGTGCGGGCGGCGAAATCGCCGCTGTCGTCGAACACGTACTCGTTGGGATAGGTATCCGGCAGCATGTCACGGCTGACGCGATGGTAAGTGCGGTCGCCGTCCTGATAACTGTCGACCTGTTCGACACGATCCCAGAAGTTGCCCTCGATGCGCTGATGGCCGGCCGGCAGCAGTTCCAGGTCGGAGATCAGCTGATCGGTGCGATAGTCCTCGACTTTTAACAGCCCGGCGCCGAGTGCCTTGAGGCGCATGTTGATATCCTTGGTGACCAGTACGATATCGCGATGCGGGTTGGTGGCCTGCAGATGCAGGGCACAGTTGATGATCTGGTTGTCCTTGCTCTTGTCGGCCGGCAGGAATCCCTTCTGAGTGGCGAGTTCGTGATCGGGGAAGATACTCAGCTTGCCGAGCCGGCTGTCTTCTCCGTCGGACGGGTGCAGAATGCGGACGCCCCGCAGGATCTGCTCGGGGCTGGTGGCGGTGCTCAGAATATTGTCAATGGCTCGGATGGCGTAGCGGGCTTCCTGCGCCACGGTTTTCTTGCGGTCCTTGATATCATCCAGTTCCTCGAGAACCGTCATCGGTATGGCGATATCCTGTTCCTTGAACTCGAACAGGCATTTGGGGTCGTGCAGCAGTACGTTGGTGTCGAGAATGTAGAGTTTCGATGCACTCATCGGCTTATCCTTCAGCAGCCTGCTGGATGTATGGGCTACTGCACAAGCCGGAAACGGCCTGAGATACAGCAGCGGCCATGGGACCCTGCAAATAAGTCCCTGGTCCCTACAATAAAACACTGTGAAGCGCGAATACAGGCGAGAACAGCGGTCTGAGAAAAAAATTCAAGCCGGTCAGTCGCTTGCGCGCATTGTTAAAGCCCGGTGGGGCGTGATCCTGATGCAAGAGGCGATGGAGGTACGGTGGAATACGGGTCGATCGTGATACTGACCGGGGCGGGAATTTCGGCCGAATCCGGCCTCAAGACTTTCCGCGCGGCGGACGGGCTCTGGGAAAACCACCGGGTCGAGGACGTGGCGACGCCAGAGGCGTTCGCGCGGAACCCGGTTCTGGTGCATCGCTTCTACAACGAGCGTCGCCGTCAGCTGCTCGGTGGCGTCAAGCCCAATGCTGCGCACCAGGCACTGGCGCGGCTGGAGCGGGAATACCCCGGCGAGGTGCTGCTGGTGACGCAGAATATCGACGACCTGCATGAGCGCGCCGGCAGCCGGAGACTCATTCATATGCACGGCGAGTTGCTGTTTGTTCGCTGTGAACGCTCCGGGCAGCGTTTTCGTATCGAGGGTGACTGTTCCGTGACGCAGCGTTGCGACTGCTGCGGCGAGTCCGGGGGGCTAAGACCCGATATCGTTTGGTTCGGTGAAATGCCGTTACGTATGGAGGACATTTACCGGGCGCTTGATAGCTGTGCGCTTTTCGTCGCTGTCGGCACCTCGGGGAATGTGTATCCGGCGGCGGGATTTGTCGAAGCGGCGGCCGCGGCTGGCGCACGTACCCTGGAACTGAATCTCGAGGCATCGCGGGTGGGCAGTGCCTTCGAGGAGCGGCGCTACGGTCCGGCCAGTGTGCAGGTGCCGCAACTGGTGGATGAACTGCTCGAGCACTGAACCTCCTCTCTCCATGCGTCTGGGGGCGATCTTTTTTTGCCGCGCTTATCAAAGGGTTATGGTGGTCCAGCGATAAATTCCCTATATTGGGGAAAGTGACCCCCCCGGGCTGCGGGGCTGCCTGGCCTATCGAACACGCTATTCCCGCACGTCTCGGGCTCTCAGTGATGAGGCGGGTTTTGACCTCAGGAATTCGATGCTGAAGGGAGGTGACTCTATGAGCACCGGAGCTTTCGTAACCGCCAGTGTAACGCCGCTCGACAGCCTGGCGACGCTGTCGCCCCTCGAGGTGGCGCGTTTGCAGGATGCAAGTCAGGGCGGTCTGTACCGGCTCTTCCGCCAGTGCAGTCTGGCAGTACTCAATTGTGGCAGCGAACTCGACAGTACCAAGCAGGTACTCGAACGCTACAAGAGTTTCGATATTCGCATCAGTCAGAAGCACCGCGGTCTGCAGCTGGACCTGATCAACGCGCCGGCCAGCGCTTTCGTCGATGGCGAAATCATCCAGGGTATTCGCGAGCACCTGTTCTCGGTATTGCGAGACCTGCTCTACGTCGTAGACAAGCTGGATGACGTCGGCGGCGATGAGGGATGGGCGACCACCAATAGCGTGTTCCACATCCTGCGGCATGCCGATATGTTCCGGCCCCACGTCAAGCCCAACCTGGTGGTCTGCTGGGGCGGCCATTCGATCGGCCACGAAGAATACGAGTACACCAAGAAAGTTGGCTATGAGCTCGGTTTGCGGCGGCTGAACATCTGCACCGGCTGCGGCCCGGGCGCGATGAAGGGGCCGATGAAGGGCGCGGCTATCGCACACGCCAAGCAGCGTATTCGCGATGCTCGTTACGTCGGCATCTCGGAGCCGGGCATCATTGCCGCCGAGTCGCCGAACCCGATCGTCAACGAGTTGCTGGTCATGCCGGACATCGAGAAGCGTCTCGAGGCGTTCATCCGGCTGGGGCACGGTATCGTGGTCTTTCCCGGTGGCGCCGGTACCGCCGAGGAAATTCTCTATATACTCGGGGTGCTGTTGCATGAAAAGAACAATAACCTGCCGTTCCCGCTGATCTTTACCGGACCGGAGGGCAGCGAGGCGTACTTCGAAACCGTCGACCGTTTCATTCGCCAGACGCTGGGCGATGCCGCAGCGTCGCGCTACGAGATCATCGTCGGCGACCCGCGGCGTGTGGCGCTGCGGATGCAGGAGGGGCTGCGCAACGTAACCGAGTACCGCAAGGCGACCAGCGAGTCCTTCCACTTCAACTGGCAGATCAACGTGCCGCTGATCTTCCAGCAGCCGTTTGAGCCGACGCATGAGAACATGGCCCAGTTACGGCTGTTCAAGGATCAGTCGATCTGCGACCTGGCGTCGAACCTGCGGCGTGCGTTGTCCGGTATCGTTGCCGGCAACGTCAAGGAACCGGGCGTGCGTGCCATCGAGGAACACGGGCCGTTCGAGCTCTGCGGCGAGAAGGCACTGGTGGACCCGCTGGACGAACTGCTTACCTCCTTCGTCGAGCAGCGACGCATGAAGCTCGACTATCAGGAGTACGTGCCCTGTTACCGTCTCAGCGGTGTCGAGAACAGCGCCGCCTGAGCCCGGTTCAGGCCGGGCGGGTCTTGTCGCGTAAATATGACACTCCTGCCAAATCTGGGTATATTTGACGGACGCTCGGCCGGGCCTTTTGCGGGCCCGGCGGGCGTTCCCCACATTGGCCCAGAGAGCTTCAGGGTTGTAATTTGAGAAACAAGCTGGTTGTCACCCTGACCACAGTCCGCGGTTCCCGTCAGTACACTCTGAATCAGGTCGCGCGCGTGCTGGTGCCCGCTTTTCTGTTGATGGCGGTGCTCAGCTTTTTCATTTCCAATGCGCTGCTGGTGAAGACCAGTGACGACCTGGCCGTGCTGGCGGAGGACCATCAGGCCTTGTCCGATCAGTACGAAAGCATACTCGGCACCCAGCAGTTGTACGTGTCGGAGCTGAACGCGCTGAGCACGACACTGGAGACCCTGCAGGAAGAAAACCTGCGCATGGGGGAGGTGAACGAGAGTCTCGACCAGTCCCTCAGCGGCCTCGAATCGATGCTGGGCTTGCCGGCCAGCGAAACCTATACGCCGAAGCAGGCGGAAGTGCTCAAGGCGACCGCCGCGCAGCGACTGTTCCTGTTGCACAGCATACCCAACGGGGTGCCCATCCAGGGCACGCGGATTAGCGACCGTTTCGGTATGCGCGTCAATCCGGTCTCGCGCAAAAAAGGCATGCACAACGGCATCGATTTCGCCGCCAATCGTGGTACTCCGGTCTACACCACGGCCGATGGCATCGTCGAGTTCAGCGGGCGTCAAAGTGGTTTCGGCAAGGTGGTGATCGTGCAGCACAACTTCGGCTTCAAGACCTACTACGCCCATCTCGATCAGCTCAACGTCAAGGCTGGCGACCTGGTGGCCAAGGGAGACCTGGTTGCCCACAGTGGTAATAGCGGCCGTTCCACCGGGCCGCATCTGCACTACGAGGTGCGGCGACTCTATTCCGCCATCGACCCCGAGCCTTTCCTGAACTGGAATATTGCCAATTTCGACGGTCTGTTCGAAAAGGTCGAAAATATGGAATGGGCAGCGCTTTTCGATGTCATCTGCAAGGGGCAGTTCCACGCCGCGACCAACTGCCGCCAGCGGGGGCAGGGCGGCGATCTTGCGCTGCGCTCCAACTGACGCTGCCGGTTGCGGCCAAAGTTCAGGTGCAGTGACGCAGTATTGCGTTTAGAATTTTTCCAGGCCGGTGCGGCGACTTCGCCTCACGGGTGACAAGAACAAGACAAGGCCGAACGCCCGATGGGTATTCTGAAGAAAAAAACCTCCACCAAGATTCCCCGCGGCGCCGTGACCATCATCGCCCACGGGAATCGGGTCTCCGGTGAGATCTGCATTCAGGGCAGGCTCCATGTCGACGGCGCGGTCGAGGGCAAAGTCGATTCGAGCGATGACATTTCCATCGGCCGGCAGGGTTGGATCAAGGGTCACGTGCGTGCGCGCGAGCTGCATGTCAGTGGCAGACTCGAAGGCGAGGTAATTTGCGATGCACTGCACGTAGAAGCAGGCGGCAAGGTACGTGCGCGGGTACTGAGCCAGACACTGGCGGTGGACCCGCGCGGCTGCTTCCAGGGCGAACGGCGCTCACCGGAGCCGGAGGCGCTGGTATTGGCTGCCGCGCCGGCGCCCGACGTAACGCCGGAACCGGTTATGAAGCCGGAGCCTGTAGCGGAAAAGCCCGCCGGCGTGCTGGAATTCGGTGTTGATGCGATCGACAGTCTGCCGGACAGGATCATACTCGCCCGGGATCCGGGCAAGGCCTGACGCCGGAGCCGGCCAGGCAGCAGAATAAAGGAACAGGGTCGATGTGTGAATTGCTCGGCATGAGCGCCAATGTCCCGACGGACATCTGTTTCAGCTTTACCGGTCTGATGCAGCGTGGGGGTGGCACGGGGCCGCACCGGGATGGCTGGGGAATCGCTTTCTACGAGGGGCGCGGCGTGCGCTTCTTCCACGACCCGGCGCCGAGCGTCGAGTCGGCGATCGCCGGGCTTATCAGCAGCCACCCGCTCAAGAGTCATGTCGTTATCAGTCATATCCGGCAGGCCAACGTCGGCAAGGTTTGCCTGGAAAATACCCACCCGTTCTCGCGGGAGCTCTGGGGCTTGAGCTGGTCTTACGCGCATAATGGCCAGCTGAGCGAGAAGCTTTACGATCTGCCGCTGACGTTTTACCGCCCGGTTGGTACCACCGACAGCGAATATGCGTTCTGTTGGCTGCTTGGGCAGGTACGTGAACGCTTTCCCACACCGCCGGAGGACATCCGGGCACTGAGCGACTACATTGCCGCGCTCTGCGACCAGCTACGTGAATTCGGTGTCTTCAACATGCTGCTGACCGAGTCGCACTACCTGTTCTGCTACTGCACCACCAAGCTGACCTGGATCACGCGCCGGGCGCCCTTTGGTCAGGCCCGGCTGAAGGACTGCGAGCTGACGGTCGACTTCTGCCACGAAACCACACCGAAGGATATCGTTACCGTCATCGCCACCGTGCCGCTGACCGATAACGAGAACTGGGAAACGCTCGGATCCGGTGAGCTGATCGTGTTTGAAAACGGCCTCGAAGTCGCCCGCCGGCCGGGGCC
>JABXIM010000148.1 GCA_013373085.1 Oceanospirillaceae bacterium | reverse complement strand
TAGACCCAGTTGCGCTGCGCCCGGTTGAACGGCATCTCCTCGCGATCCATGGCGAAGAAATACTGGCGGAAAAACTCGCCGAGGTGCTCGAACATGTAGCGGAACCGCCCCACCAGCGGATAGTTGCGACGGATGCTGTGGCGCGTCTGGTGCCTGTCGATCTGATACATCACCAGCGCAGCGACCGCCAGACCGGCCAGCGCCAGCAGGAACAGCACGCCCACGATGGCCGTAAAATGAATCGCAAAAGAAGTTACCGCGTCGGTCATGGTTCAAAGCCCCCGGGATGCCATGGGACCCTATGCTATCGCAACGCGTGGGATGGGTGGAGCCGCCAACACCACCTTATTTCACGGCTCGTACGAGCTCTGTGGCGGCGTACCCCATCATAGGCGCCGCAGGCGCCTTGCCATCGGACGGCAGTTCGTTTCTCCCTCCGGCTCAGCCAAAGCTCGATGGCGGGGCCGCCAGGTGTTGGGTTGCGTCCCGTGGGTCCTGCCCCCCAACCTGCCAATCCATAACTTTCCGCCCTAAATGTCCATCTTATTTAATAAAAAAGTTATACAGAAGACTGGAACCCCACCGCTCGGCATGCCCATTCGCCCGGTGGCCGGACTCCTACGGCCAACGACTTACCACTGGCGACTCTCTGCAAAACAACAACGCCCACCAAAGGGTGGGCGTTGCATTGTCCTAGATACCAATCAGACCAGCTGTTTCAGCGCAATCTCGAACGCCGTGCTGGCGATCCCGGTCTTGTCGCGGGACTGGCCATGGGTCTTGGCCAGGGCGTCGCGGACCACCGCCGAGACATCGTCGAAGATCGCCTCGTCGGAGATCTCCGCACCGTCCTGCATCAGGTAGGCGAAGACCCGTGCCATGCCGCAGTTGGCGATGAAGTCCGGCAGCACGCTGACTTTCGAGTCGGCATACTCGTAAACCGAGCCGTAGAAGATTTCCGGATCATTGAACGGCACATTGGCGCCGCAGGAAACCACTTCCAGGCCGTTGTCGGCCATGCGGTCGACCTGGTCGCGGGTCACCAGACGCGACGCGGCGCAGGGCAGGAAGATATCGGCGCCCATGTCCCAGACACGCGCGTTGACCTCTTCAAACGACAGCAGCTTGTCGGCCACGATCTGGTTGCCGTTCTTGTTCAGGAACAGCTCGCGCACCTGCTCGAACGACAGGCCTTCCGGCTCGATCAGGCCGCCGGCACGGTCGATGATGCCGACAATGCGCGCGCCCTGCTGCGCCAGGTAGTAGGCCGCCGCCGAGCCGACGTTGCCCCAGCCCTGAACGATGACGCGCTTGTTGCGCACGTCGCCGCCGTAGATGTTGTAGTAGTGGTGCACGGCCTCGGCCACACCCCAGCCGGTGATCAGGTCGGCAACCACGTACTTGCGGCTGTAGTCCGGCGTGAAACGGCTGTCCTCGACGATCTTGGCGACGCCCAGGCGCAGCTGGCCGACCTTCTGGATACGCTCGCTGGTGGTCGGGTCGAAGTGGCCGTTGACGACGCCTTCCTGCGGGTGCCACAGGCCGTAGCTCTCGGTGATCGGGATCACTTCGTGCACCTCGTCGACGTTGAGGTCGCCGCCGGTGCCGTAGTAGGTCTTGAGCAGCGGCGCGACCGCCTTGTACCAGCGCTGCAGCACCTCGTGCTTGCGCGGGTCGGCAGGGTCGAAGTCGATGCCGGACTTGGCGCCGCCGATGGCCGGGCCGGATACCGAGAACTTCACTTCCATGGTCTTGGCCAGGGATTCCACTTCGTGGCGATCCAGCCCCTTGCGCATGCGGGTGCCGCCGCCGGCCGCACCGCCGCGCAGCGAGTTGATCACCACCCAGCCCTTAGCTTCGGTTTCGGCGTCGTGCCACTCGAAGACGATCTCCGGGGCCTTGTTTTCAAATGTCTGCAGTAGTTCTTTCATGGTCGTAAACCTGTATTCACGGGGCCCCGCGGGGCCCGGGTCAATTCAATCAGAGGTTGTAGAGGAACAGCACCAGCACGCCGATTGGCGTCAGGTAGCGCAGCACGAACAGCCACAGCCGGTGACCGGTGCCCGCGCCCAGCTCCTCCTGACTGGAAGCCTTTTTCATTACCCAGCCGACAAAGACGGCGGTCAGCAGCGCCACGACCGGCATCATCACGTTGGCGGTCAGGAAGTCGTAGAGATCGAACAGCGTCTTGCCCTCGAAACGCTCGAAGGCGTCGAGCGGCGTGAAACCGGACCAGACGTTGAGCGACAGCACTGTGGTCAGGCCTACCACCCAGGCCGCGATGCCGCCGATAACCGCCGACTTGGCACGCTTGATACCATGCTCCTCGAGCCACTTGACCACCGACTCCAGCATCGACAGCGCCGAGGTCCAGGCCGCGAACAGCAGCAGCACAAAGAACAGCGTGGCGAAGAAGCTGCCGCCCGGCATCTGGCCGAAGGCGACCGGCAGGGTGTTGAAGATCAGGCCGGGACCGGCGCCGGGCTCGAGACCGTTGGCGAACACGATAGGGAAGATCGCCAGGCCCGCCATCAGCGCCACCCCGGTATCCATCACCGCAACGGTGAGGGAGGTGCGGGCGATCGAAACGCCTTTCGGCAGATAGGCGCCATAGGCCATCATCGAACCGCTGGCGAGGCTCAGCGTGAAGAAGGCATGACCCAGCGCCACCAGCACCGCTTCGGCGGTCAGGCTGGAGAAATCCGGCTTGAACAGGAAGTCCACCGCCGCACCGAAATGGGTGGTGGTCATGCCGTAGCCCACCAGCATGACCAGCAGCACCAGCAGTGCCGGCATCAGCCAGGTCACGGCGCGCTCCAGACCGTGGCGCACACCACCGACCGATACCAGCACCGCCAGCGCCATGAACAGGGTATGCCACACGGTCAGCTCGACCGGCGAGGACAGCAGGTTGCCGAACATCTGACCAGCCTGCTCGGCATCGACGCCGGCCAGGTCACCCTGGATGGCATGGAAGATGTACGGGATGGTCCAGCCAGCAATGACGCTGTAGAACGACAGGATCAGGAAAGCGGCCAGGGTCGCCAGCCAGCCGATCGCCTTCCAGTTGGACGACACGCCCTCCTGGCGCGCGACCTCGCGCATGCTGTTGATCGGGCTGTGACGGCCACGGCGGCCGAGCATGACCTCCGCCATCATGATCGGGATGCCGATGACGGCGATACACACCAGGTAAACCAGTACGAAGGCACCGCCGCCGTTCTCGCCGGTGATATAGGGGAATTTCCAGATATTGCCGAGGCCGACCGCGGAGCCGGCTGCGGCGAGTATAAAAGCCAGTCGCGATGACCAGAGCGCCGGGACCGGCGCCGTACCCGCCGACGCGCGGGACGTTACGGTAGTGGTGGAAGACACGGATAGAGTCCTGTTTTTAGCATTATTATTGGTATCCGCCGGGCCCGATCAGGGCCGGCGGACTCGGCGATCCCTGGTGGGGATCGCCGTCAGCATGGAACTGTGACCGGGGCCGGCGTCAGCCGTTGGCCAGCACACCGCGACGGATCTGGTCCTCTTCGATCGACTCGAACAGCGCCTGGAAATTGCCTTCGCCGAAACCTTCGTTACCCTTGCGCTGGATAATCTCGAAGAAGATCGGGCCGATCACCGTATCGGTGAAGATCTGCAACAGCAGGCCCTGCCCCTGGGTCGGGGCACCATCGATCAGGATATTTTCCCGCTGCAGCCGTGCCAGGTCCTCGCCATGGCCCGGCAGACGGGTATCGACCTTCTCGTAGTAGGTATCCGGGGTCGACAGGAAAACAACACCGCGCGCACGCAGCGATTCGACGGTCTGGTAGATGTCGCCGGTCCCCAGGGCGATATGCTGGATACCCTCGCCGTTGTACTCGCGCAGGAATTCCTCGATCTGGCTCTTGTCGTCGGACGACTCGTTGATCGGGATACGGATCTTGCCGCAGGCGCTGGTCATGGCGCGGGACTTGAGGCCGGTCAGCTTGCCTTCGATGTCGAAGTAACGCACTTCCTTGAAGTTGAAGTGCTTCTCGTAGAAGCCGGCCCACAGGTCCATGTTGCCCTGGGCAACGTTGTGGGTCAGGTGGTCGATGTAGGTCAGACCGGCGCCCTTCGGATGCTGTTCGACGCCGGGAATGGCGACGAAGTCGACATCGTAGATGCTCTTCTCGCCGTAGCGGTCCACCAGGTAGATCAGCGAGCCGCCGATCCCCTCGACCGCCGGAATGTGCAGCTCCATCGGTCCGGCACCGGACTCGACCGGGGTGGCACCGCCCGCCACCAGTGCCTTGAACGCCGCCGCCGCATCGGCCACGCGGAACGCCATGGCGTTGGCGCAGGGACCGTGTTCCCCGGCGAAGGCTTCGGCGCGACTGTTGGGTTCGGCGTTCAGGATGAAGTTGATATCGCCCTGACGGTACAGGGTAACGTTCTTGCTGCGGTGACGGGCGACGGCGACGAAGCCCATCTTTTCGAACAGTGCGGCAAGCCTCTCGGGCTCGCGGGAAGCGTACTCGACGAACTCGAAGCCGTCCGTACCCAGCGGGTTTTCCCAAAGGTCGGTGGTGCTTTCAGCGATCTGCGGCAGGGCCATTGTTGTTATCTCCTTCAGTACCGTTGGTCCGGCGAAAATTGACGTGGGTCAATCGATGGGGAAATAGCTTAAGGGATCGGCCGCGCGTTTTTTTTGCAAAGTACGCCCGTGACGCTTAACTTTCACATGAATCCCGCATCAAGAGATAAAAAAGCGTGAGATCATCGCATCAAGTCGATCTGGACCGTCTGGATGTCAAAATTCTGGAAGCGCTGCAACAGAATGGGCGCCTCAGCAACGTGGAGCTGTCGGAGGTTGTGCACCTGTCGCCATCTCAGTGTCAGCGCCGGCGTCAGAAGCTGGAAGAGTCGGGCGTGATCCAGCGCTACGTCGCCCAGCTGGATCCGGAAAGCGTTGGCCTCGGTGTGATGGCACTGGTCAGCGTGAGCCTCGACAAGCACAGCGAAAAGATCGCCGAGGAGTTCCGCGTCGCCATTATCGAGTATCCGGAAGTGCTGGAGTGCTGGGGCGTGGCCGGCGACGCCGACTACATGCTCAAGGTGATCGCCTCGGATCTGAAAGCGTTCGCCGACATCACCCTTCACCGCCTGCTGAACCTGCCGATGGTGTCGAACGTGAAATCGAACCTGTTGCTGCAGACGCTGAAGTCGACCACGGAACTGCCGATACGCAGGTGAGTGGTGAGTAACCTGGCGGAACCGCTACGCGTGTTCCACCCTGCATTTTCGAACCCACGTCGGGCAGACCAAGCGACAGCGGTGCAGTCATCGAATTACACCCGCAGTAGCAGATACTCCCGCTCCCAGGAACTGATGACCTTGTTGAAGGCCTCGTATTCGGCCAGTTTGACGCCGATATAGGCGCGCACGAAGCGCTCGCCGAGCAACGTCTGCAGCGGCTCGCAGTCGGCCAGCAGGCGCAGTCCTTCCTCCAGCGTGCGGGCGATCTCGACCCGGCTGTTGGCGGCGTAGGCGCTGCCCCGTTCCGGTTTCGAGGGCTGCAACTTCTCCTTCATGCCGAGATAGCCGCAGGCCAGCGACAGCGCGATCGCAAGATAGGGGTTGGCATCGGCGCCGGCGAAGCGGTTCTCGATGCGGGTCGCCTCTCGCGGTGCTTCCGGTACCCGCAGTCCGGTGGTGCGGTTATCGAGTCCCCACTGCAGGTTGATCGGCGCGGCGATATCGGGCACGAAGCGACGATAGGAATTGACGTTGGGGGCGAAGAAGCCGATCGCCGCCGGCACGTATTTCTGCAGCCCGCCGAGATAGTGGTAGAAGGTATCGCTGAAGCGCTGGCCTTCGCCAGCGAAAACGTTGCGCCCGCTGTCGCGGTCGAGCAGGCTCTGGTGAATGTGCATCGCGCTACCGGGTTCAAGCTCCATCGGCTTGGCCATGAAGGTGGCGTAGATATCGTGCACCAGCGCCGTTTCCCGCAACGTGCGCTTGAAGACGAACACCTGGTCCGCAAGCGCCATAGGATCGCCATGCTTGAAGTTGATCTCCATCTGGCCAGCGCCTGATTCGTGGATCAGGGTATCGACGTCGAGTTGCTGCGCCTCGCAGTAACGGTAGAGGGTATTGATCAGCGGATCGAACTCGTTGACTGCATCGATGCTGTAGGACTGGCGCGCCACCTCGGAACGTCCGGAGCGCCCGACCGGTGCCTTGAGCTCGTAATCGGGGTCGGGATTCTTTTGCACCAGGTAGAACTCGACTTCCGGCGCGATCACCGGCTGCAGCCCCTCCTCCTCGTATAGCTGCAGTACCCGGCGCAGAACGTTTCGGGTCGACAGCGGATGCGGCTGGCCGCTGCTGTCATGACAATCGAAGATCAACTGCGCTGTCGGCTCCTTGGCCCAGGGGGCCAGACGCAGCGTATCCGGATCCGGCTCCAGCACCATATCCCGGTCGGCGGGGTCCACCAGCTCGTAGTAATTATCGGACCAGTCGCCGGTCACGGTCTGGACAAGGATCCCCTCGGGCAGGCGTGCCCTCGGCTCGGCGATGAATTTGCGCGTGGGCAGGAACTTGCCGCGGGCATTGCCCGTCATGTCCGGCACCAGGCATTCGATTTCGATGATGCTGTGTTGCTGCAGGAATTTTTCGACGAGATTCATGGCCACCGTCCGCTACCACTTTATATCGAAGTGTAGGATGGGTGGAGGCGCATTATCGGTATACTTTCCGCGCTCACCGGACTGAAGCCGCGCCGCAACCCATCATATCGATCGCAGTGCAGATCGATTGGCTGAGGCTGGCACTTCGAATCAGCGAAGTGTTGGGTTACATGACTACGCCATTTCACCCAACCTACGCACAGATTGACTCGGTGATAAGCGTTCACCCCAGCAGCGCCACCGCCTTGACCAGCGCATAGACCTGCTGGCCACGGGAAAGCTCGAGCTGGGTCGCCGAATAGGCCGAAATTTCCGCCGCCAGGTGCTGGCCATCGGCGAGCACACCGCCCACCAGTACGCGGCCGTCGACCGTTTCCCGGATATGCTCGATTCGCAACGGGAGCTGGTTGACGATGGAGATATCCGCAACCGGCCCCAGCGCCAGGCTGACGTCGGATGCCAGGATACGCAGCCGTGCCCGGGTCAGTGAACGATGCAACGGTCGCACCAGCCACAAACGCAGGCCATTGAAGTCGAAGGGCGTGCGCCCGTCGGCCAGGGTTTCACCGACGTCCCCCTCGATGATGCTGGCAGCCCCCTCTTCGACGAAGAGCGGCGAGTCGGGACGGGACAGCGCCTGCTGCAGGCCTTCGATTCGCTCGATGCGCCCGGCCGACATGAAGATCACCCGGTCGGCAAGACGCTCGACCTCCTCCGCGGCGTGGGTGACATAGAACAGCGGCACACCCGACTCCGCTGCAAGCTGTTCGAGATATGGCAGGATCTGCTGTTTCGCCTGTCGATCCAGTGCCGACAGCGGCTCGTCCAGCAACAGGATGTCCGGGCTCGTCAGCAGCGCCCGGCCGATGGCGACCCGCTGACGCTGGCCGCCCGACAGCTGCGTCGCCTGGCGCTCGAGCAGGTCAGACAGACCCAGCCATTCGACGACGTCGTCCCGGCCGATATGGCGGCGCGCCTGTGGCAGCCGCTGCCAGCCATACAGCAGATTGGCTTCGACCGAGAGATGGGGAAACAGACTCGCCTCCTGAAAGACATAGCCCAGTGACCTCTTGTAGGTCGGCACTGAACGCCTCCCCTGCAGCCATATCCTGTCGCCCAAACGACAGTGCCCGTCGACAACCTCCAACCCCGCAAGTGCCCGCAGCAGAGTGGTCTTGCCACTGCCCGAAGGGCCGAATAGCGCCGTTACGCCACTCAATGGCAGGTTGAATGCAACATCGAGATCGAAGTTGTCCCGGCTCAGCCGGAAGGCGGCGTCGAGCATCATGGATGCACCACCGAGACACGGCGGTTGAACAGATAGACCGTCAGCAGGGTGGCGAATGACAGCAGCAGCAACAGCACCGAGAGCTGGTGCGCCGCGGTGTATTCGAGAGTCTCGACATGCTCGTAGATGGCGATCGAGACCACCTGGGTCGAGCCCGGTATGTTACCGCCTATCATCAGCACCACACCGAATTCTCCGAGGGTATGGGCAAACCCCAGCACGGTCGCGGTCAGAAAGCCCGGGCGGGCCAACGGCACGACCACGCTACGAAACGCATCCAGGGGCGTAGCGCCCAGCGTTGCCGCCACCTCCAGCGGACGCAGGCCGATGGCCGCAAAGGCGCTCTGCAGCGGTTGTACCACGAACGGCAACGAATAAACCGCCGATCCCAGCACCAGGCCGGCGAAGCTGAACGCCAGTCCGCGATCGAACCAGCGACCGATGATCCCCTCGGGCCCCAGCCCCAGCAACAGGTAGAACCCGAGTACCGTCGGCGGCAGTACCAGCGGCAGCGCCACCAGCGCCTCGATCACGACCTTGCCGCGCCAGCGACTGCGACTTAGCCACCAGGCCAGCGGCGTGCCGAGCACCAGCAGCACGAGCGTCGTCACAGCCGCCAGCTTCAGCGTAATCCACAAAGCCGCCAGATCGGCCATCGCGAACATCGATCAGTGGGCCTCCGCCGCAATGGCACGGTAGCCGAATGCTTCTATCAGGGTTTGCGCCTCTGGCGAGCGAACGTAGTCCAACAGCGCTCGCGCGGCTTCGGAGTTCTGCAACTGCACCACCTGTTGCACGATCGGTTCATGGAAATCCGCCGGTACCGCCCAGTGCGAGCCCGCGGCATATTCAGCGCTGCTGTAGACCTGGGACTTGGCGACGAAACCGAGCGCCGCGTTACCGCTGTGAACGAACTGATAGGTCTGGCCGATGTTCTCGCCGCGCACCAGCCTGCCCTGCAGGCGCTCCCAGAGCCCAAGCCGCTGCAGCGTCTGCTCTGCGGCGAGGCCGTAGGGCGCCGTTTTCGGATTGGCGATCGCCAGATGTTCGAACGCAGCGCTGCTTAGCACTTCGGCGTCGTCGAAGACCAGCGCCGGCTGCGGACTCCAGAGCACCAGCTCGCCCTGGGCATAGGTGAAACGGCTTCCAGGCAGCGTCATCCCCTCCCGCTCCAGACGGGCAGGACGCTCTTCATCGGCGGCAAAGAACAGATCGAACGGGGCCCCCTGACGAATCTGGGCATAGAGCTTGCCGGTAGCGCCGGCCGACAGGGTCACCTGGTGCCCACTCTGTTGCTCGAACCGCGATGCCAGCGCCTCCATCACCCCGACGAAATTGGTCGCGACGGCGACCCGCACCTCGTCGGCCCTGACCGGCAGCGACAGGCACAGCCCCCCGAGCATAAACGCCGACAGCCATTTTCTCCCCATCAAGGCTTCTCCCTGCAGAGTGGCTATATATTTTTCTATATAACGAAAGCCGACTTTAGCGTTATATAAAATTCGATACAACCCCTGGAGCCTACCGGCGACAACGGTCAAAATGTTCTTTTGTCCGACAAGAATGCTGTGATGGAACTGGATATCCTACTGACGCTGCAAACGCAGGGTCGGGACTTCATCAACCCGAAACGGATACGGCTGCTCGAGCAGATCCGCCGCGAAGGTTCGATCAGCCGAGGCGCCAAAGCTGCCGGGGTCAGCTACAAGTTCGCCTGGGACGCCGTGGCGGAAATGAACAGCCTGGCCGGGCAGCCGCTGGTCGACCGCGAAACCGGCGGCAAGGGTGGCGGCGGCGCGCATCTGACGCCATACGGCGAGCGGCTGCTGAAGATCTATACCCTGCTGGGGCAGGTCGAGGCGATGGCCGTCGCTGCGGTGCAGGACGAACGGGTCTCGCTCGACAGTCTGCTGTCGGTGGTCAGCCGCCTGGGACTCCAGACCAGTGCCCGCAACCAGTTGTTCGGCCGTGTCGAACGCCTGCGTCCGGATGACATGAGTCACAAGGTCAGCGTACGGCTCGACAACGGCGACCTGATACACGCCGATATCACCGAGCGCAGCGCCCGCCGACTCAGACTCGAACTCGACAAGGAGGTACTGGCGCTGGTCAAGGCACCCTGGGTACGGCTGGAAGCGACTGATACCGGCAGCGACGACAGGGACAATCGTCTGCGGGGCACCCTCGTCGGCATCGAGCGCGGCACCGAATTCGACGAATACCGGATCGAGCTGGCCGGCGGTGAGTCGCTTTGCGCCCTGGTGACCAGAACCGGAACGACCGCTGGCCCGTTCGCCATCGGCGAACGCCTCGTTGCCCGCTTCGCGCCCGATCAGGTAATTCTGGCCACACTGGGATAAGAGCATTAATAGCCTTAGGCTATGGATAGCATATAGACAATTTACTCTCGCCCGTCCGTGCAGGTGCTACATTGATTTTGCCGCCTCAGGTCAGGCCAGGTCGCCCCCCCAACCCCCGGCCGAACCGATCTGCGGCGCTGAACAGCAGACGGTTTGAAGCGGGAGGCCTGGGCGGACAATTCCGACTCCGGTGCTCTCATTCCCAACACCGAGCAAAGGACGTCGAAACATGAGCAATAACAACAGTGGCTCCTCCGGCAAGTGCCCCGTGATGCACGGAGGCAACACCGCAACCGCTACTTCCAACCTGGATTGGTGGCCGAAGTCGCTTAACCTGGACATCCTCCACCAGCACGACACCAAGACCAACCCCCTGGGGGAAGGCTTCGATTACGCCGAAGCATTCAAGAAGCTGGACCTGGACGCGGTGAAGAACGATCTCAAGGCGCTGATGACCGACAGCCAGGACTGGTGGCCGGCCGACTGGGGACACTATGGCGGCCTGATGATCCGCATGGCCTGGCACGCCGCCGGCAGCTACCGTATCGCCGACGGTCGCGGCGGCGGCGGTACCGGCAACCAGCGCTTCGCGCCGCTCAACAGCTGGCCGGACAACGCCAACCTCGACAAGGCCCGGCGCCTGCTCTGGCCGATCAAGAAGAAGTACGGCAGCAAGCTGTCCTGGGCCGACCTCATCATCCTGGCCGGCAACATGGCCTATGAGTCCATGGGTCTGAAAGTCTTCGGCTTCGGCGGCGGGCGGGCCGATATCTGGCACCCGGAGAAAGACACCTACTGGGGCTCCGAAAAAGAGTGGCTGGCGCCGAGCGACAACCCCGACAGCCGCTACTCCGGCGAGCGCGACCTGGACAACCCGCTGGCGGCCGTGATGATGGGCCTGATTTACGTCAACCCCGAGGGGGTGGATGGCAATCCGGATCCGCTGAAAACCGCTGCCGACGTGCGCGTAACCTTCGCCCGCATGGCGATGAATGACGAGGAAACCGTGGCCCTGACCGCCGGCGGCCACACCGTGGGCAAAACCCATGGCAACGGCGATGCCGCCAACCTCGGTCCCGAACCCGAAGCGGCCGAGCTGGAAGAGCAGGGGCTTGGCTGGAACAACCACAAAGCCCGCGGTATCGGCCGCGATACCGTGACCAGCGGTATCGAGGGCGCCTGGACCAGCAATCCGACCCAGTGGGACAACGGCTACTTCAAAATGCTGCTGGAACACGAGTGGGAGCTGAAGAAGAGCCCGGCCGGCGCCTGGCAGTGGCAACCGGTCGACATCAGGGAAGAAGACAAGCCCGTGGACGTCGAGGATCCGTCCATCCGCTGCACCCCGATCATGACCGACGCCGACATGGCGATGAAGATGGACCCGGAATACCGCAAAATTTCCGAGCGCTTCTACAAGGACCCGGCCTACTTGGATGAGGTCTTTGCCCGCGCATGGTTCAAGCTGACCCACCGGGATCTTGGTCCGAAAAGCCGTTACCTGGGTCCGGATGTTCCGGCCGAAGACCTGATCTGGCAGGACCCGGTGCCGGCGGTGGACTACAACCTGAGCGATGCCGAAATTGCCGACCTCAAGAGCAAGATCCTGGTCAGCGGTCTCAGCGTCTCCGAGCTGGTCAGCACCGCCTGGGACAGCGCCCGCACCTTCCGCAGCTCCGATTACCGCGGTGGCGCCAATGGCGCCCGTATCCGCCTGGCGCCACAGAAGGACTGGGAAGGCAACGAACCCGTGCGGCTGCAGAAAGTGCTGTCGGCGCTTCAGAGCATCCAGTCCGGTTTGAGCAAGCCGGTGAGCCTGGCCGACCTGATCGTGCTGGGCGGCAGCGCCGCCGTCGAAAAGGCCGCGAAAGATGCCGGTGTCGATATCACCGTCCCCTTCGCACCGGGCCGCGGCGATGCCACCCAGGAAATGACCGATGCGGAATCCTTCGAGTGGCTGGAGCCGCTGCATGACGGCTATCGCAACTGGCAGAAGAAGGATTATGTGGTCACGCCGGAAGAGATGCTGCTGGACCGCACCCAGCTGATGGGGCTGACCGCACCGGAAATGACGGTGCTGATCGGTGGCATGCGCGTGCTCGGCACCAACCACGGCGGCACCAGGCACGGTGTCTTCACCGACCGGGAAGGCGTGCTGAGCAACGACTTCTTCGTCAACCTGACCGACATGAGCTACAGCTGGAAGCCGAAGGGCAGCAACCTG
Source organism: Oceanospirillaceae bacterium (assembly GCA_013373085.1). GTDB lineage: Bacteria > Pseudomonadota > Gammaproteobacteria > Pseudomonadales > Balneatricaceae > Marinobacterium_A. The sequence continues at coordinate 8,225 of JABXIM010000148.1, read as the reverse complement.
TACGAAATCGTCGAGCGCAAGAGCGGCGCGGTGAAGTGGACCGCCACCCGGGTCGACCTGGTATTCGGTTCCAATTCGATCCTGCGCGCCTACGCCGAGGTCTATGCCCAGGACGATGCCAAGGAGAAGTTCGTCAAGGACTTCGTCGCGGCCTGGACCAAGGTGATGAACGCCGACCGCTTCGATCTGAAGTAAGCGAAAGCCGATAACTCGACAGCCGCAGCCGGCAATCGCGCCGGCAGTGGCTCGGGTGGTCCTGGCAACATTGGGGACCAGTGAGGCGTCACCCGTCACCGAAGAATGTTGGGCTTCGCGCCTTCGGCGCTATGCCCAACCCGCGATTCTACGAACCACTGGGGTCCGTTACTCCACCGTCACCGACTTGGCGAGGTTGCGCGGCTGGTCGACGTCGGTGCCCTTAAGCACGGCAACGTGGTACGACAGCAGCTGCAGCGGTACCGTGTAGACGACCGGTTCGAGGATACGCGGCACCGGCGGCAGCTCCAGCACCTGGACGCCCTCCTCCGGCTGCACCTCGTCGCTGCAGCCGGCGAAGACGAACAGCTCGCCGCCACGCGCCTTCACTTCCTGCAGATTAGCCTTGAGCTTGTCGAGCATCTCGTTTCGCGGCGCCACCGTGACCACCGGCATGTCCTTGTCGACCAGCGCCAGCGGGCCATGCTTGAGCTCCCCCGCGGCATAGGCTTCGGCGTGGATATAGGAGATCTCCTTGAGCTTCAGCGCCCCCTCCATCGCCACCGGGTTCAGGGTGCCGCGGCCGAGAAACAGTGCATGCTGCTTTTCGGCGAACGCCTGCGACATCTTCTCGATCGCCGGATCCAGGCTCAGCACCCGATCCAGCAGTGCCGGCAGTTGCTTGAGCTCGTCGACGATCCGCGCTTCGGTTCCGGCATCGAGCCCGTGACGCCGACCCAGCACCAGCGTCGTCATCAGCAGCGCCACCAGCTGGGTGGTGAAGGCCTTGGTCGAAGCCACGCCGATCTCCGGACCGGCGTTGGTCATCAGGCTCAGGTCCGACTCGCGCACCAGCGAACTGCCCGGCACGTTGCAGATGCAGAGACTTGCCAGCACCCGGTCGCGAACCTCGCGCAGCGCCGCCAGCGTATCGGCGGTTTCGCCCGACTGGGAGATGCTGACGAACAGGGTCCCCGGCGGCAGCACCACCTTGCGGTAACGGAACTCGCTGGCGACCTCGACCATGCACGGGATACCGGCCAGCTCCTCTATCCAGTACTTGGCGATCAGGCCGGCATGGTAACTGGTTCCGCAGGCGACGATCTGCACCTGCTTCACCTGGTCGAATATCTCGCTGGCGCCTGTGCCAAACGCCTGCTCCAGTACGCTGTCCTTGCCCAGGCGCCCCTCCATCGCTGCCTGCACCACTTTTGGCTGCTCGTAAATCTCCTTGAGCATGTAGTGCTTGTACTCGCCCTTGTCGACGCTGCCGGACCCGTGCTGGAACTGCATCACCGGGCGCTCGACCGACTCGCCCGCGGCATTCCAGATCTCGATGCCAAGGCGCTTGAGGCGGGCGACGTCGCCCTCCTCGAGATAGATGAAACGGTCGGTGACCTGCAGCAGCGCCAGTGGATCGGAACCGATGAAGTTCTCGCCGATACCGACCCCGATCACCAGCGGACTGCCCTTGCGTGCGGTAATCAGCTCGCCGGGATAGTCCTGGTGCATGACGCCGAGGGCGAAGGCGCCGTCGAGCTGCGCCACGGTCTTGCGGACCGCATCGAGGATACTGGCGCCACCCTGTACCGCGGCATCGAGCAGGTGCGCGATGACCTCGGTATCGGTGTCGGAGCTGAACGCATAGCCCTGTCCCTGCAGGTCGCGCTTGAGGCTCTCGAAGTTTTCGATGATGCCGTTGTGCACCACTGCCAGCCGCTCGCCGGACATGTGCGGATGGGCGTTATTCTCGGTCGGCTTGCCATGGGTTGCCCAGCGGGTATGGGCAATGCCAAGCTGGCCGTCGAGCGGCGTTTCCGTCAGGGCATCCCCCAACGCCTGCACCTTGCCGGCGCGGCGCAGGCGGTTGATTTTCTCCCCGTCCCAGACCGCCATGCCGGCCGAGTCGTAACCGCGATACTCGAGACGCCGCAGCCCTTCGAGCAGAATTTCCGATACCGGACGCGACGCGATGGCGCCAACGATTCCACACATAGCTTCAGTCCTTCTGTTTCACCGGCCGCTGCCAGTTGTCGAGATTTCGTTGCTTACCACGCGCCACCGACAGCTGCTGCGCCTCCACATCCTTGGTGATGGTGGAGCCCGCGCCGACAGTGGAACCGGCACCGATCTTCACCGGCGCCACCAGGGCGCTGTTGGAACCGATAAAAGCGCCGTCCCCGATCTCGGTGCGGAACTTGTTGACGCCGTCGTAGTTGCAGGTGATGGTGCCGGCACCGACGTTGACAGCCTCCCCGACCTCGGCGTCGCCGATATAGCTCAGGTGATTGACCTTGGAACCTTCCCCGATACGGGCCTTCTTGGTTTCGACGAAGTTGCCGATCTTCGCGCCTTTCGCCAGCTCGGTGCCCGGGCGCAACCGCGCGAACGGACCGATATCGCAACCGGCGTCGACCCGGGCGTCCTCGATCACCGAATTGGCCTTGATCACAGTGCCATCGCCGATGCTCGCATTGCGGATCGAGCAATTGGGGCCGATTTCTACACCATGACCGAGACGCACCACGCCTTCGAAAACGCAGTTGATATCGATCACCACATCGCGGCCGGCCGACAGCGAGCCCCGTACATCGACCCGGGACGGATCCAGCAGCGTCACGCCTTCGGCCATCAGCCACTCGGCCTCACGGCGCTGGTACCAGCGCTCCAGTTCCGACTGCTGCTGGCGATTGTTGACGCCCTGGACTTCCTGCTCGTGTTCCGGCTGGATCGCCTCGATGCGCACGCCCTCGGCCGCCGCCATCGCGATCACGTCGGTCAGGTAGTATTCGCCCTGGACATTGTTGCTGGAAAGCTGAGGCAACCAGTCAGCCAGTAACCGGCTCGGTAGCGCCAGAATACCGGTATTGACCTCCCGAACCGCGCGCTGCGTTACGGTTGCATCCTTGTGCTCGACGATGGCCACCACCGCGCCCAGGTCGTCGCGGATGATACGGCCGTACCCGGCGGGGTCCGCCAGCTCCACCGTCAGCAATCCCAGGTGGCCCTGCTGGGCGATGCGCAGCAGTTGCTGCAGCGTCTCTGTCCGCGTCAGCGGTACATCTCCGTAGAGGACCAGGCTGATGCCGTTGCGATCCACGGCATCCATCGCCTGCGCCACCGCGTGCCCGGTACCGAGCTGCTCGGCCTGGACAGCGAAGTTAAGCACCTGCCCGCCCAGCGCTGCGCGCACCTGGTCGGCACCGTGGCCGATCACCAGGTGCAAGCGCGCCGACTCGAGTCCCCGGGCACTGTCGATCACGTGCTGTACCATCGGCTTGCCGCCGATCGGATGCAGCACCTTGGGTTTGTCCGATTTCATACGGCTGCCCTGTCCGGCCGCCAGTATAATTACATCCACAGACATCTATTTACTGTTCCCTGTCCCGATACGTTGCAGTTAGGCGTTGGCAATCTTTGTATTTAGTCCGCTGAGCTTATCTGATACAAAGACATTTTCAATACACATTGTCAGCCGTTTTTTGACAAATGAGCGAACAAGTCTTCGAACAGCTCGGTCTCGACGAGCGTGAAATGCGCATCTATCGTGCCCTGCTCAGCCTGGGCCCGAGCGCGATCCGCACCATTGCCGACAAGGCCGGTATCAACCGCGGCACGGCTTACGAATGCCTAAAGGCGCTGCAGAGCAAGGGGGTCGTAACCTACCTGCCAAAGGGCAAGCGACGCTATTTTTCGCCCCGCGATCCGGAGGTGCTGCTGCAGCTGGCGCAGGAACGTCAGGCTTCTCTGGACAAGGCGGTCGGGCAGCTGCGCAGCCAGCTGATTCCCGAGCTGAATCACCTCAAGCCGGAATTCAGCACCGCCAACGTGCAGTTCTACGAGGGTGACGAAGGCATCGAGTTCGTACTGCGGGATATCCTCAATACCGTTGCCCGGACCGCAAACCCGGTCTATTCGGTGTTCTCGTCCAAGCCTATCCGGCGCCACCTGTACCGCCCCTTTCCGAACTACACGCTGCAGCGCATTGCCCGCGGTATCCGTGTACGGGTCATCGCCATCGGCGAAGGCGGCGAGGACGCAGAGCTGTCGGAGCGCAAATGGATTCGTACCGAGGGCCGGGTCGATGCCGCCTATATCGCCATCTATCCCCCCAGGGTGGCGATCATTTCGCTGGCGTCGAAAAACTACCCGACGGCGGTGGTGATCGACTCCCGCGAGGTCGCGGCAGCGCAGCAGATCGTATTCGATACGCTTTGGGGACTGTTGTGACCGTAGGTTGGGTGGAGCGGCGAAACGACTGCCAGGATGGCAGGAATGCCGGTATTGCAGGAGCAAATACCGGCCGCGTAACCCAACAGCAGGGAATCTTCGTAGTCGTGAATGGTGTTGGGTTGCGGCCCTTCGGGCCTCCACCCAACCTACAAAGAAAAAGGGCAACCGGATGGTTGCCCTTTTTTGTGTCGAGTGCAGATCGCTGTAGATCAGCCTTTACCGCTTTTCTTACGAATCTGCTGCAGGGTACGGAGCTGCGCTGCAGCTTCCGCCAGTTCTGTCGCCGCGCGCGAGTATTCGAACTCGGCGTTTTTATCCGACATCGCCTGCTGTGCGTGCTTCTGCGCTTCGAGTGCGGAGGCTTCGCTCAGGTCGTGGGCACGCAGCGCGGTGTCTGCCAGTACCGTAACCTTGTGCGGTTGCACTTCGATGTAGCCGCCGGAGACGTAGAACACGTCTTCCTGGCCGCCCTGCTTGCGCAGCTCGACAGGGCCTGGTTTCAGTTCCGTCAGAAGCGGAGCGTGACCCGGGTAGATACCCAGGTCACCCAGGCTACCTGTTACCGATACGAACTCGATGAGGCCGGAGAAGACTTCGCCTTCGGCACTCACGATGTCGCAATGAACAGTCATAGCCATGCTAATTTCCTCTTATAGAGTCAGCAGGTTGCCGAAAATCTACCTGCGTTGCCGAAAACTTCGTTAAAAACAGCCTCAAATTGCTCATTTAGCTCACTAAACTGCGCATTTTCGCCTGTTTTTGCCTAGCTTCGGCTGCCTCGGTTATGCTTTTCAACAACCTGTTAGGCCAGGAAGCTTAGAATTTCTTGGCTTTCTCTACCGCTTCGTCGATACCGCCAACCATGTAGAAGGCCTGCTCCGGCAGGGAGTCGAACTCACCGTCCAGGATGCCCTTGAAGCCACGGATGGTTTCTTTCAGCGGCACGTACTTACCCGGGGCACCGGTGAAGACTTCGGCCACGAAGAACGGCTGCGACAGGAAGCGCTGGATCTTACGCGCACGCGCTACGATCTGCTTGTCTTCCTCGGACAGTTCGTCCATACCCAGGATCGCGATGATGTCCTTCAGCTCCTTGTAGCGCTGCAGCACGCCCTGCACCTGACGAGCGATGTCGTAGTGCTCCTGGCCGATGACCAGCGGATCCAGCTGACGGGAGGTGGAGTCCAGCGGATCCACGGCCGGGTAGATACCCAGCTCGGCGATCTGACGGGACAGTACCACGGTCGCATCCAGGTGGGAGAAGGTAGTCGCCGGAGACGGGTCAGTCAGGTCATCCGCCGGTACGTATACCGCCTGGATGGACGTGATGGAGCCGGTCTTGGTGGAGGTGATACGCTCCTGCAGAACGCCCATCTCCTCAGCCAGGGTCGGCTGGTAACCTACTGCGGAGGGCATACGGCCCAGCAGTGCGGATACCTCGGTTCCCGCCAGGGTGTAACGGTAGATGTTGTCGACGAACAGCAGTACGTCACGACCTTCGTCACGGAACTTCTCGGCCATGGTCAGACCGGTCAGCGCTACACGCAGACGGTTGCCCGGCGGCTCGTTCATCTGACCGTAGACCATCGCTACTTTCGACTTGTCGAACTGCTCGACGTTTACAACACCCGCTTCCTGCATCTCGTGGTAGAAGTCGTTACCCTCACGAGTACGCTCACCGACACCGGCGAATACCGACAGACCGGAGTGCTGGGTCGCGATGTTGTTGATCAGCTCCATCATGTTGACGGTTTTGCCCACGCCGGCACCACCGAACAGACCGATCTTACCGCCCTTGGCGAACGGGCAGACCAGGTCGATGACCTTGATGCCGGTTTCCAGCAGTTCGTTGGTCGCTGCCTGCTCGGCGTAAGTCGGTGCCTTGCGGTGAATCGGCATGCGCTCGTCTTCACCGACCGGACCACATTCGTCGATCGGGTTGCCCAGTACGTCCATGATACGGCCCAGAGTGGCCTTGCCCACGGGCACGGAAACCGGCGCACCGGTGTTTTCTACATCCCAGCCACGGCTCACACCTTCGGTCTGACCCATAGCGATCGCACGGACCACACCGTCGCCCAGCTGCTGCTGGACTTCCAGCGTCAGGCCGGTCTTGGTGACGGTCAGGGCGTCATATACCTTCGGCACGCTATCGCGCGGGAATTCCACGTCGACAACTGCGCCGATAATCTGAACGATTTGTCCGCTACTCATGTTCGGATCCTCTTAACTTTTAAACCCGTTCACTGCGTTAAACAGCCGCCGCACCGCCGACGATCTCGGAAATTTCCTGAGTGATCGCGGCCTGACGAGCCTTGTTGTAGACCATCTGGAGCTCGTCGATGAGGTTGCCGGCATTGTCTGTTGCGTTCTTCATCGCCAGCATACGGGCTGCCTGTTCACAGGCGTTGTTCTCGACCACCGCCTGGTAGACCACAGACTCCACGTAACGCGCGAGCAGGCCGTTGAGCAGCTCTTTCGCGTCCGGTTCGTAGAGGTAGTCCCAGTGATGGTTCAGCAGTTTGTCGTCGTCTTCCGCGCGTAGCGGCAATACCTGCTCGACCGCTGGCTTCTGTGTCATGGTGTTGACGAACTCGTTCGACACCACGTACAGGCGATCCAGCTTACCTTCGGCAAATGCATCGAGCATCACCTTGACCGAGCCGATCAGATCAGCCAGTGCCGGTGCGTCACCCATATGGGTTTTTGCCGCCACGACGTTGCCGCCGTAGTTCTTGAAGAAGGACACCGCCTTGGCGCCCAGCGCACAGATCTCGACCGCCACGCCCTGGTCGTGGTATGCCTTCATGCTGGCCACGGCCGACTTGAACGCGTTGACGTTCAGGCCGCCGCAGAGACCGCGGTCGGATGCGACTATGATATAGCCGACACGCTTGGCCTCGCGTTCATGCATGTAAAGGTGGCTGTATTCAGGGTTGGCTTTTGCCAGGTGCTGAATGACGCCACGGATACTGCGCGCGTACGGACGGGACGACTGCATGCGATCCTGGGCCTTGCGCATTTTGCTCGCCGCAACCATTTCCATGGCGCTGGTGATCTTGCGCGTGCTCCCGATACTCGCAATCTGCGTCTTAATCTCTTTTCCGACTGCCATAGTTCCGCCTTTTTACCTTGACCTGGTATCCGGTCTGCGGGCTGCGCCTGCAGACCGTTGCCCGAGGGCTGTTACCAAGTCTGGGTTGACTTGAACTTCTCGATGCCGGCCTTGAACTGCGCAGCGATCTCGTCGTCGTAAGCGCCCTTTTCGTTGACCTTCGCCATCAGGTCCGCGTACTCGGACTTGAAGTAGGAGATCAGAGCTGCTTCGAAGTCGCCGATCTTGTTCAGTTCAACGTCGTTCAGGAAGCCTTCGTTGGCCGCGAACAGGCTCAGGCCCATTTCGGCAACGGACATCGGCGAGTACTGTTTCTGCTTCATCAGCTCGGTTACGCGCTGGCCGTGCTCCAGCTGGGCACGGGTGGCGTCGTCGAGATCGGAAGCGAACTGGGCGAAGGCCGCCAGCTCACGGTACTGCGCCAGGGCGAGACGAACACCGCCGCCCAGCTTCTTGATGATCTTGGTCTGGGCCGCGCCACCGACTCGGGATACGGACAGACCGGCGTTGATGGCCGGACGGATACCCGAGTTGAACAGGCTGGATTCCAGGAAGATCTGGCCGTCGGTGATGGAAATCACGTTGGTCGGAACGAACGCGGAAACGTCACCACCCTGGGTTTCGATGACCGGCAGAGCAGTCAGGGAACCGGTTTTGCCTTTCACTTCACCGTTGGTGAATT